>NZ_JBBOYW010000001.1:2670277-3002500 GCF_038008325.1 Lysinibacillus sp. FSL K6-0232 | reverse complement strand
TTAACTAAATTTTCCTATAAAAAACTAATAAAAAAGAGAGATTCCATGTAAAATGTAAGTTACCACACCAACATTTACGAGGAGGAATCTCTCATGGCTAAGAATACCACGATTTTCACATTACTTCAAAACTTTATTTCACAGGAAGAACTGGACGGGATTCTAGCTGAGTTTCAGTTTGAAGATACGGCTCGTAAATGTAATGTAGCGACACTTTTAGACTACTTGGTTGGTGCTGCTACATTTGAATGGAAAAGTATGCGCCACGCTGCGGATGTTGCACCCGCACACGGCTTAAAATCAGTGGACTATTCGACACTTTCAAAACGTTTAGGTGAACTGAATTACCTCATCGTGAAGCGTATTTTCGAATTAATTGTCGGCCGATTAAACCGAGCTGCAAGGCGTTCTCTCAAGTTAAAAAAAGAACTTCTGGCAATTGATTCGACAACGATTACGGTCGGAAAAACTCGTTTACCATGGGCGCTTTATCACGGGAATCGTTCAGGGATCAAACTGCACGTCAGCTTTACAAATGAAACAGGTATGCCTCTTCAAATCGTTGAAACAACTGGGCTGAAGCATGATGGTCCAATCGGTGTTCAATTAGAAGATAAGCGTTTTATTTTAGTGGCGGATCGTGCTTATTTTTCAATTGATAAAGTCGATCGATATGCAAAAACGCAGCAGGATTTTGTCATTCGTTTAAAAGAGAATATTCAGTTAAACCGTAAAAAATCGTTACAACGAGCAGCTGTGGAAGGTTCAAATATCGTCGCAGACTTTACTTGTACGCTAGGTACGGCACAAAAACAAACCGAAAAACGCCATCGTATTGTCGAGTTTACCGATTATGAAGGTGCGATTGTACGTGTCGTCACGAATCTTCGCGATGTATCCGCAGAAGAAATCGCAGGCATGTATAAGGAACGTTGGGCAATCGAATCCTTCTTTCGCTGGATTAAACAAAATTTAAATGTGCCAGTATTATTTGGCACGACTAAAAATGCGGTATTTAGTCAGCTTTTCGCCGCGTTAATTGCCTATGTTTTATTAAAGTTTTTACACAGCCGCATTCAGTTGAAATCAGACGTAGACTCCTTGTCATTCGCAGGTTTTACACGCCTGTTTCTTTGGCATGCGCTTCCGGTGAAATGGCGAACGTACGTCGAAGAAATCTTATCATCAGCTCGGATGATTTATCAAAAAAGTGTTACGTGATTTTGGCTAATCAACACGCGTGTTCAAAACCTAACTCTTTAAAAAAATGGATGGATTTATTCAAATCTTTTACTGGTAAATTGATAAAAATATTTTTTGATTGAAAAGTCATTTTTTATCACCTCCAATTCGACAGTAGCATAGAGCTAAATACTATGTCAATTGGGACTGATTCCAACGATATAGGCAAATAAAAAAAGGCAGAAACATTGCTTTCACAACATTTCTGCTTTTAAAAATTTATCTTCTAGCTAGCATTCTTTCTAGGGAACTAAGTGCTTCAGCTGTCGTTTGCTCATCCACTTGGATACGATTATGTGGCTGTCCCTGTTCAATGCTTTCAAGACACCATAACAAATGTGGAAGGTCGATTCGATTCATTGTTAGGCAAGGGCAGAAGTTTTCGTTTAACGAGATAATATGTTTATCTGGATGCTGTTTAATAATACGGTTAACAAGGTTCATCTCTGTCCCTATTGCCCAAGCAGTGCCGCTTGGTGCTTGATTAATAGTATCAATAATGTATTTTGTTGAGCCTGCATCATCAGCTGCTGCTACCACTTCACGACTGCATTCAGGATGAACAATAATTCGCATATGTGGATATTGCTGACGAACTATTTCTGTATGATAAACTGTAAATCCTTCATGCACAGAACAATGCCCCTTCCATAAAATAACTTGAATATCTTCAAGAGGCTGCTCTGTTTCTAGCTTATTGCTATGTGGGTTCCACACAGCCATGTTTTCAAGGGGAATGCCTAAATCATAGGCAGTATTTCTTCCTAAATGTTGGTCAGGTAAAAAGAAAATACGTTGTTTCTGAGTAAAAGCCCATTGTACAAGTGCCTTTGCATTAGATGACGTTACACATGCACCACCATGTTTGCCTGTAAATGCTTTAATAGCAGCCGTTGAGTTTACATATGTTAATGGGATGATTGTATCACCAAAGAGCTGTTGAAGAATCGGCCATGCTTGTTCAGTTTGATAAATATCTGCCATATCCGCCATCGAACAGCCTGCTCGCATATCTGGTAAATAAACATGCTGTTGTTTTGTTGTTAGCATATCTGCAGTTTCAGCCATAAAATGAACACCGCAAAATACAATATGCTCAGCTTCTTTATTTGCTGCTGATAATTGTGCTAGCTGGAGGGAATCACCGGTTGCATCAGCAAATTGAATGACTTCATCCTTTTGATAATGATGACCTGGAATAAATAGCTTATATCCTAATTTCTTTTTGATGGCTAAAATACGAGATTCCATTTCCTTTACAGATAATGTTCGATAATGCTCAGGTAGTAATGTCGTTTGTTGTAATAAACTAGTAATAGACAATGGAATGATCTCCTTTCATTTGTACAAGTGCACTAATATCGAAGGCTTGAACGGAATGTGTTAATGAACCAAGTGAAATCCACTGAACACCTGATTGCGCATAAGCCTGTAAATTTTCCAATGTAATACCTCCTGAAGCTTCTGTTGCAATTGAGGGGGGAACAGCAGGGAGCCATGCACGTATTTCTTCGGGACTACGATTATCAAACATAATAATATCTGCCCCTGCCGTAATTGCTTCATCCAACTGTGCCTTTGTTTCAATTTCAACTTCGATTTTCACAGTATGACCGACTTTTGCACGAGCCGCTTGAACAGCTTTTGTAATGCTACCAGCAAAGGCAATATGATTATCTTTTAACATAATTGCATCATATAGACCATGACGATGATTATAAGCACCACCGATTCTTACAGCATATTTATCGAGCATACGCAAACCAGGAATCGTTTTACGTGTATCACATATTTTCGCATTGGTTCCTTTTGTTTTTTGAACAGCTTGATGGGTAGCTGTAGCAATAGCAGACATACGTTGAATAAGGTTTAAAATAACGCGCTCACCCATTAATAATTTCTGCAATGGCCCTTTAATAACAGCGAGAACATCACCAGCCTCTACTTTATCGCCATCCTGTTTATAAAGCTGGATTTCCATTGAATGATCGAGTAGAAGAAAGCCATGCTCAATAATGGGGGAGCCACAAAAAATACCTTGCTCTTTTGCATAAAAAGAAAAAGCTCCTTGTTCCTTAGCTGAAAATATAAATTCACTCGATAAATCCCCATCACCAATATCTTCATTAAAAAACTGCTTGAGCATTTCCTCGAGTTTGATGATATTCATACAAAGAGTTCCTCACTTTCATTTGTCCTTGTGAAAAAATAATCCAACGATTTGCCCACTGTGCCTCCATTTTAGGTGTATCTGTACGAATATGGGCGCCCCGTGTTTCAGTTCTTGCGATGGCAGCCTGCACCATCAATGTTGCAACAATATGCATCATCAATAATTCCAGCTCTGTTTGCTCCAACTTCTTTAAAGGAACATGGAGAAGTGATGGTAAGGAAGGCAATTGCTGTGCTAAATACTGCATATCATCCATCGTTCGAACAATGCCTAAAGATTGCATCATCTGTTGCTGTAATTGCTGTTTACTCATTAAAGGTGGTAAGGCATGAGAGTATTCATGCTGGGCAAGCATAAAATTTCTTTGATGGCAGCCTTTTTGAATAATGAATTGTGCCATTTTTTGCCCAAATGTAATACCTTCCAATAAGGAATTGCTGGCTAAACGATTCGCACCATGGACACCAGTACAAGCGACTTCACCAACTGCATATAAGTTAGTTATTGTAGTTCGTCCTTTATCATCAGCGATAACACCACCCATTAAAAAGTGACTTCCTGGTGCTACAGGGATTAACCCATTCTGTAAATCAATATGATGGTCATCACAGAGCTGCGCAATCGTTGGAAATCTCGTTCTAAAATTATTAATGCTAGCAATATCAATAAACGTTTCCTCACCAGCGGCACGCTTTTGATAAAGTGCCAATGCAGTAATATGTCTTGGCGCTAAGTCAAGCTGTTCATGTAAGCCTTTCATAATGGGCTGACGCTGTGCATCCACAAAGACACCGCCAGCGCCTCGCACAGCTTCAGAAACTAATCCTCTCGCTTTATTTTCACACCATAGCAAGCTTGGATGAAATTGCATAAATTCCATATCGCTAATGGCAGCACCTGCACGAAAGGCTAGAGCAATGCCATCTCCTGTACTTGTTGGATAATTCGATGTGCTTGCATAGAGAGCGCCTGCACCGCCTGTTGCTAGAATAATATGATGAGCAAAGTAACGCTTGTTACCGTGTTGTCCCTTTGTCAACACACCTATACAGTCACCATCTGTATTCAGTAAAAGCTCATAAGCCATTTCATAACAATGAATCTTTGTTTTAGGTGATAGCTTATGAAGCAAGTAATCAATCAAAATTTGACCAGTGCGATCACCACCTGCATGTAAAATACGATGATGGCTATGGGCTCCTTCTAAGCCTAGCGCAGGCTTCCCATTGCTATGTCGATCAATTGGTAGCCCTGCTTTTAGATAACTATCGATTATTTTCACACCATCTTTTATTAGTGCTTCTACATGCCCTTGCTCATGATGATATTCTCCTGCCTTCAATGTATCCGCAATATGATATTCAATATGATCTTTTTCACTGATAACAGCAGCAACACCGCCTTGTGCACGATAAGAGCTACTAACATGTACCTCTGACTTTGTCACAATCTCTACTTGGAAATGCTTTTCAAGCAATGTGGCGGCTTGAAGTGCAGCAATACCGCTGCCAATAATAACAACGTCTGTTATTACATCCATAGCTATACCTTCTTTACAGTTGTCTTGACACATATCTTTACATAAAATAAAGAAGAAAACAAGACCTGATCAATAAGAGAGGAAGAATACAATGATTTATATGGATTATGCGGCAACATCACCGATGACAGAAAAAGCTCTCGCTGCCTATATGGAGGTTGCACAGCGTTATTACGGCAATAGTGCAAGTTTGCATGATGTAGGAGGGCAGGCTCATTATTTTGTGGAGCAATCAAGGAAAGTGGTAGCCAATGCGCTTGGTATTCATCGTGACGGTATTATCTTTACAGGAAGCGGAACAGAGGGAAATATACTAGCTATTTTGTCCTTAGCATTAGCCTCCACAAAAGGGAAGCATATTATTTCATCACAGGCTGAGCATACTTCTGTGCATGCAGCATTAAATACATTAGAGGAGATGGGCTTTATTGTTACTAAATTACCATTACAAAAAGATGGCTGTATTGATTTACAGCAGTTACAGCAAGCCATTCGAGAGGATACAGCATTAATAACGATTCAGCATATAAATTCTGAAATTGGTGTAATTCAGCCCGTGGAAGAAATAATAGAGATAGCAAAAGCATCTCATATCTTCTGTCATATTGACTGTGTCCAATCCTTTAGAAAGCAAGTATTACCAACTGGTGCAGATGCTCTTACCATTTCGGCTCATAAAATTGGTGGACCAAAAGGCTGTGGTGCTGTTTACATAAATCCAGTAATTCGTGTTCCTGCACTAGCACCAGGCGTTACACATGAGCGAGGCTTAAGAGGAGGGACCATTGATACACCAGCAATTGTTGCTTTTGCGACAGCGATTGAAGACTATCAGTATGACTGGCAGCACTATAAGGCGTTAAGAAAATTTTTCACAAGCAACTTACCAAAAAACTGTCAGCTTATAGAATGTCATCAGCAATTACCTAGTATTTGTGGTGTGATGATGGAGAAAGTGGAAGGACAATATGTATTATTGAAGTTAAATGAAGCAGGTATCTGTATTTCTACAGGAAGTGCATGTGATATTCATAGTGAATCTGGCACAAAAGCAATTTTATCAATGGGTTATACTAGTGAGGTAGCACGACAATTTTTTAGAATATCTTTTGGCCCGTCTACAACATTTGAGGAGATTGAAACATTACAAAAGGCTCTTGTTGCTATTTAACAATGGATTATAAGATGCGTAATGATTATCCTTTATTTTACAGATAATATCTACGAAACTGTTAATTTTCGTTGAGGGGGAACTATAGCTTCAACTAATTTATTTTGGCTGAAGTCGTTCCTCTTTCCTACAAAACATGCCTGTTTATAGTATATATTTCTATAATCAACATGCTTGATATTATAAAATAATTGTTTTCTTTTGAATTAACAATTGCTATAATGTGTTGCAGGGCAATATTTTCTCTTACTTAACAAAAATATCTTTAAAAAGTAATAATTTCTTTTTTTATAAAAAAAGTGTTGCATAATATTAAAAAACGTTATACAATAATTCTTGTCTTGAAGGACATGGTAACAGCTTCAAAACAAGATACATAGTAAAAGTCTAGTGATAATGGCAAAGAGGTCACACCCGTTCCCATCCCGAACACGGAAGTTAAGCTCTTTCGCGCCGATGGTAGTTGGGGGCTTCCCCCTGCGAGAGTAGGACGTCGCTAGGCATATTACCCAGGAGGATTAGCTCAGCTGGGAGAGCACCTGCCTTACAAGCAGGGGGTCGGCGGTTCGAGCCCGTCATCCTCCACCATGTTGCCGGCTTAGCTCAGTTGGTAGAGCAACTGACTTGTAATCAGTAGGTCGTGGGTTCGACTCCTACAGCCGGCACCATTTTTTTGAGCCATTAGCTCAGTTGGTAGAGCATCTGACTTTTAATCAGAGGGTCGAAGGTTCGAGTCCTTCATGGCTCACCATTTTGAATACCAACCATTAAGCGGGTGTGGCGGAATTGGCAGACGCACTAGACTTAGGATCTAGCGCCGCAAGGCGTGGGGGTTCGACTCCCTTCACCCGCACCATTCTTTATATATACCAGATTTTAAAAAACGTAAGCACATGCGGAAGTAGTTCAGTGGTAGAACACCACCTTGCCAAGGTGGGGGTCGCGAGTTCGAACCTCGTCTTCCGCTCCAAATGTGCCGGGGTGGCGGAACTGGCAGACGCACAGGACTTAAAATCCTGCGGTAGGTGACTACCGTACCGGTTCGATTCCGGTCCTCGGCACCATTTTTATATGCGCCCGTAGCTCAATTGGATAGAGCGTCTGACTACGGATCAGAAGGTTATGGGTTCGACTCCTGTCGGGCGCGCCAATAAAATGTACGGGAAGTAGCTCAGCTTGGTAGAGCACTTGGTTTGGGACCAAGGGGTCGCAGGTTCGAATCCTGTCTTCCCGACCATTTCCAAAAAAATTATGGGGCCTTAGCTCAGCTGGGAGAGCGCCTGCCTTGCACGCAGGAGGTCAGCGGTTCGATCCCGCTAGGCTCCACCATGATTTAATAACCAGTATAAAGATCCTGGCGGCGTAGCTCAGCTGGCTAGAGCGTACGGTTCATACCCGTAAGGTCGGGGGTTCGATCCCCTCTGCCGCCATCTTAAAGGACCTTTAGCTCAGTTGGTTAGAGCAGACGGCTCATAACCGTCCGGTCGCAGGTTCGAGTCCTGCAAGGTCCACCATTTATATATTGTTACGGAGGTATACCCAAGTCTGGCTGAAGGGATCGGTCTTGAAAACCGACAGGCGGGTAACACCGCGCGGGGGTTCGAATCCCTCTACCTCCTCCAGTTTTAAATTTTGATAAATGGTGCTTGAAAAACTCGAAACAGTATATAATTATCGCGGGGTGGAGCAGTGGTAGCTCGTCGGGCTCATAACCCGAAGGTCGTTGGTTCAAATCCGGCCCCCGCAACCAATTTTTATGGATGAAAGCAATCAAATGGTCCCGTGGTGTAGCGGTTAACATGCCTGCCTGTCACGCAGGAGATCGCCGGTTCGATCCCGGTCGGGACCGCCATTTATTTTAACATGTGGGTCAGTAGCTCAGTTGGTAGAGCATTAGATTGAAGCTCTAAGTGTCGGCGGTTCGATTCCGTCCTGACCCACCATGTATGCGGGTGTAGTTTAATGGTAAAACCTCAGCCTTCCAAGCTGATGTCGTGGGTTCGATTCCCATCACCCGCTCCAGAGAGGGCCTATAGCTCAGCTGGTTAGAGCGCACGCCTGATAAGCGTGAGGTCGATGGTTCGAGTCCATTTAGGCCCACCAATATTCCGAAGTAGCTCAGTTGGTAGTAGCACCTGACTGTTAATCAGGTTGTCGCAGGTTCGAGTCCTGCCTTCGGAGCCAAAAGGGGAAGTACTCAAGAGGCTGAAGAGGCGCCCCTGCTAAGGGTGTAGGTCGGGTAACCGGCGCGAGGGTTCAAATCCCTCCTTCTCCGCCATGGGCCCGTTGGTCAAGTGGTTAAGACACCGCCCTTTCACGGCGGTAACACGGGTTCGAATCCCGTACGGGTCATACAAAATGCAGTAGATGAACGTTCATCTACTGCATTTTTTTGTTCAAAATAGTCGAGAGCTGGATAGCCGCCTCTACTAGACGGATAGAAGCGTGAAAGTGACGCTAAATCGACGGATAGCATCTAACAGTGCAGTGGATGAGTTTAGAGTCATTCGCTGCACTTTTTGATTACATTGAAAGTAGTGAATTTTAATATTTGCAATTTTATATGCACCGTAATCACCGTATAGATCTTATAGCGATCATAGAATTGATAGTTATCTTGTGCATCGTAGAAATCAAATATTCTATTTATTTCTATATAGTATTGACCATTTGAATATTGAACATCTAGTATCTCATTGCCTGCAAAAAAGAAATAATGATCTTGGTATGCAATGTCATTCACATATTCCTCTGTAAGGCTATCGGCAATCCAGTAAAAATCACCTTCATTGAGTGCCATTTCATAATAAAGCCGGAATGCTTGCACGAATTGCCCTGCTAATAGGGCATCCGTTTCGTTCATTGTGTCCTCTTCAATTGGAGCTTCTCGATCATTTACATAGACATTCGCAACAGCATGAACCTCATTAGCAGTAAGAGGCTTAGCAGCCCATCCCTCAAATGCTATAAAGAGGAATGGAGAAGGCGAAATTAGTGCTTGTTCCAGTTGTGTATAACAGAGAGTTAATGCCTATTACATTGCCTGTATTGACATCAACCAATGGGCTGCTGCTACTACCTTTATCAATGTGTACATCTACCTGATAGATATGCTTATATATAAAATTTTCAAGTTCCATATCACGTTTATTGCCTAGTATGTAGCCAATAGAAGCCGAATTTTCAAAGCCTTGTGGCTACCAAATGCAATGACCTTTAAGTCTATTGGGGATTCAGACGTTTCAATACCTAATGGTTCAGTGTCTTAATAGCTAGGCACATGTTGCAATAAAGCAGACTGATAATACGATAATTGCCCATGTAGGAATACCTTGCTTGCGTAATGATGAATTAGTAAGTTTGCGACCACAGTCTGTGCAAAACTTGCCGTCCATAGCGTTTTCATGCTGACAATTTGGACATTTCATCCTATCATACTCCTGTGAAAATTTTGCTAGTTATATCGGCTTGTAAATATAATTTTATAGGTAGTTGTGGAATGATATAACTAAAAAAATTATGATTAGATTAAATTATTTTATTGACTTTAACGTTGCGTCAACGTTTACAGTAGCATTAGTGGAGGTGACAACATGGAATATACCATTCAGGAGCTTGCGAATTTGTCAGGTGTGAGTACAAGAACACTGCGCTATTATGATGAAATTGGGTTACTAAAGCCAGCAAGAACAAATGAGGCAGGCTATCGTTTTTACAGTCAGGTTGAAGTCGATATGTTACAGCAAATTTTATTTTATAGAGCACTGGATATGAAGCTATCGACGATTCAGGATATTATTCAAGCACCTAATTTTCAGCACTTTGAGGCACTGAAAGCACATCAAGTAGCATTGCAAAAACGCAAGAAACAGCTTGAAGAAATCTTACAAACAGTGGAAAAAACAATACAATCTATCGAGGAGGAACGACCAATGTCAAATGAAGAAAAATTTAAAGGCTTTAAAGAAAAGTTAATCGCAGATAATGAAAAGCAATATGGTCAAGAAATACGTGAAAAATATGGCGATGAAACAGTGGATGCTTCGAATGCTAAGCTTATGAATATGACTGAGCAGCAATATCAAGAAATGCAACAGCTAGAGCAGCAAATGTTTGAACGTTTAACAGAGGCGATGGAGCTTGGTGATGCGACAAGTGATATTGCTATGGAAGTAGCTGAGCTGCATAAAAGGTGGCTAAGCTTTACATGGAAGGAATATTCGAAAGAAGCACATGCAGGGCTTGCACAAATGTATATAGCAGATGAACGTTTTGCAGCATACTATAATGAGCGTGGTACAACAGGAGCAGTACAGTTTTTACATGATGCTATTATAGCCTACACAAGTAAGTAACAAACGCTTCCTTATGCTGACATGTTTTAGAAAGCGTAAATTCGGAAAACATGAAAGCATAAGGAGGAGATTTTTGTGAATCAACAAGTAATGCAAAAATTGAAAAGACAATTGGAGCAAGAATTACAAGAAATTGAACAGCGACTAGATGAATCCGAACGACCACAAACAACAGAGCTATCTAATTATGATAATCATCCAGCAGATAATGCTAGCGATTTAACAGATCAGTTGACGGAAATGGCTATTGATGAGCATCGCAGTGATGACGCAGAGGAAATTAAACAAGCATTACAAGCAATGAAGGATGGAACATATGGGACATGTGTTGTCTGTGGTGAGGAAATTCCTACAGGACGTTTAGAGGCTATGCCAAAAGCATTGACCTGTGTGGAGCATGCAGAGAAAAAAGAAGAACAGCTACGACCAGTGGAAGAGGATTTGCTAGCTTCAACACCTAAATCAAATGACTTTATAGAGCTTGAGGAATTTGGCTCTTCAGATACACCGCAAGATAAAATTTAGGAAGCTTTCGCTCACAAAAACAGTATAATAGCTGTAGAGGTGAGAGGATGAAGATTATCGATTTACACTGTGATGCTCTGTTAAAATTAACAACACTTGAAACAGCCAACTTTGCAGGTGATACACGGCTAGATACGAATCATAAAAGACTACAATTAGGGCAGATAGAGGTTCAGGTATTTGCTATTTTTATTAATCCAAAAATACCGCAACAGCAGCAATTTCTTGAGGTGGTACGCCAAATTGAGGCATTTCATAGCCATGTATTACAAACAGAGGGCATGGTGCATATTACAGATTGGGCACAGCTAGAGCAATTAGCACCACATGAAATAGGCGCTATTTTAAGCTTAGAGGGCTGTGGTGCAATTGGTGAGGATTTAACTAAGCTCATCGCCATTTTAGATGTTGGTGTAAAATTAGTAGGATTAACATGGAATGAAGAAAATGCTCTTGCTCATGGAGCTGAACAGGATGCAAGTCTTGGTTTAAAACCATTTGGGAAAGAAGTTATTCAATTACTCAATAAACGTGATATCATCATTGACGTTTCACATCTTAACGAGCAAAGCTTTTGGGACGTGTTACCACTAGCGAAGCATATTATTGCAAGTCATAGTAATGCACGTGCCCTATGTGACCATCCGCGTAATTTAACAGATGCACAGGTAAAGGCTCTTGTTCAACATGGTGGTCATATCCATGTTGTTTACTATCCACCGTTTATTGGTAAGGATGCAACACTAGAGCATTTAGTAAATCATGTAGAGCATTTAGCAAATCTAGTAGGTGTTGAGCATATAGGGTTAGGCTCTGATTTTGATGGCATTGATGTGACTGTCGATGGTTTAGCACATGCAGGAGAGGCACAAAATTTAGTAGCGGCATTACGAGCACGCTTTTCAGAGGAAGAGGTACTAGGGATTACTAGTCATAATTTTAAACGTTATGTAAAAAAAACAGCAACCCATTAAGGCTGCTGCATCTGTTAATAAAAGAAATAATGAATTAATAAACCAATTCCTAATAGGAAGCCAAAGATTGTATTGGTTTGCGCTGTATATTTCATCGCAGGCATCACTTCTTTGGCTTCTTTTTTATCTCGGAAAATTTGAATAGCGCGCAATGGCTTTGGCACGCTTAAGAAGATAATAAGCGCCCAAAATGTAATACCGTCGATGGCTACAAGCGCAATTACCCATAAATAGGAAACGATAAAAAAGCCTGATAAGATAGAAATAGCACTATCACGTCCTACCAAAATCGCGAGCGTTTTGCGTCCACCCTCTGTATCCCCAACAATATCGCGTATATTATTCGATAACATAATAGCGCCAACTAGAATCATACTTGGTACAGAAAGCAAAACAGCATCTAGCGTTATTGTAAGCGTTTGAATATAGAAGGCAATCAGCACAATCCCCATGCCCATAACGGCTCCTGAAATAATTTCGCCAAACGGTGAGTAGGCAATTGGATATGGACCACCTGTATATAAATAGCCGATAAGCATACAAGCAAGTCCAACGGCTGCTAGCCACCAGGATGTTGAGGCACATATATAAATACCAAGAAGCATCGCAATGGCATAAAAGCTTAATGCAATCATCATAATCGTTTTTGGCTGTACACCATGCCGAACAATCGTCCCGCCAATTCCAACAGAGTGCTCGTTATCTAATCCCAATTTGTAATCATAATATTCATTGAACATATTCGTTGCTGCTTGGATAAGCATACTTGCAATGAGCATAGCAAAAAATAGTCCAAAATCAATTGTTTCTTGTTCAATTGCTAAGGCAATTGCTGTTCCTAGGAATACGGGAACAAATGAAGCGGTTAAAGTATGTGGACGTGTTAAATGCCACCAAACTTTCAACCCCCTATCAGCTTCAATGACTTTGGTCATAAGGTCTTTCTCTCCTTCAAATGTTGTCGACTCTTCTTATTTTAAACGAAGATTGAGAAAATGGGTAGGTTCACAGCTTATTACATACTGTTTCATGAAAAAAAGTGATACAATAGAACATGCATTTATGAACTGAAAGTAAAAAATAAGCGATAGGCAACGGTACGAATCATAGAGTTGCCAAGCAATTGATAATGTACATTGCAACAACGGAGGTAATTTTCATGCAACAGAAGTGGTACCAAGCCACAGAGGTAGAAGTGGACTCTTTGGGCCGAAACCTTCATTTTTATATGGAAACAATTGAGGTAAGCCGCTTATCTGCATTGGCATTTTATGCAGCAGGCGAGGAATGTTATAAAGGTGAACGATTTTATTGGCAAAATAGAGAAAAAACAATGACTTTAGTGGGACTTGGACATGCCCATACCATTCAAAACAATGCAAAAGATGAACGTTTTGATGCTGTAGAAGCAGAATGGAAAAGCTTAACGAAAAATTGTTTCAAACAGCAACGTGAGCTACATCCTATTTTATTTGGCGGTTTTACATTTGACCCACAGAATAATGTTGATGGAGAGTGGACGGGCTTTCCAGAAGCTTATTTTGCATTAGCAACCTTTCAACTAGTAATACGTGATGATAAATCCTATGTCAGCATTCATCTTCTAACACAGGAGCAACAGGGTGAAGAACAGCTTGAAGCATTGCGTAAGGAGCGAGATCATTTAATTCACGCGGCACAGGTTAAAGAAGTGAAAACGTATTCAAAGCCTGAAATTATAAGTTATTTCGAGCCATATAAGGACCCATATTTAGCTTCCATTGACCAAGTAACAGCATTAATTAAGCAAAAAAAGGCAGGGAAAGTTGTCATTGCACGATCACTGGCATTGCAATTTAAAGAGCCTGTATCCGCGCCACAAGTGCTCTCACAAATTATTCATGAGCAGCCAGAAAGCTATTTATTTGGCTTAGAACGTCACAATTTATTGTTCTTTGGTGCATCGCCTGAGCGTCTTGTAAAAGTGGAGGATAGGCGTGCCTTTTCATCTTGTATAGCTGGCTCGATTAAGCGAGGAAAGACAGCGGAGGAAGATGAAGCCTACGGGCAAAGCTTATTAAATGACCCTAAAAATGATGGCGAGCATCAATATGTGGTTGATATGATTGCAGATACATTCCGCAAAAATTGTGTAAATATGACGATTCCAGATCGACCACGTTTACTAAAAATACGAGATATTCAACATCTATACACACCTGTTGAAGGTCAGTTAAATCAAGAAGCAACGATACTACAGCTTACAAAATCATTGCATCCAACACCAGCCTTAGGCGGTGTACCACGTCAAGAAGCACTAGCGGCTATACGTAAATATGAGCCGATGAATCGTGGGCTGTATGCGGGGCCGATTGGCTGGATGGATGCAGAGGGCAATGGTGAATTTGCAGTGGCTATTCGTTCAGCTGCGCTATTGCAAGATAAAGCGTATTTATATGCTGGTGGCGGTATAGTAGCAGATTCAGAGCCACAATCTGAATATGAAGAAACATTAGTGAAATTCCGTCCAATGCTTCGTGCGTTAGGAGGACAATTACATGAGTGAACGACAAATTTTAAGTGACTATGTATATACAATGGTGGCATCATTAGTCCAGACTGGTGTAGAAAACGTTGTCATTAGTCCTGGCTCACGCTCAACACCACTTGCTTATGCATTTGCTTCAGCAAAGCAACTAACGATGTATCGACAGGTAGATGAACGTTCTGCAGCTTTCTTTGCATTAGGGTTAGCGAAGGCTACTGCAAAGCCTGTTGTTTTATTATGTACATCTGGTACAGCAGCGGCAAACTATTTTCCTGCAATTGTAGAGGCAAGCTATGCACGTGTGCCGTTAATTATCATAACGGCTGATCGCCCGCATGAATTACGAGAAGTAGGCGCACCACAGGCAATTCATCAGCCCAATTTATATGGCACACATGTAAAATGGAGTGTGGATTTCCCGCTAGCAGATGGTGCGGCACCAACATTGCCCTTTATAGAGCATCATCTTGCGCGTGCGGTAGCGATTGCAACAAGTGCACCATTTGGGCCAGTACATATTAATGTACCGTTCCGTGAGCCGCTATTAATTGATTTTTACAGTGAGCTACCACCAGCAACATTCAAGCATAGCCATATAGGACAATTAATCCCAACAACTGCTGCACAGCAGCAGCTTTCGGCTATTTTACAAGCAACGAAAAAAGGTTTTCTTATTATTGGTGAATTACCCCTCGGCACAGATTTATCCGTTGTATGGGAATTTGTACGCCAGTTAAAATGGCCAGTGATTGTTGAAAGCTTATCAAATATGCGTGCAGCCATCCCAGAGGATTGTTTACCATATATTATGGCGACCTATGATGCTATTATGAAAAGCGAGGATTTTCAAGCACTTGTCCAGCCTGACACAGTATTGCGCTTAGGGGCACAGCCTGTGTCAAAATTTATCATGCAATTTATTACAAAATCACAGCCAAATGCTTATATTATTATTGATGAGGATGCGATGTTTAGAGATGCTACAGGTGTGTCTACACATTTTATTCACGCCAATATCGGACAGTGGCTAACACAATTAACGCCTTCAAACACAGCGTTTGATGAGGCTTATCTTGTCAAATGGCAAAAGGCTCATGCACTGGCTACCATGTATATTGAGCAGCATTCAGAAGTAGCAAAGGATGAAGGGGCAATTGTGAGTCGGTTGCTAAAGATGATTCCTGATGGCAGCGATATTTTTGTTAGCAGCAGTATGCCAATACGTGATATAGATACATTTTTACTGCCCACACCAAAGGATTTACGTATTTTTGCAAACCGTGGGGCAAATGGAATTGATGGTGTTGTGTCAACAGCTTTAGGCTTTAGTCAAGCGAATGATAGAGAAACGTATTTATTGATTGGCGATTTAGCCTTTTTACATGATATCAACGGCTTAATTGCATCTAGGTATCAGTCATGTCATATAACGATTATTGTGTTAAATAACGATGGTGGGGGTATTTTCTCTTATTTACCACAGTCAACAGTCGAGGCACATTATGAGGATTTATTTGGTACACCAACTGCATTGACATTCCATGATATTGCCAAGATGTATGATATGGATTATATACGCGTGGATACGATAGATGAGCTATCAGAAAAATTTTCAACGGTGAGAAAGCAGCCTTTACGTTTAATCGAAATTTTTACGGACCGAGCAGAAAATGTCAAGGCACACCGAGAGCTGTGGCAGCGTATTAATACGGAGCTAAAAGCATGATGATTCGAGGACTCGAAACGCATATTGAGATATGGAATAAGGATGCCCCTTCTACATTAGTTGCTTTGCACGGCTTTACAGGAAGTACAGCAACATGGCATTATTTAGCGCAAGCGTTGCCAAATGTACGAGTGGTGGCAATTGATTTAATTGGGCATGGACGAACAGCCGTACCAGCGCACGTGCAGCGTTTTTCAATGGAGGAGCAAGTACAGGATTTAGAAGAAATATGCTGTCAGCTTCAGTTAGAGAAATTTACGCTATTAGGCTATTCAATGGGGGGCAGAATTGCCTTGTCCTATGCTATGTCATATCCAGAGCGTATTGATAAGCTTATTTTAGAAAGTGCTTCACCAGGACTACGCACGGCAGCAGAACGAGCTGAGCGTTGTGAGCAGGATGAGGCACTCGCCCAAAAAATTATAGCAAATGGTATCGAATCATTTGTCAATGCGTGGGAAAATATCCCGCTTTTTGCAACACAGCAGCAGCTCCCTAAAAGTGTACGAGAAGCTGTGCGAGCAGAAAGGCTGTCACAGAAGGCGGAAGGATTGGCAGGAAGCTTAAGAGGTATTGGCACAGGTGTCCAACCTTCAAATTGGGAGCGGCTGGAGCAGCTAGTCATCCCTGTCCTTCTTTTAACAGGAGCATTGGATAAGAAATTTTGTAAAATCGCACAAGAAATGAAAGCGTTATTAAAGAATGGCACACATATAACCGTAAATCATGCGGGACATGCAATTCATGTGGAAAATCCCGCTGAGTTTGCTACAATAGTAGAGGAGTATTTAACGTAGTATTCCTCGCTTTATAACGAATTTCTTAATATAGGAGGCAATTCAATGACACGTCAATGGACTACATTACATACTTATGAAGATATTAAGTATGAGTTCTATAACGGTATCGCAAAAATTACGATTAACCGTCCAGAAGTGCGCAACGCATTCCGCCCAAAAACAGTGATGGAAATGATTGATGCATTCTCACGCGCACGTGATGACAAAAATATCGGTGTAATTATTTTAACAGGCGAAGGTGAGCATGCTTTCTGCTCAGGCGGCGACCAAAAAGTTCGCGGACATGGTGGCTACGTAGGAGAAGATGAAATCCCGCGTCTAAACGTTCTAGATTTACAACGTTTAATCCGTGTAATTCCAAAGCCTGTAGTGGCAATGGTAGCAGGCTATGCAATTGGCGGAGGACATGTTTTACATGTTGTTTGTGACTTAACAATTGCTGCTGATAATGCTCGCTTTGGACAAACTGGACCAAAAGTAGGCTCATTCGATGCTGGTTATGGCTCAGGCTATCTTGCTCGTATTATTGGACATAAAAAGGCACGTGAAATTTGGTATCTTTGCCGTCAATACGATGCACAGCAAGCACTTGATATGGGCTTAGTCAATACAGTTGTACCTTATGAGCAACTGGAAGATGAAACGGTTCAATGGTGTGAAGAAATGCTACAAATGTCACCAACTGCTCTACGCTTCTTAAAAGCAGCGATGAATGCAGATACAGATGGCTTAGCAGGTCTTCAACAAATGGCTGGCGACGCAACACTTCTTTACTACACAACAGATGAAGCAAAAGAAGGTCGCGATGCCTTCAAAGAAAAACGTCAACCTGACTTCGGTCAATTCCCAAGATTCCCTTGATGTAACAAACAGCTCGTATCTTTTGAGAGATACGGGCTTTTTTTATATGCGGAGGCGGATAGAACTGCGAAAGTGATGGATAGACCTATAAAAGTGACAGATAGAGCCACCAAAATAAAGGATAGCCACATAAAACCGATGGATGGACAAGGAATAGAGGAAAGCGATAAGATATAGGATGATTGGAGTGACAACTATGTATCCAAATTGGATTTTACAGCGAGCTTATTTAACGCCACATCGTACAGCATTGAAGTATAAAGAACAAAGCTGGACATTTCAGCAATTAAATAATGTATCACTAAAGCGAGCTCGTCAATTAGCAGCACTTGGTATTCAACAAGGGGATCGTATCGCGATTATGGGGCCGAGTAAGCCAGACCTTGTGGTAATACTCTATGCCTGTATGCATTTACAGTGTGAAATGGTGATGCTCAATCGACGACTATCGCAGGATGAGCTGGCATATCAGCTAGAGGATTCTGAGGCAGTGGTGGTATTAATTGCGGATGAGGATGTTGCAAAATTACCTTCTGAAACAGCATATCATGTCTTTTCAACAATTGCAGAGGGCATGGAAGAACCTCTTAATATTGCTAAGGAATGGCCAATCCATCAAACAACAACCATTATGTATACATCAGGTACAACGGGTTTTCCAAAAGGGGTTCGTCAAACAGTTGGCAATCATCAGGCTAGTGCAACCGCCTCTGTCCTTAATATTGGGCTACAGCCTCATGATGTTTGGCTCTGTGCAGTGCCGTTATTCCATATTAGTGGATTTTCGATATTAGTACGCTCATTGCTATATGGCAATCAAATTTATTTGTATGATCAATTTGATGTAGAAGCCATTGCACAAAATATTATAGACGGGGATGTTACACATATGTCAGTTGTTGCTGTAACATTGGAAAGAATTTTACATATGTTAGAGCAGCGCAATGCGAAAGCCTCACCGCAATTTAAGCTAATGCTAGCAGGAGGGGGACCTGTGCCTATTGATTATTTAACAAGGGCACATGCCTTAAATCTAGCAGTTGCCCAAACATATGGTATGACAGAAACCTCCTCACAAACTGCTACGTTGGCAAGCGAAGATGCAATGCGCAAGTTAGGCTCTGCAGGAAAGCCATTATTTTTCAATCAAATTCAAATTGCTGAGCCCAATGCCTTTGGTGAAGGGGAAATTTGTATTCGTGGCCCACATGTGACACCCGGCTATATCGGACGCTTTGCACAAAAAAGCGCAACGATTGATGGCTGGCTGCATACAGGGGATATTGGGTATATTGATAAAGATGGTTATTTATTTGTGATTGACCGCAGAGCAGATTTAATTATTTCGGGTGGGGAAAATATTTACCCTGCTGAAATTGAAAATGTTCTGCTGACACATCCTGCTGTTCAAGAAGCGGGTGTTTGCGGAAGACATGATGATAAATGGGGGCAAGTCCCTATTGCATTTGTTGTACTAAAGGAGCAGGTGTCTATAGAGCAATTACACGTATTTTGCTTACGAAAGCTTGCTAAATATAAAGTGCCACAAGAAATTATCGTAACAGATAGCCTACCACGCAACGGAGCTAATAAGCTAGTAAGACGAAAATTAGTACAATAATAAAAGAAGCCTTCTAACAATGAGGGCACTGAAAAACTTACATTTTTTACGATGAATTAGTTTTTCAAACAAAAATAAGGCACTTTCCATTCGTTTTTGAATGGAAGGTGCCTTATTTCTTTCTTTTTTCCTACTCTTTTTCACTCAGTAGTTTGAGTATCCGTTTCAGATTGACCGCAAAGATCGTCGTGGCTCCTTGAATTTCCATGCCAAATAAACCCGCCGATTTTGCTGTTTTAAAGCCGTGTGGGTTCTTTAATTCACTATTTTTCGCTTCGATTTTATAGCGTTTGCTGGCAAGTGCTTTGAATTCGGCTGTTTCCTGGAATGCTGCTTGTTCTTGATGTGTATCGGATTGAATCGTTACACTATACGTTTTACTTTTCGCCCCTTCCTTATAACAGCCCTCTCGCATCGGGCAAACTTTACATTTTTCAATATCAAAATGAAACGTTAAACTTTGATTCAGGGTTTTCCTGCCCGTACGTCTTTTGTGAGTTGCCATGTGCCCCGCTGGACAAACAAACATACCCGCATCCTTGTTATAATCAAATTCAATTTTCCGTTGTCCGCTGCCATTTGTGATTACTGGATTTAACTTTGAAATTAACTGAAACTGCTCCGATTTTGCATACACTAAATTCTCTTTCCAGGAATAGGCGGCATCACCAATCACCGTGTCAATTTCCATGCCGGCAGTTCTACTTTTCTCTACCAACTCTTGTAAATAGTGCCCATCACTTTTTTCACCCGTCGTCACAACCGCTGCTGTAATAATACGTTCATCACTCATCGCAATATGCGTTTTAAAACCAAAGAAAGAAGAATCTGCTGACTTATGGCCAACACGTGCATCCGGATCATTTGAATAGCTTAAATGATTCTCATAATCATCTATCACTTCTTTTAAAACATTTAATTTTTCTTTCACAGCCGGGATTTGTGCAACCTTTGATTGTGTTTCGACTGCTTCAACTACTTGACGACAGTAATCTAATTCTTCTGTGACTTCATTTGACGCAGGCTTCTCAGGGAATTTTCCGACCATGTTTTCGTCTAGTTGATACACGGCTTTACGTACATTTTTGGATTTTTCCTGTAAAAATTCTTTGGGCGTTTTCTGGTTATATCGCGCTTTTGTATGGGTAGCGTCGACAATCACCATTTTACTAAGGAGTAGTCCTTTCTCTAAAGCAATTTCAACAGTTTTCTGAATCAGTAAATCTAATAAATTCATATCTTGAAGACGGAGTCGACGGAATTTTGTCAGGGAACTGGGGTCGATCACTTCCTCTTCTGGTGCCATATCTAAAAAATATTTAAAGGACATATCGAATTTTGAACGTTCGATAAGGTCGGCATCCGACAGGTCATGAATCGCTTTTAACAGTAAATATTTAAACATGCGAATCGGTGGAATCGCGTTACGGCCATTAACTAAACAGTATTTCGATTTTAGTTCGTCTAGAATAAATGAGAAATCCACAAGTTCATTGATTTGGCGAAGCATATTGTCCTTTGGAATAATTAAATCGTACAACGCCATGTACGGGCTTAAATTGAATGTTTCCTGTTTAGAAATCATGGTCGCACCACCTTTTATTAGTCCTTTAATTATACAGGAAATTTGTGAGATTATACGAGAGGAAAACCCTTCTAGTGATGAAAGTGGTCCCAGTTGATTGGAATGGAGGCGGCGACTTCTGCGGGAACAGCACGAGCGGAAGCACCCGGACTGAGCAAAGCGAGGGAGAAGGCTGGAGCCGTGCCCGCGAAACGCGTCCGCCGCAATGGAAATCAACGGCATCGAAGAAAAAGAGAGTACAGGAACGAATATTCGTTCCTGTACTCTCTCACTTGTGCCTGAGGGACTTTTTCAGTGCCCTCCTAACAATGGAGGCTTCTTTTATTATTTGCAAAAACTAGTATGAAATTTTTCTTTCCTTAACATAATAAAAAAAAGAGAGGCATAAACTATTAGTAAAGGAGAATGACTCAGATGAGGAAATATATATATAATGTTGTCATTATATTATTTGTTCTACAAATGAGTCATGTGCAAGTATTTGCAAATTATGAAAAAAATAATCTAGCAACTGCTGATTCAATAGGAACATTACAAGCTCTTATTTTCCAAGAGGTTATGCAGTTCTCAACCGAATTTTCTATTCGCTATACAGGTGATGTAGCTACTATTAAAGATGAACTAACAGAAATCACGAAAGCTGCTATTCAAAATGATTATATTTATGCGAATATCTCTAGCTTTAAATGGAAGTATAATGGAACTAATAATAATATTGTCATTGACTTTACATTTACGTATCATATGTCGCAAGCAGAGGCAGCATTTGTAGAGCAAACATTGGCAACGATTATTGCACCTATGCATGGATTTAATGATCTAGAAAAATTACAGGCTGCACATGATTTTATTGTTTTATCCACGGAATACTCCAAAGAAACAGAAGGAAGTCAATATTCCCCTTATACATTACTAACAGAAAATAAGGGCGTCTGTCAGGCATATGCTTTAGTGCTGTACCGAATGCTAGAAATGCTGGGCTTTGAGGTGCGCTATGTACCTGGCAAAGCAGGTGAACAGTTACACGCATGGGTATTAGTGAAGCTTGATCATGCTTGGTATCATATTGATGTTACATGGGATGACCCGCTGCCTGATCACAAGGGAGAGGTTCGCTATCAATATTTTTTACAATCAGATCGTCAGCTATCACAAGATCATATATGGGATTATATGAAATTCCCTGCTGCGACAAGTGAAAAATATAGAGAAATGCAGCAAATGACAAAAACGCAAAATGGGCAATTTAGCTTTCCACACAATTTAGGATTATCTGCTATAAATGAACATAAGCTAGCTATTCAGCAGCCAACAAAGCTTGTGGCTTCAAAACAAAGTGAGCAAGAAGCGTTCACGATGGATGAATGGGTACTACTGCATACAGAAAGCTTTGTCATTTTTACAGAAATGCTATCCACAAATATTGTACTAAAAACAAGCTCGTCTACATCTATTGATCGAGTGGAGAAACGTATGCCGCAAGAAAAATACGTCATACGAAAGGAGGTGCCCCAGTGAATATTTGGGACACCTCCTTCCTTGTGCTATTAATGAGTGTTTAGAGCTTTTTCTAATGTTTGAATATTTTTCTCCATTAGCGTAAAGTATGTTTCATTATTTTTTTCATCATCAGCTGTTAGGACACTTAAATTATGCAAAACTAGTGATTCAGCTCCAACTTCTTTTTGAATAACCTCCGCTAATTTAGAAGAAACATTTTGCTCAAATAAAATATAGTGAATATGCAATTCATTTGCTTTATCAACAATTTTTGTTAATTCCTTTTGAGATGGCTCATCCTGAGAATTTAATCCTGCAATTGGTACTTGTGTTAAGCCGTATTGACCCGCAATATAACCAAATGCAGCATGAGATACAAAGAATGTTTTATCTTGTGCACCATCAGCCATCGCTTTAAAGTCACTATCTAAATCCTGTAACTCTTTCACTAATGCTTCATAATTTGAGTTAAATGTAGCTTCCTGTTCAGGCATTTTTTCAACAAGTGTATTTTTAATAGCAAGTGCTAAATCTTGGCTAATTGTGGGTGATAGCCAAACATGTGGGTCAATATCGCCATGGTCATGGTCGTGACCTTCATGCTCATGCGCTTCCGCCTCATGGTCGTGCTCTTCATGCTCGTGTGCTTCTACCTCATGGTCGTGACCTTCATGCTCATGTGCTTCCGCCTCATGGTCATGCTCTTCATCTTCTGGATGTACATGACCAGTGCTTATGGCTAATTTTTCCTCTGCTACTTGGTCAGCCGTTGCTACCATTGTAACATCCTCATTTGCTAATGTTTTTTTCGCATTTTCCACAAAGCCTTCAAGCCCTAAGCCAATATAGAAAAAGATTTCTGCATCCGCTAGTTTCATCATATCCTTTTGAGTTGGCTCAAAGGTATGCTCATTTGCTCCAGCAGGATAAATAGAAGATACATCAACAAAATCTCCGCCAATGCGCTCTGCAAAATAGCTTAAAGGATAGACTGTTGTATAAATGGCTAACTTATCACTCCCAGTATCTTTGGCCTTGCTATCAGATTGTTGGGAAGTTGAAGCTTTATCACCGCAGGCAGCAGTAAATACAGCAAGAACTGCAACTAGAAATACTAAATATACTTTTTTCATCTAATTAAATATCTCCTTTAAATAGTAATGATTACGGTTTGCTTTTTGGAACAGTTACTATAATAACGCACAATTTTAAAAAGCACAAGAAAAAATGACCTTCGAAAATTAATTTTTTTTCGAAGGCCATTTTTCTGGCACAGGATCAAAGCCACCAGCATGAAATGGATGACATTTGAATACCCGTATTATTGTTAATAAAAAGCCCTTGAACGCTCCATGTTTTTGAAATGCCTCAAGCCCATAGGAGGAGCATGTAGGATGGAAGCGACAAGTAGGCGGGGTCATTGGTGAGATAAACTTTCTATAAAATTGAATAAGCCAAATAAAAGGATATTTCATCTTTGCTCATCCTCTTGTTTAGGCTTTGCATCAACGGTTTGAGCAAAAATATGTTTATTTTTCTTGTAAATAATAATTGCTGCTACAGCAAACATTAGCATCATCATGGCAATCATTATAATAATTGGTAATGGCACACCCATTGCTTTCACTCCAAATTCATTAAATCAATTATGCCCCAGCGCGTAATTGTACCTGTCGCTAATGCTTTTGGTACATAAAACATCAGCCGCTGACGCTTCGCTTTCGATACAAAAAGAATTTGCTAAACCAAGATAATAACTAGTTCTCATCTTGCTGATAGTTGTTTTTTGGTTTTTCATCAATCGTATGTTGAAAGGCATATGCACGGTTGACACTAATAATTGTTGCCATAGTAATAAAAATAACGATAATAATCGCAACGATTAAGAGCGCAGTTAAACTCATAGCATCCACTCCGTTTATTAAGTTTAGTATTTATATTATAAATGATTCACTGTTCTTAAGTGTGAAGGAAGTTTGACATTCCAGCGAATAAAATCACTGCTTTTCCTCCATACTATGGAAAAAGGAGTGAATCGTCAAGATGGAGCGTCACCGTGTATATTTTTCACTTGCCAATAGAACCTATTATACAAATCCATATGCAGGGCCTTGGAATTTTGAGCTAAATATTGATCGACAAGGATTAGATGTTTTTGAAAAAATTTTTCAGCAAATGCAGCTACTAGAAATTTCGAATGCATGGCGTGCACAACTACCCTATATACAATATCATCTAGATCAAGAAAATGATGAAATTGATCGACGTTTAATGAAGATTTATGCACTTGTTCATGAGTATGGAGATGATGATACAAAAGCATTTGTTGAGCAATTACCTTATTTCAATAAACGTGTCTAGCATGCTAAAAGATCACTGAATAAACAGCGACCTTTTTAGCATTAACAAATTGCTTTTAAAATTGTAAATACAGCTTCCCTTGGAACAATAATTGGTATAGAAAGCTTATCTTTGATTTTATTTTTCATTGTTGTGGAGTAACCCATGCAATCAAGAATAAGTAAATCGCTTCCTTGGGATTCTAGTTGCTGTGCCTTTGCCAATAAATCTTGGTCATTAAAACGGTAGGGTGAGCTAGCTGAGAAAAGCACATTAAATTGTGCTTTTTGCCATTTCTCAGCTACTGTTAGCTGCTGCTCAGGTTCAGGGCCGATTAAGCCAAGTGTTAATTCTGTATGTAAGCCCTTTACTAAATTTGTCATCATACGATCAGGCAATAATAGATTTTTAAAGGTTAGCTTATTGGCAAAATCGCCTGTGCACATTAATAAAACCCATGTGAATTCCTGTAAATCATCAATGCGTTTATGAATATAAGGCATAAGCTTTTGTTTGCTTAGCTTCACTTGCTGACCATTTGCAAGAAGTGTGACTAACACATCTGTATCTTTATGTGACGGTGCAAGTGCAGCAATTTCAGCAGAAGAGAGTAAATCAAGTACACCGAATTCATCGACATGTAAGCCTGCCTCTCTTAATTGCTGAATATCGTTTGCCATATCTTTACGAGGTGCTTGACCAATTGTTACAACAGCAATTTTTGAGTTTTCCACTATACTCACTCCGCTTCGTAATATTTTTGTCCATTTACATATGTTTGTAAAACCTTCGCCTCTGTTTCAAAAATAGGATGTGACCAAACAACAAAATCCGCATCTTTGCCTTCCTCAAGGCTACCAATTCGATGATCGAGTTGAACAAGCTTAGCTGCATTGATTGTAATACTTTTTAAAGCTGTATCGTGATCTAAGCCATAGCGAATGGCTTCAGTGGCACAATATTTTAAATATTGAATTGGCACAAAAGGATGATCAGTCATAATAGCAAATGGAATCTGATGCTCCTTAAACATAGCTGCAATTGCTGGTGTAGAATTGCGTGTTTCGTATTTTGAGGGTGTTAACATATAGGGACCAAGTGTTGCATGAAATCCACTATTTTTTACTGCATCAATGATTAGGTGACCTTCTGTACAATGCTCTAAATGGAGCTGAACATCAAATTCTTTAGCGATTCTAATAGCGGTCATAATATCATCTGCCCGATGGCAATGAAGGCGCAAAGGCATATCACCTCGTAGCACCTCAATAAATGGGCGTAGCTCTGTATTATGTTTGATCTGCTCATCTTGTTCCTGCGGCTGAAGCTGATTGGCACGTTGGAAGCCATCACGTAAAAGCTGAGCAATTGCCATACGTGTCATAGGCTTGCGTTTATATTGATTGCCAAAGACGTTTTTAGGATTTTCTCCTAAAGCCCCCTTTAAGCCACTACGCTCTACTAAAACACGTGAGTCAAGGGTTGGACCTGCTGTTTTAAGGATGCTCCAAATGCCTCCAATAACATTGGCACTGCCTGGTCCTGTTTGCACAGTTGTGACGCCACCTTCCAGTGCGTGCTGAAAGGAAAAGTGACGAATATCTACACTATCTAAAGCATGCATAAGCGGTGTAAAGGGCTCACTATATTCATTTGCATCATTAATCTCTTCTGTTACCTCAGCCCATGTGCCAACATGTGCATGGATATCAATTAGCCCTGGTGTCACATAAGCCCCCTGTAAATCTACTGTTGTTGCATCAGCAGGAATTTCTTTAGCTGGACCTATATAAACAATACGACCGTTTTGCACCCATAGCTGCTCAAAAATATCATTCTGTTCATTGACTGTGAGAAATTTTGCATGGTGATAAATAATCATTGTGCTATACCTTCTTCCCGTGCATAAACTTTTTTCCCTTTAATAAAAGTAGCGATAACCTGTGCATCTAACTCTAGTGGATGCTTATCCCATATAACAAAATCAGCATAAAGCCCATTGCGAATAGCCCCTGTTTTATGGGCAATACCAAGAAAGTTAGCAGCTCCTGCTGTTAATGCATAAAGAACATCTGAACGTGTCATTCCTTCTCTTACGGCTAAACAGCCTTCTAGTGTAAGATGTGATGTACTGCTAGTAGGGTGGTCTGTACAAAAAACAAACGGAATATTGAGCTGTGATAGCTGGCGATAAAGCTTTGGCGAAAGTGCCATCATTTCATTATGCTCGATATAGCGGAATGTTGGACCAGCAATAACCGTTGGGAAAGCTGCTTCCTGCAGAAGCGGTAGTTCAGTGCCATGAATAATATGAAAATCAAAAGCTTCGTTAAATTCTTGCTGAAGTCGACCAATAAATTCAATATCCACTGCTTTATGTGCACGAATCATAACTTTTTGGATGGCTGGTTCTTGCTGTTGAATACGCTGCAATGTTTCTCTTAAAATATTAGCGATGCCCATACGTGTTAATGGCTTGCTCTTTTCAGCAAAAAATGTACTTTTTGCTTGATGTCCGATGGAGAATGCATAGGCAACATCTTGTGAGATAACCATTTCATCAACCGTTGGATGTGTATGATGGATAATTGCTGTTTTTGCCCCAATCAGGCTTTTAGGGGAGGGCACAATATGAGATGCTGTCACCCCATGTGAGATGGCTTTGTGAAATGCTGCATCAAAAGGGTAGATACCATCAACGACAGAATATTGTAAATGTGCATCAGATTCATAGCTATCATCACCTTCCCAGCGAATACCTATTTCTGCTAAACCAATTTGTGAGCAACTGTCAATAAAGCCCGGGGTAATATAATAGCCATCTAAATTGATTTCCGTGTCAGCGGTATTGGAAGATTGCTCGAAAAATTGTCCTTGCACTTGAAATGATTGTTGGTCGAAGTTACGAGTGTCAGTGTTAAAAACAAGTCCATTTATATAGCGAGTCATCGGATTCAATCTCTCCTTATGAAGAGAAAAGCGGAGATACATATCTCCACTTTTCAAGTTTAATTATTTAGAAATGGATACATTCGTACCGTTTGGATGAACAATTTGGATGGAGTTATCGGCAGAAACTTCAAAGCCTTGTACTTTTTTGTTCACACCTGCAACCGTTTGTGTTGCTTCTAATTCAATACGTGGAACATCTGCTAAAATTAGCTTTAATGCTTCTTGGTATAGTTTTGCACGTTCTTCTTGTACAACTGTTTCAGATACTGCCTGCTCTAATAATTTATCAACCTCAGGATTGCTGTAGCCTTTACCATTGCCTAAAGCGCCAATTTGATTTGTGTGGAATAATTGATATAGGAAGAAGTATGGGTCTGGATACCATGTCCAACCACCAATATTCATTGGTGCATTCCCTTTGGCAACAGTGTCACTGTAAGTACCCCATTCAAGCACTTTAATCTCAACATCAATATTTAAGTTTTCTTTTAATTGGCTTTGGAAAATTGTCGCATAAGGAACACGTGCCTCTGATACAAAGATTTCCGTTTTAAAGCCATCAGCATAGCCAGCTTCAGCTAGTAATTTTTTTGCTTCCTCAGGATTATATTTTGGTACTAAATCAATTAACGCTTCATCATATCCCCATGAACCTGGTGGTAATGGTAAGTAAGAAACATCACCGCCACCCCATTGGTTAACGCCAGAAATAATTTCCTCGACATTTGTTGCCATATAAATAGCTTCACGCACACGTTTATCGGCAGTTGGACCTATCTTATTGTTCAGATCAAGATAAACAATAGATAAACCTGGATTTGTTAAAAGCTCAAGATTGCTATCTTGGTTAATAATTTCTCGGTTTTGACCTTTAACATCCATTGCGATATCAATATCGCCAGAACGTAATGCATTTGTCATCATATTTTGGTCTGAGATAAACTTCATTGTTACATTATCAACATGAGGCTTGTCGCCCCAGTAATTTTCATTGCGCACTAGTTTTACTTCCTGGTCTTTTTTCCATTCTGTTAATTGGAATGGTCCAGTGCCCACGAAATGCTCAGAAAAATTATCGCCCCAGCCTTCAACCTCTTCTTTTGGAATAATAATATTTCCTGCATCCGTTAACATAGCAAGTAGAGCAGCATTGGGTGAAGCTAAGTGAATTTCTACTTCATAATCTGATAGCACTTTTACCTCTGTTACACCACTTAAACGATTCATAGCAGATTCTTTTGCAGAGCGCTCTAAAGAATATTTCACATCCTCAGCTGTCATTTCACGACCGTCTTGGTATTCACCTTTTTGGAATTTTACACCTTCACGTAGCTTAAATGTATAAACTAACATATCGTCTGACACTTTCCACTCTGTTGCTAATGAAGGAATAATATCAGATAGGTCTTTGTTATATACCACTAATGTATCAGCCATTTGACGCATTACCTGTGATTCATAAACGCCTGTATATTTAATCGGGTCAAATGTTTTGGCATTGGCTGAAAGACCAATATTTAATGTGCCACCCTCACTAGCAGTTGCTTCTCCATCTTTATTATCTGATGAACTATCTTTCTCTGTGTTCCCACCACAAGCAGCTAAAATCCCAATCATTAAAGTTAAAAATAATAGTAGTAAAGATTTTTTTACGTTTATTTTCTTCATACATGCTTGCCTCCTTAATAGTTGTTTCACAATATGAACCGTTGATTCAAAAATGATAGGTTCGAAATAAACGTAGCACATTTGTAAACAGAAAGTAAATAAAAAATTATAAAAATTCAGAAAAAATATATTTACAAACAATTAGTGAGGGGTGTAGTATATAGTTATTCACAATATGAACCACTGATTCTAATAATGAAAAGGAGGTCTGGATAAGATGGGCTCATTTATTTTAAGAAGGTTAGTCAACCTGATCCCAACACTGCTAGTAGTAGGAATCATTGTATTTATTATTACGCGCATGATTCCCGGTGACCCAGCTTCAGTAATGCTGGGACCACAGGCGAGTGTAGAAGATGTAGAAAATTTAAGAGAAGAACTAGGCTTAAATAAGTCAATGCTTTCGCAGTTTATTTCATATGTAGGAGATTTAGCACAATTAAATTTAGGATATTCCTATTCTTATAGTGAGTCTGTTATTGGGTTGATTCTTGAAAGGTTCCCAAACACGGTTGTACTAGCGCTGGCTGCATTGCTAATAGCAGTGGTCATTGGGATTCCAGCAGGTATATTAGCAGCTAGAAAACAAAATACCATTATTGATTATATTGTTATGCTTGTGTCATTGGTTGGGGTATCAATGCCAATTTTCTGGCTGGGGATTATGCTTGTATTATTCTTTAGTGTGAATCTTGGTTGGTTTCCTGCCACGGGAATGGGCAATATAAGCGATGGGCTTTGGCCATATTTAAAGCATTTGATTTTACCGGCTTTTGCGTTAGCAACAATTCCCATGGCGACATTTGCACGTATTACACGTTCAAGTATGCTTGAGGTAATTTCACAAGATTATATTAAAACAGCTCGCTCGAAAGGGATTAAAGAATATTTAGTAATTGGTAAGCATGCCTTTAAAAATGCACTAACACCTATTTTAACGGTGCTTGGTATGCAGATTTCTAATTTACTGGGCGGAGCGGTTTTAACAGAAACCATTTTTAGTTGGCCTGGGATGGGTCGATTAATTGTAGATGCCATTGATAAACGTGACTTTGTAGTCGTCCAAGGTACAGTTATTTTCATTGCCTTTATTTTTGTGCTCATTAATCTAGTAGTCGATGTGCTTTATAAAGTTGTTAATCCTAAAGTTAATTTAGAATCGGATGGGGGGAAAAAATAACAATGACTCAAGCAATTGTCAATGAAACAAAAAAAAGAAATACATTGTTGCGTAAGTTGCTGAAAAATAAATTAGCGTCAATTGGACTGATCATTGTAACGCTAATGTCAATTGTAGCTATTTTTGCACCATTGATTGCTACCCATCCACCGAATGAAATGATTGTTGGTAAATCATTTTTACCTATGAATACGGAAGGGCATTTACTTGGAACGGATAACTATGGTCGTGATTTGTTTAGTCGTTTAGTTTACGGCACAAGAATATCAATGATTGTAGGGATTGCGGCAGTGCTGTTTGGTGCAGTATTCGGCACATTACTAGGACTTGTTGCAGGCTATTTTGGTGGACGTATTGATTCCATTATTATGCGTACGATGGATGGTCTTTTCGCATTTCCATTTATTTTACTAGCGATTACATTAATGACAGTCTTAGGACAAGGGCTAGTAAACGTGATAGTAGCGATTGGTATTGCTAATATTCCGGGGTTTGCAAGGCTTGTTCGAGGACAGGTGCTAAGTGTTAAAGAGGAAGAATTTATCGAAGTAACACATTCTTTAGGTGCTACACATGCCAGAATTATTTTTAGTCATATATTACCAAACTGTTTAGCTCCATTAATTGTTTATGGGACGATGAGTACAGCAGGCGCTATTATTTCAGAAGCCGCCCTTAGCTTTTTAGGATTAGGGGTACAGCCACCAACATCTTCATGGGGCAGTATTTTAAAGGATGGGAAAGACTTTTTAGTATTAAACCCCCAAATGGCGACATTTTCAGGTATTTGTATTTTATTAACAGTGCTTGGTATTAACCTGTTAGGGGATGGGCTGCGTGATGCATTAGATCCGAAGATGAAAGTTTAATGGAAGGAGGTGGAGTCATGACTGAACGTTTACTAGATGTAGAAAACTTGACAGTAGAATTTAAAAGTGGCGGCTCTACAATGAAAGCTGTTAATGGAGTAAATTTACAATTAAATAAGAAGGAAACACTAGGAATTGTTGGGGAGTCAGGTTCTGGAAAAAGTGTGACAGCCACGGCTCTTATGCGTTTAATTCCATCTCCGCCCGGAAAAATAACGGATGGCAAAATTCAATTTAATGGACGCGATTTATTGGCAATCTCGGAAAAGGATATGCGCAATGTACGAGGCAATGACATGTCCATGATTTTCCAAGATCCTATTACAAGCTTAAATCCTGTACTAACAGTGGGCAATCAAATTATAGAAGTAATTCGAGCGCATGAAACGATTTCAAAGAAAGATGCAGCTGCAAAGGCTGTAGATATGTTAAAAATGGTGGGTATTCCTGAGCCAGAAAAGCGTTTAAAAATGTATCCACATGAATTTTCAGGAGGGATGCGTCAGCGTGTTATGATTGCCATTGCCCTTGCCTGTAATCCAAAGTTACTGATTGCCGATGAGCCAACAACGGCACTGGATGTAACTGTACAGGCTCAAATTCTTGATTTGATGAAAAAATTGCAGCAGGAGCATGACACAGCCATTATTATGATTACCCATGATTTAGGTGTCGTTTGGGAGCTATGTGACAAAGTCAATGTGATGTATGCAGGGCGAACAGTAGAGTCCACAACAACTCGACAGCTCTATGAAAAACCGCTACATCCATATACATGGGGCTTGCTAGAATCTCAAATTACAATGGGCACACAGGAGCAGCAGAGATTGCCAGCTATTCCAGGTAGCCCACCAGATTTAACAATGCCACATAGCGGTTGTCATTTTTCTTCTCGCTGTCCATTGGCAACAGATATTTGCCGTAGTAAAGCACCTGACCTAGTAGAAGTACAAGATAATCATTTTGTTGCTTGCCACTTACAATCAAAAGAACAAATTGTCGCACGGAAGGAGGGAATTTTTAATGCAACAGCACAATGACCCTATTTTAAAGGTAAGTAATTTAAAAAAGCATTTTCCTATTAAAAGTTCCATTCCTTTTAAAAAATCAACACAATTTGTCAAGGCGGTAGATGGGGTAAGCTTTGACTTATATAAGGGAGAAACACTTGGTATTGTAGGTGAATCAGGCTGTGGTAAATCAACGGTTGCCCGTTTAATTAACCAATTAATATTACCTACAGAGGGAGTCGTGGAGTTTAAGGGAACGGATTTAGCAAGCTTAAATACAAAGGATATTCGCTCTGCTCGAAAATCCATTCAAATGGTATTCCAAAATCCTTATGCGTCACTTGATCCTCGTAAAACAATTGAATACTTAGTTGCTGAGCCACTCGTTATTCATGGTATTGGTGATGAAGCATCACGGAAAAAGCGTGTCATTGAATTGCTTGAAACAGTAGGCTTAAGTGCTTACCATGCAAAGCGCCATCCACATGAGTTTTCAGGAGGACAAAGACAGCGTATTAATATTGCACGTGCCCTTGCGCTTAATCCAGATATTGTTGTTTGTGATGAGCCTGTTTCAGCACTAGATGTATCTGTGCAAGCACAAGTTATTAATTTATTAAAAGATTTACAGAAAGAATTTGGCTTAACCTATATTTTTATTTCACATGATTTGAATGTTGTAAATTATATGTGTGATCGAATTGCTGTTATGTATTTAGGGAAAATTGTGGAAATTGGCACATACAAGGAGATCTATGAAAATCCGCAACATCCATATACACAAGCCTTATTATCAGCTATTCCAAAGGAAAATCCTTTTGATGCAAAGGAACGCATTATTTTATCTGGTGATGTACCAAGTCCAGTAAATCCACCAAGCGGCTGTGCATTCCATAAACGTTGTCGTTTTGCTATGGAGAAATGTGCAACCATGCAACCAACGCTTGATACAGTGACAGCTACACATCAAGTTTCCTGTCATTTATTTGAAGCAATACAGCAAGAAGTACCAACACCTTAACAAATTATTGAAGCAGAAAAAGGAGCGAACTAATTATGTCATTGAAGCATGTTATGGAATTATACGAGTTAATGGATAGTATCTATGTGAACGGTGAGGCTATCAAGGAGTATTTACACAATATTGATCCGGCAGCAAATATAGAGGTAAAAACGATTCAAGGTGAAAGTGGCTCAACGGATTTTGTCCGCGTACTTCTAAAAGGAAAGAACGGGAAATCTTCAGGGGGCAATGCGCCAACATTAGGGATTATTGGTCGCTTAGGCGGTATTGGAGCGCGCCCTGAAATGACAGGCTTTGTATCGGATGGTGATGGTGCATTAGCATGTATGGCTGGCGCTGCTAAAGCACTTGATATGGCATTAAAAGGCGATCAATTAGAGGGCGATGTTATTTTTACGACACATATTTGTCCAACAGCGCCGACTTTGCCACATGAGCCAGTACCATTTATGAACTCGCCAGTAGATATTAGTGTTATGAATGAAAATGAAGTGGATGAAACAATGGATGCCATTTTATCCATCGATACAACGAAGGGCAATCAAGTATGTAACCATAAAGGATTTGCGATAACGCCAACTGTCAAAGAAGGTTACATATTAAAAATTAGTGATGATTTATTGCACGTATATACACAATCTGCTGGCATTTCTCCAGTTGTCCTGCCAATCACGATGCAAGACATTACACCATATGGTAATGGTTTATTCCATATTAATAGTATTTTACAACCAGCTGTTGCAACAACAAGTCCTGTTGTTGGTGTTGCCATTACAACAGAATCTGTAGTAGCTGGCTGTGCAACAGGTGCGACACATGTAACAGATGTAGAAAGTGTTGTTCGATTTGTTTTAGAAGTAGCTAAAACGTATGGTGCTAACAAATGCACATTCTTTGATGAACAGCAATTTACACATATGAAAAAATTATATGGCAGCATGAGCCACTTACAAACAAAAGGAAATGAGGTACAGGCACATGAATGATTTGCAAGCACTGAAAGAGCAATTAATCGACGCAGTTGAACAACATCAAGATGAATTAATTGAATTTTGTTCAAGGTTAATTCAAATTCCAAGTGTTAATCCTCCAGGGGATACAACTGAAATTACAGCTTTTATTGAAAACTATTTAAGCGAAGTAGGCATCACGTATGAAAAATATGAAGCTGCGGATAAAATGTTTAATTTAGTAGCTTCTATTGGTAATGATGCTGGTAAAGAACTTGTTTATTGTGGACATACAGATGTTGTGCCTGTTGGAGATTTAGCAAAATGGGATTTTGACCCATTCTCTGGCGAGGTGAAGGATGGCTGGATGCTTGGACGTGGTGCGAGTGATATGAAGGCTGGCTTAGCAGGGATTATTTTTGCTACAAAGCTGCTAAAGAAATTAAATATTGAATTACCAGGAAAATTAACTTTAGCCATTGTACCTGATGAAGAAACAGGTGGCGAATTTGGTGTTCCTTGGCTATTAGAGCGAAAGCTAGTAAAGGGTGATGGTTGCCTAATCGCAGAGCCTTCTTCCCCATTAAATCCAACAATTGGGCAAAAGGGATCATATTGGTTTGAACTAGAGGTACGTGGGGAACCAGGACATGGAAGCCTGTCCCCATTGGCTGGACGTAATGCTATTGTCGATGCTATTCGTGCTATTCAGGAAATTCGTACACTATGGGATATAGCTATTACAATTCCTGAAGAAGTGCAGCCGCTTATTGAAGTATCAAAAAAATACATGCGTGAAGTGGAAAAAGATCGCTTGAAATATCAAGAAGTTTTAGAGAAAATTACTGTAAATATTGGTACAATTGAGGGAGGAACGAAGTCTAACGTTATTCCAGATTATTGTAAGGTGCAGGTCGATTGTCGCCTACCATTCGGTGTTACACAAGAGGAAGTAACAGAAATCTTGAAAAATAAACTAGATGCCTTGGAAATTGATTACTCGATCCAACGTTTTGGCTTTAAGAGTGTAGCCAATTATACACCTGCTGAGGACCCAGTCTGTCAATCAATTGTGGAAAATATTTCATTTGTAACTGGACAAGAGGCTTACGGTGTTATGCAATGGGCAAGCAGTGATGCAAGGCATTTTAGACAGTATGATATTCCTGTTTTACAATATGGTCCAGCCTATTTACCAAGTATTCATGGCTATAACGAAAAAGTGCGTGTTGAGGATATCATACGCTGTGCAAAAGTATATATTACTGCTGCTGTTGATTTCCTATATCAAAAGTAAGAGATTAGCTACTCTCTTACTTTTGATAAAGTGATATCAGGTGCTGACGGCTGCTAATCTTTCAATTATTTCCCCCTTTAAGAGAGAGATTTGCAGCCGTTTGTACAGATAAATAGATCAAAAGGATGAGAGATATGCTAAAGACGCTAAATTTATCGATTGCTGTTTTAAAAATGTTTACAAAGGAAAAGCCTACATGGGGTGGGCGAGAGCTAGCAACAGCGATGAATATGAATCATACAAATTTATATCGTATTCTTGAAACATTTGAAAATAATGGGTTTATTACAAAGGACCCTATTACTAAAAAATATTCTCTTGGTATTGCGCTATGGGAGATTGGTATGAATATGTATGATTCATTAAATATTGATCAGCTATGTATGCCTGCTCTTGAAAAGCTAAAAGATACAACGGGTGAAACGGCAATTTTAACAGTTTTAAATGGGCTGGAAGCGTTAACATTATTAAAAGCAGAGCCTGTTAATAAAGTAAAATTCACTGTTTCAAGAGGAAGTCGTTCACCGCTTTATGTAGGCGCTTCCTATCGTTCAATGCTTGCCTTCTTAAGTGAGGAGCAAATCTCAAAGGTTATTGACAAGCCTTTAACGGCTTATACTAATAATACGATGACAGATGCAAATGCTATACGCGCTGAGCTTGAAAAGATTCGTAATTGTGGCTACGCACTTAGTAATAGTGAGTATTCTGTGGATGTATTAGCACTTGCCATGCCTATATTTAATAGTGAGGAGCAGGTTGTGGCTTCTATTACTGTTTCTGGACCGATCTACCGATTTACAGAGCAGCGTGTACCAGAAGTTTTAGAACCTTTAACAGAAGCTAGAAATGAAATAGAAGGAATTATTCGTAGATATCATTTGAATTTTAATTAAGGAGCTTTATTATGCAGCATTTACAAGACATTGCACTTAATATTTTAAAAGGCAATTTGAATGTTCAATCTTCAGAAACACTGTTAATTTTGACAGATATTTATAAACAGGATATTGCAAAAATCTTTTATAACGCTGGGCGAACAATTACAGAGCATACGATGTTAACGGTGATGCCGCTACTTGAAAAATCTGGACAGGAGCCTATTCCTGCTGTTTCATCACTGATGGCGAATGCTGATGTGACACTTTGTATTACCTCCCACTCATTAACACATACAAATGCACGCAAAAATGCCTGTGAAAATGGCGGGCGTGTAGCAACAATGCCTGGTGTGACACTTCAGATGCTTGAGCAAGGTGCACTACATGCAGATGCCCAAGAGATAGAAGAGCTAGTAGAAAAATATGTTCATTCACTTGATAAGGCAAAGAATGTTCGTATTGTGAAGGCTGGGCATGAGCTAACATTTAGTGTAGAAAATCGTTTCGGAATTCGTTCTACAGGCGTTATTCACCAAGCAGGTGAATATGGAAATATTCCTTCTGGGGAATCTTATATTGCGCCAATAGAAACCTCTGCAAATGGAGAGCTTTTAGTAGATGGCTCGATTGCCAATATTGGTGTGTTAAAGGAGCCGCTATTGCTAAAAATACGTAATGGTCGCCTAGAAGAGGCAATTGGTGCTGATGGTTCACGATTACTTGAGCTACTTGGTGAAGGGAATGGCAGAATTATCGCGGAGTTTGGTATCGGAGCCAACAAAAGTGCCATTCTATGTGGCAATGTCCTAGAGGACGAGAAAGTATATGGTACGATTCATATAGCATTTGGCAGTAATGTACCTTTTGGTGGAGCAAATGCAGCAGATGTTCATATTGATTGTGTTGTAAAAAGCCCGTCTGTCTATTTCGATGAACAACAAGTAATCTAAAAAGAGCGTATTTAGATAGAAGTGGTTTATGAGTTGCAAAAGAACAAGATTGTAAACAAACTCAACATTTTGAGAATGTATCTATAGCCTGTAGCGTGTCTTCTCTATATGAAGCACGCTTTTTGCATGTGCGAATTAATAATTGATTATCTTTGTATGGTTACACTATAGTTAGTATAGATAAATGAGAGCAGTGCCATTGATTTATCTCCAATATTATAAAAGCAGGAATGAGGAATCGGCACTGTCCATAAAATAGAAGCACAGAAGCGTGAACGTGAGGGAAAAGATATGCTAACATTTACAGATTTACATGGTCTACAAGTAGATTTAAGCTTTTCAAGAGGTGAGTTTGAGGTAGAGCCTAAGCATGTGCTTGTTTTTTTAAAGCATGAACAGAAATGGCTCTGTACCATTCATAAGCATCGTGGTGTAGAGGTGCCAGGTGGGAAAGTAGAAGAAGGAGAAACATTAGAGGAAGCAGCGATTCGAGAGGTATTTGAAGAAACAGGTGTCCATGTGAAAAATCTTCAATGGTTTGCAGAATATGCTGTCCATGATAAGGTGTTATTTTGTAAAACAGTTTTTACTGCACAATTTGCAGGACAAGAGCAAATTGAATTTGATTTAGAAACATCAGGGATGCTTTGGTTATCTGATGAAGAATTTATGAATCATCCAAATCTAAGCTTTCATATGAAGGATGAGGGAATGAAAAAAATGCTGGAGGAGTTGAAATATCGTGACAAACAATGGTGAAATCGTTGCTAAGCGTGCCTATCCTTCACCAAATCCAGCCATACGCTTATTTGAAATTACATATTTATCACAGGGCTTGCGTGTGAAAGGGTTATTGGCTGAACCAAAGGCAGAAGGTACATATGATGGCTTTTTATATTTAAGAGGAGGCATGCAAGGCATTGGGATGGTAAGACCATCACGTATTGCCCAATTTGCAGCACAGGGGTTTATTGTTTTTGCACCGTATTACCGTGGCAATCGAGGTGGGGAAGGACGAGACGAGTTTGCAGGCGCAGATCGTTATGATGCTATTTATGCAGTAGATGTATTGAAACAATTTTGCAATGACCATATACATGTTTTTGGCTTTTCACGTGGAGGAATTATGGCACTTTGGACAGCCATCTTACGTAAAGATATTACCTCTGTTGTGACATGGGCTGGTGTTTCGGATGCAACAGCTACTTATTGGGAACGGACAGATATGCGCCGTATGATGAAGCGTGTGATTGGTGGCACACCTAATCGTGTACCAGAAGCCTATGATGCTAGAACGCCATTATTTGAGGTAGCACATATTACAGCACCTGTTTTAATTATTCATGGCTATCGTGACGAAAATGTTGATATTGAGCATGCTAGACAGCTTGCGTTTTTCTTAGAGGATGCTCATAAAACGTATGAAACATGGTATGAACGGGATTATGCCCATCAATATCCACCCGCCAAAAATCGAGAAACAGTTCGTGCTCTATGTCAATGGATGAAGCAACAATAAAGAGGCATTTGAAAAACTATATCGAAAACGCCCCCTTTGTAACCACCGCAGGAACACAGGTTTTTAACAAATACTTAGTATTAAAAAAGAGGCTATCTGGAAAGGTAACACCATTCCAGATAGCCTCTTTATCTGTAGTCTATTGATTATTGTAATGGGCCACCAAGTTTTGTGATTGCTTCAGAAACATTTGAGAATTTCTTGAAGTTTTCATTGAATAGACCTGCAAGTTCAGCAGCTTTTGCATCATATGCAGCTTGATCTGCCCAAGCTTCACGTGGATTTAATACGTTTGATGGAACACCTTCAATAGCTGTTGGGATATGTAAACCAAACACAGCATCTTGCGTTGTTTCAACATCTACTAATTTACCATCAATGGCAGCACGTACCATTGCACGTGTATAAGAAAGTTTCATACGGCTACCAGTGCCATATTCGCCACCAGTCCAGCCTGTGTTTACAAGGTATACTTGTGCACCGTGCTTATCAATTTTTTCTCCTAACATTTCAGCATACACAGTTGCTGGAAGTGGAAGGAATGGTGAACCGAAGCAAGTAGAAAATACTGGTTCTGGCTCTGTTACACCACGCTCTGTACCTGCAAGCTTTGATGTGAAGCCGCTTAAGAAGTGGTACATTGCTTGTTCTTTTGTTAATTTACTGATTGGTGGTAAAACACCAAATGCATCTGCTGTTAAGAAAATAATTGTTTTTGGATGACCTGCAACAGATGGGTCAACAATATTATCAATGTATTGGATTGGATAAGCTACACGTGTATTTTCTGTTAATGAACCATCATCGTAGTCACAAATACGTGTTTCTGGATCAACAACTACATTTTCTAACACTGAGCCGAAACGAATGGCATTGTAGATTTCTGGTTCTTTTTCAGCAGAAAGATTGATTGTTTTCGCATAGCAACCACCTTCAATGTTGAAGACACCATTATCAGACCAGCCATGCTCATCGTCACCGATTAATTTGCGTTCTGGATCAGCAGATAATGTTGTTTTACCAGTACCAGATAGACCGAAGAATAATGCTACATCACCAGCTTCTCCAACATTCGCTGAGCAATGCATAGAAAGGATGCCTTGTTGTGGTAATAAGTAGTTCATAATACCGAAAATAGATTTTTTCATCTCACCAGCATATTCAGTACCACCAATTAAAATCACTTTCTTTTCAAGTGATACGATAATAAATGTTTCTGAAGCTGTACCATCAACGGCAGGGTCTGCTTTAAAGTTAGGAGCTGAGATAACAGTGAACTCTGCAACATGAGAAGCTAATTCTTCTTCAGTTGGACGGATAAATAATTGATGAGCGAAAAGATTGTGCCAAGCATATTCATTAATAACTTGAATACTTAATTGTGAATCTTTGTCAGCACCTGCGAAGCCTTTGAATACAAATAATTCGTCACGTTCTTTTAAATATTTTATAACTTTAATATATAAGTTATCGAACACTTCAGAAGAAATCGGTTGATTGACTTTTCCCCAGTCAATTTGATCTTTTATGCTTTCTTCTTCTACTGTATATTTATCTTTAGGTGAACGACCAGTGTATTTGCCAGTTTCTGCACGAACTGCGCCATCTACTGTTAATACTGCTTCACCACGAGCTGTAGCTTTTTCTGCTAACTGTGGTACTGAAAGTTGAACTTGAACATTTCCGCCGTTTAATAATTCCTTCAGTTCGTTTGTAATTTCTACTGAATTCATCGATTAAATACCATCCTTTTTTATAATATTCCCTTGATTCTGAGGGATTTTTTCTTAATTTCAAAAATAGTATAACACAATTACTTAAATAATCTATACTAATTAAGAAATTATTTTCGAGTTTTTATTATTTTTCAACAAACTGACAAAAAATAACGTTTTTCGAGTAGAATCCCTTCAATCCTACTACAAATGCGCTTGAAAATAGCGTCACACATATGTTACCACAACAAGCATGGGATGTTGTAGGGATGAATTTGCTTTTATTTACATCATCATCCATGTATAAAAGGTTTTACAATAATAATATTCTTGTTGTACTGTATTTTTTGAAGTGCTATTGCGTCAAAAATGTGAAACAATCGTCAAGGATTAGAAAATATTTGACAATAGTCAACCTTTTCAGTAACATGGGTTATTGAACGGATACTCTTATCCCGAGCTGGTGGAGGGTCAGGCCCTGTGAAACCCGGCAACCTGCATGAAACATTTCACGACATGCGTTGGTGCCAACCTGATGCAAGGGACATTCCCTTGAACGATAAGAGTGAAAGGTTACGAAGTCATTAGTCCTTTCCTCATGTAAAACAACGTGAGAAAAGGATTTTTTTTATTGTTAAAAATCAATGTAAAGAGCAATGTATATAGTTCTTTCCTTATTATAATGACGGATCTTTCAAAATCCTCGTGTTAAAAGCAGTAGCTGTTTTCGATAAAAACAACACAACAACGGCTTGGAGTTCGATCCTTAAGAGCGGGCTTGACATGGGTAATGAGTACCGTATTCATACACAACTACTTTTCGTAAGAGTAATAGGAGGAAAACCAAATGACAAACCGTCGACTGTTTACATCAGAAAGTGTGACAGAGGGGCATCCCGATAAAATTTGCGACCAAATCTCGGATGCTATTTTAGATGCCATTTTGACAGAAGACCCAAATGCACGTGTAGCATGTGAAACAACCGTTACAACAGGCTTAGTATTAGTAGCAGGAGAAATTACAACCTCTACGTATGTTGATATTAAAGGTATTGTTCGTGATACTGTAGCGGAAATTGGCTATACACGTGGTAAATATGGCTTTGATGCTGAAAATTTAGCGGTGCTTGTAGCAATTGGTGAACAATCACCTGATATTGCACAAGGTGTTGACCAAGCTTTAGAGGCACGTGAAGGCTCGATGACAGATGCCGATATTGAAGCAATCGGAGCAGGTGACCAAGGCTTAATGTTTGGTTATGCATGTAATGAAACACCCGAGCTAATGCCATTACCAATTAGCCTAGCTCATAAATTAGCACGCCGTTTAACAGCAGTGCGTAAATCAGGTGAGCTTGCTTATTTACGTCCTGATGGTAAAACACAAGTAACAGTAGAGTACGATGAGCATAATATACCTGTACGAGTTGATACAATTGTTATTTCAACACAGCATGATGAAGAGGTAACATTAGAGCAAATTCAAGCAGATTTAAAAGAATTTGTGATTGCACCAGTTGTACCAAGTGAATTATTAGATGCGAACACAAAATATTTCATCAACCCAACTGGTCGTTTCGTGATTGGTGGACCTAAGGGAGATGCTGGCTTAACAGGACGTAAAATCATCGTAGATACATACGGTGGCTATGCACGTCATGGTGGTGGTGCATTCTCTGGGAAAGATGCAACAAAGGTAGATCGTTCAGCAGCCTATGCAGCTCGCTATGTAGCAAAAAATATTGTAGCAGCAGGATTAGCAGAGCGTGCTGAAGTACAGCTTGCTTATGCAATTGGTGTTGCTCAGCCTGTTTCTATTGCTGTCGATACATTTGGTACAGGAAAGGTGAAGGAAAGCTATATTGTTGAATGGGTGCGTGAGCTATTTGATCTACGTCCAGCAGGTATTATTAAAATGCTTGACCTTCGTCGTCCAATTTACAAACAAACTGCAGCATATGGTCACTTTGGCCGTACAGATTTAGATGTACCATGGGAGCAAACAGACAAAGCAGATGCATTACGAGAAAAAGCACGTTTATCTTAATTTGATCAATACTTTTGAATCGAACGTGCAGCAGCAAATATAGCAGAATTCTATCATGATCAATACCTGTGCTTCCGCTTTTTAGTAGAAGTTTAAACAAAGATAAAAGCTTTCGTGCTATCAAGGATTCCTCGCACAAGCTCTTCTTGTTAAACTATTGAGCTAAAGCGATAAAGTGATTTAAATATTATAATGATATACTATGTGATAGAAAAGCTGGGATAGCTGAAAGAAGCGCAAGAAATCAATGTAACCATTGATTTCTCGCGCTTTTTAAGGATTAAACTCACTGTATCCCAGCTTTTAATAGCTGAGCTATTTTTTTAATAGTCTATTTTTGAAGCGATTTATAATACTGGCCTTTTTCGGCATATTCGCGTACGATGCGTTCCATATCTTCTTTATCCTCAGCATTTAATTCGCGTACAACTTTTGCTGGACGACCTAATGCTAAGCTATTTGGGGGAATGACTTTACCAGGAGGTACTAGGCTTCCAGCTCCGATAAATGCACCCTCTCCAATCTCTGCCCCGTCTAATATAATAGAGCCCATGCCAATCAAGGCATTTTTTCGAATTGTACAGCTATGTAAAGTCACTTGATGACCTACTGTTACCTCGTCCTCAATAATTAATGGATACTTTGGACTTTGGTGCAGACAGCATAGGTCTTGAATGCTTACACGTTTGCCAATAATGGTAGGAGATACATCGCCTCGAATAACTGTATTAAACCAAATAGTTGTTTCAGCACCAATGGTTACATCACCAGTAACTGTTGCGTAATCAGCAATAAAAACAGATGGATCAATCTTTGGCATTTTATCTTTAAATGGATAAATCATGAAAATCGCCTCTTTTCTTTCTATGATGTAGTATTATCGTATCAAATACGCATCTTTATGAAAATATAAAATTAAAATGTGCTATGGATGTCGATATAATCATTGTGTAATTATTTTTTAGGAGGACTATGTGAATGTGGAAATGGGAAGCTGATGGACAAGCAAAGGCTGTGATTGCTATTCTTCATGGTGCTTATGAAAATCACCGATGGTATGCATGGCTTATAGAGAAACTAAGAATGGAAGGCTTCCACATAGTCATGGGAGATTTGCCTAATCATGGGGTAAATACAGGATTTGGTCGTGTCCATGATGAAGAGTTTAAATTGTACAATAAGTATACAAGAAATTTGATTGAGAATGCTTTTTCATATAATTTACCGACCTTTTTAATTGGGCATGGACTTGGAGCAACATTAATTCTTCATACAATGCATAAAAAGCAGTATGAATGTGCAGGTATTATTTTAACATCGCCTTGGCTGCAATTAAAATTACTACCGGGAAAGCTAACAAATACTTTAACAAGCTTAAGTACCTTAACAGGTAATATAAAGGTAACACATCCAATTACATTTGAAAAATTAACGCGCAGTGTTGAAGGAAGAGAGGAAATGAAGGATGATCGACCATTTGTATCTGTTGTATCGGTGAAATGGTATCGTGAGCTACAGCAAATGATGCGGAATTTAGTGTTTATGCCAAAGGGTGAGTTCCCAAATATGCCTATTCTAATGATGACGGGAGAAAGGGATGTCATTACGGAAACGCGACAAACGCGCAATTGGCTTCATCAACAAGAGTTTTCAGAGTTTCAGTTTAAAGAATGGGAAAATTGTTATCATAATTTATTTCATGAAGTAGAGCGCGATGAAATTTTTATGTATATTCGTGATTTTCTTAACAACGGACTTCGAAGAATTGGCTATATTATTGAGTAATTTTCAAATCTCCATTTATTACTATACTTATTATTACTATACTTACTTAAATATTGTTACTCGAGAATAATATTGCAATTTTCAGAAAAGTGTAATACTATAATAATTCAAAACAATATTATTTGAATTGGGGGAGTAGTATGGAAGTTGTTGTTGAGAAATTGAATGGTATTTTATGGGGACCTTGGTTTATTTACGGTATCTTATTGATCGGACTTTTTTTCTCTGTTATCACCAAGTTCCTACAAGTTAGACATATTAAAGATATGTTCGTTTTAATGTTTAGAGGAGAGAAATCAGACAAAGGGATTTCATCCTTTCAGGCGATGTCTATTGCTTTATCAGGTCGTGTAGGTACGGGTAATATTGCTGGTACGGCAACAGCCATTGGAATGGGTGGACCCGGCGCTGTTTTTTGGATGTGGGCGATTGCGTTTATTGGCGCAGCAACGGCTTACGTAGAATCAACCTTAGCACAGATTTATAAGGAAGAAAAAGAAACTGAATATCGCGGTGGACCAGCCTTTTATCTTGAAAAGGGGACAGGTCAAAAATGGTTTGGGGTTTTATTTGCGGTTGTAGCAGTTATCGCGATGTTAATCTTAATGCCTGGTGTACAGTCAAACGCCATTTCAGTAGCAGTGGAAAATGCTTTTGGTTTAGCGCCTTGGATTACAGGTGTTATTATTGTTGTGTTATTAGGTGCTATTATTATTGGTGGAGTTAAATCAATTGCAAACGCTGCACAAATCATCGTACCATTTATGGCTGCTGCCTACATACTTATGGCAATTGTTATTATTGTAATGAATATTTCAGAAATTCCAGCAGTTATTGGATTAATTTTCTCAAGTGCATTTGGTGCACAAGAAATCTTTGGGGGGATTATTGGTTCTGCTATTGCATGGGGTGTAAAACGTGGTATTTATTCAAATGAAGCAGGTCAAGGTACAGGGGCTCACCCTGCGGCGGCTGCGGAAGTATCGCACCCTGCAAAACAGGGGATTGTACAAGCGGCTTCTGTCTATATTGATACATTATTAGTTTGTTCAGCTACAGCATTTATGATTTTATTTACAGGGATGTACAATGTCCATGATGAAAAAGCAGATGCAATTGTCGTGGAGCATGATGCAAAAGAATATGAAATTTACCCAACTATTTTCACAGGTGAGTTTGGTAAAGATGAGTATTCAGGAGATGCACAAATTTCCTTTGCACAAACGATTAAAGAGGGTGCAGCTTATACACAATACGCTGTAGATGATGCACTACCAGGATTCGGTGGTCCATTCGTAGCAGTGGCATTATTCTTCTTTGCCTTTACAACCATTATGGCTTATTACTATATTGCAGAAACAAATGTTGCTTACTTATTGACAGGCTCTGCTGAAAAAATAGGTATTTGGCTTGCAAAGATTGCTATTTTAGTAGCAGCTTTCTATGGTACAATCCGTACATCCGATTTAGCATGGGCTATGGGGGATGTAGGTCTTGGCTTAATGGTTTGGACGAATGTTATCGGGATTTTAATTGTCATGAAGCCAGCGATTATTGCTTTAAAAGATTATGAGAAACAGAAAAAAGAAGGGAAAGACCCTGTCTTTGATCCTCGTAAACTAGGCATTAAAGGCGCAGATTTCTGGGTTCAATATAGTGAAAAACGTAAAAATAAATAGTTAATCTACAAAGCTATCTATTAGTTTACAATGCTAATAGATAGCTTTTTTATAGCATTTACTAAAATAAAAGCCTGAAATCATTGAGCGATTTCAGGCATAGGATAATCTTTCATTTTTTCTAAAGCAATGACAAATGGTGGGTCATTTTGCTGATTCAGAAACTCATATTTTAAAACATGAATATATTTTTGTGGAAGCTGGCGAACATAGTCTATCACCATATCTCGTTCCTCTTTACCACCAGGATGCCCATGATAAATGACAAGTACAATTAAGCCCCCAACCTTTAAGAGCTTGAGTAAATCTTGCAGTGCTTGAATAGTTGTTGTTGGCTTTGTAATAATATGATGATTGCTACCAGGCAAGTAGCCAAGGTTAAAAATAGCAGCAGCTATAGGCTTATGAACAAAATTGGCGACTTCCTCATGCCCTTTATTGAGTACAAGCGCACGGTGCTCTAACCCGTGGTCTAAAAGGCGATGAAGTGTTGTATCAACTGCCTCCTTTTGAATATCGAAGGCATAAACTTGTCCATGATCTCCGACAAGCTGTGCTAAAAACAGTGTATCATGTCCATTGCCAGCAGTGGCATCTACAACTGTATCACCCTCCTGTACACTATCTATTAATAGCTGCTGTGCATATTGTAAAACACGTTGTAATTTCATTTCACAACCTCAGCTTTGTAAAATTTTCCTTGAAAACTACCACGGCGTTCCAGCTCGGCATCAATGCCATTTAATACTTCCCACTTATTAACGCTCCACATCGGTCCAATCATCAAATCAATCGGTCCATCTCCTGTAATACGGTGAATCACCATATCAGGCGGCAGGATTTCTAATTGATCAGCTACAAGCTTTGTATAAACATCCTGATCTAAAAATTCTAGCATGCCTTTTTCATATTGTTTCACCATTGGTGTGCCTTTTAATAAATGCAGTAAATGGATTTTAATGCCTTGAACATCTAGCTTAGCTACTGCTCGCGCTGTTTCCATCATCATGTCATAATCTTCAAGAGGCAGACCATTAATAATATGGGAGCAAACACGAATCCCATGCTTCCGCAGCTTGTCAACACCTTCTACATAGGTTGCATAATCATGTGCACGATTAATAAGGTTCGCTGTTTTTTCATGGACTGTTTGAAGACCAAGCTCAATCCATAAATATGTGCGCTCGTTTAATTCCGCTAAATATTCAACAACATCATCAGGTAAACAGTCAGGACGAGTAGCAATGGACAATCCAACAACACCCTCTTGTGCTAAAGCCGCCTCAAATTTCTCCTTTAACACAGGTAGCGGGGCATGTGTATTTGTATAGGCTTGAAAGTACGCCATATATTTGCCGTCCTTCCATTTCTGATGCATTTTATCTCGAATTTCAGCAAATTGCACATCAATTGGATCAACTTTGTTGCCTGCAAAATCACCAGAGCCTGCTGCACTGCAAAATGTACAACCACCAAAAGCAACTGTGCCGTCACGATTTGGACAATCAAAGCCTGCATCTAATGCAACTTTAAATACTTTGTGACCAAATTGGTCGCGCAAGTAACGATTCCATGTATAGTATCTTTTCCCCTCAGAAGGAAAAGGAAAATTGATTTCTGTCATGTAGCTCACTCCTCTAGTGCTTTATTCTATCATGTGCTTGTCGTTCCGTCATGAGGAAAGGTTACAATACTAAAGACTTCTATTAAATGCTTGTAAAAAAGGCAAATTTATTTTTCTTGTACTTTTAACTATTTCAGCATAAACTAACTATTTAGAGAAGCGAAATAATGGAGGTCATTTTATGCCAAAGAGTGTTTGGTTTTTAATAATTGGAATGCTTGTGAACACAACGGGCAACTCATTTTTATGGCCTTTAAATGCCATTTATATACACGATTATTTAGGGAAATCCCTTGCAATGGCAGGCTTTATTTTAATGCTAAATTCGGCTGCTGGTGTATTGGGCAATCTATTAGGTGGCTATTTATTTGATAGAATTGGCGGCTATAAATCTATTATGCTTGGCATACTTTTAACAATTGCCTCTTTAATTGGCTTAACAATTTGGCACGGTTGGCCACATTATATATGGTTTTTAACAATACTTGGCTTTAGCGGAGGCATTGTATTCCCAGCAATGTTTGCATTAGCAGGTACTGCATGGCCAGAAGGAGGGCGTAAGGCATTTAATGCTATCTACTTGGCTCAAAATGTTGGGGTTGCAGTAGGGCCTGCATTGGCAGGAATTGTGGCGGATTATCAATTTGACTATGTTTTTAAAGTGAATTTAGCGATGTATATATTATTCTTTGCTATTGCACTAATGACATTTAAACGTTTAGAGGCAGGCAGTATTGCCCCTAAAAATGTTGTGAGTGAAAGTAAACGAATAATTAATAAAGCACCGTTCTATGCGTTATTAATTATTAGTGCATCCTCTGTTTTATGCTGGCTAGCTTATTCGCAATGGAGTGCCACGATTTCATCCTATACACAGGATTTAGGGTTAGGTTTAAAGCAATATAGCTTACTATGGACGATTAATGGGCTGTTAATTGTTATAGGGCAACCGCTTATTGCACCACTTGTAAAGCGTTGGGAGCATCATATAAAGCGTCAGCTTGTATTTGGTATAACTCTTATTGCTGTATCCTTTGGCATTATTGCCTTTGCCAATGATTTTAAAATGTTTGGTGCAGCTATGGTTGTATTAACATTTGGCGAAATGTTTTATACACCAGCATTGCCCACAATTGCCAATCAGCTTGCACCAAAGGGACGGCAAGGCTTCTATCAAGGAATTATAAATAGTGCGACAACGGTAGGTCGCATGATTGGACCGTTATTTGGTGGTATTATGGTAGACCAATTTGGTATGATTCCACTTGTTTTAACATTAGTAGTCATTGTGTTATTTGCCATTATTCCGTGTCTTATTTATGATTACCCTTTAAAAAAGGAAAAAATAATAACAGATTAATAAAGTAAGCAAAAAATAGCGTTTAAATGCGCATTTTTTGCTTATTTTTTATTATTGAAAATAAATGGGAACGAGTGTACAATCATACATATTCAAATGTTTGAATATGTAGTTATATGGAGGGGTTTTGGTGGAAGAGGGCTTACAACAGTTTAAGGCAGATTTTTTTAAGGCACTAGCACATCCATTACGAATAAGAATATTAGAGCTGCTTGTAGATGGTCAAAAAAGTGTCAATGAAATTCAAGATTGTTTGGAAAAGGAAGGCTCTGCTGTATCTCAGCAACTAAGTGTCTTGCGTGCAAAAAATATTGTTTATGGCGTCAAAGAAGGTAAAAAAGTTTACTATTCTTTAAGTGACCCCATGATCGGTGAACTACTTGGCGTAGCAAAGGATATTTTTAATAACCATTTAATTAATACCATTACAAGATTAGAAGAAATGACAAGTAATGATAGTGATGAGGAAAATATGTAAACCGTTTATATGAAAAAACGATGCTTTGCTTATTATGTCGAAGGGAAGAGTTATATATGAAGTCACTGTTTACAGGGCGCTTTGAAGGGTATTCCATTCATCATGTAAAGAAGGACTTGTTATCAGGAATTATTGTCGGTATTGTCGCTATTCCACTTGCGATGTCTTTTGCCATCGCATCAGGTGTGAAGCCTGAATATGGTATTTATACTGCTTGTATTGCAGGTATTCTTATTTCGCTGTTTGGTGGTTCCAAATATCAAATTGGTGGGCCAACAGGGGCATTTGTACCGATTTTATTAGGCATTGTTCTTACCTATGGCTATGAAGATTTATTGCTTGCTGGGTTAATGGCAGGAATTTTGCTGTGCTTAATGGGTATTTTTAAGCTAGGAACCTTAATTAAATTTATTCCTCGGCCTGTAACGGTTGGTTTTACAGCAGGTATAGCTGTTATTATTTTTGCAGGGCAAATTGCAAACTTTTTAGGATTAAGTAATATTACACGGCATGAGTATTTGCTAAATAATATTCAAGAGATTATCAAGCATATTGGCACTACCAATATATATAGCATTATAACGGCTACTATTTGTTTACTAACCATTCTTATTACACCGAAATTTTTCCCAAAGCTTCCCGGTGCATTAGCAGGGATTATTGTGTCAACACTTGTAGCAACAGTCTTATTCTCAGGGCAGGTAGCGACGATTGCAACGGCATATGGTCAAATTCCCAATACATTGCCTAGCTTTGCTCTACCACATATTACGTGGGAGCGAGTACAGCAGCTAATTGGACCTGCATTTGTCATTGCAATGCTTGGCGGTATTGAATCGCTATTATCTGCGGTTGTAGCGGATGGGATGACAAATAGTAAGCATAATAGTAATCGTGAGTTAGTTGGACAAGGAATTGCTAATATTGTGACACCATTGTTTGGGGGAATTCCAGCAACTGGTGCAATTGCACGTACAGCGACAAATATTAAAACAGGTGCAGCTTCACCAATGTCAGGCATTATTCATGGTGTTTTTGTGCTAGTCACATTACTTGTTTTAGCACCATATGCCTCTCATATCCCACTGGCAAGCATGGCGCCTGTATTGATGATTGTCGCTTGGAATATGAGCGAACGTCATCACTTTGCCCATATTGTAAAATTAAAGTCAGGAGATTCGCTTGTTCTACTGATTACATTTTTATTAACAGTGTTTACAAGCCTTACATTAGCCGTCGAGGTAGGACTTGTTTTAGCTGTACTACTATTTGCTAAGCGCATGAGTGAAAAGCTTGTTGTGACAAAGGTGCTGCCAGATCATACGGACAAAAGCGCAAAGGTACGCCCACATGTTGTCCACCAGCAGCACGATTGTCCACAAATTAAAATATACACGATTGAGGGACCATTGTTCTTTGGAGCAGCACAAATGTTTGAAGAAACCATTAAAAGCTCCCTTCAGCAACAATCGAAAGTATTAATTTTACGCATGGGGAAAGTGCCCTTTATGGATTCCACTGGCGAAGCATATTTAAGTAATATTGTTGATAACTTTATAGCACAGGGTGGTACGATTTTTGTAACAGGTGTGCAAGAAGAATTACAGCTAGCTCTGCTGCGTACAGGTATTTATGATAAAATTGGAGCGCAGCATTTTTATCAACATACAGGTGAAGTGATTACAAAAGCTTTAACATATTTGGATAGACAGCAATGTAAAGGTTGCCAACATTTTGCGTTTCGTGAGTGCGCTGATTTATCAAAAACGACAGAAAAAGAAGCAATTACTGCACAGTAGCAGGTAGCTAATCAACAAAGGCTTGTGCTTTTTTATACTTTCTATTAGAATAAATGCAATATGATGTAAAGACAGTGATGAGGAATAGTAGGTTTGTTGTTCTTTTTAGAGAGCTAGCGGTTGGTGAAAGCTAGTAGGAAAGCAAATTGAACTCGCCTTCTGAGTCTGCCCATGTGAAAACATGTGCCGTTTTCTTCTGCGTTAAAGAAGTTTGAGCCGAGTGTAATCACTAATTTGGGTGGTACCGCGGGAGTGCAGTTCTCTCGTCCCTTTTATATAAGAAAGGGGCGAGTTTTTTTATTTTTTAAATATTTTGTCAATTCTAATGATGAACCGTATGTTAAGGAGGAAAAAGAATGAGTTTTAATCACCAAAAAATTGAGAGAAAATGGCAAAAATATTGGGCTGACCACAACACATTTAAAACGGAGAATGATGTTGAGAAGCCTAAATTTTATGCATTAGATATGTTTCCATATCCATCAGGTGCAGGTCTACATGTAGGACATCCAGAAGGCTATACGGCAACAGATATTCTTTCTCGCTTTAAACGTATGCAGGGCTATAATGTATTACATCCAATGGGGTGGGATGCATTTGGCTTACCAGCTGAGCAATATGCGCTTGATACAGGCAATGATCCAGCAGAATTTACAGCAAAAAATATTGCAACATTTAAGCGCCAAATTCAAGAGCTAGGCTTTAGCTATGACTGGGATCGTGAAATTAATACAACGGACCCTAGCTATTATAAATGGACGCAATGGATTTTTATTCAGCTTTATAAAAAAGGCTTAGCCTATATTGATGAAGTAGCTGTTAACTGGTGTCCAGCACTTGGTACAGTATTAGCAAATGAGGAAGTTATCGATGGAAAATCAGAGCGTGGTGGGCATCCAGTAGAGCGTCGACCAATGAAGCAATGGATGTTAAAAATTACAGCTTATGCGGATCGTTTAATCGATGACTTAGAGGATGTTGATTGGCCAGAGTCTATTAAAGATATGCAGCGCAACTGGATTGGCCGTTCAGAAGGGGCAGAAGTAACATTTACTATTGATGGCACAGATGACAGCTTTACAGTATTTACAACTCGTCCTGATACATTATTCGGCGCTACATATTGTGTGCTTGCACCTGAACATAAATTGGTAGAGCAAATTACAACGGCTGAGCAACGTCAAGCGGTTGAGGCTTATTTAGAAAATGTCAAAATGAAATCAGATTTAGAGCGTACAGATTTAGCAAAAGAGAAAACAGGCGTATTTACAGGTGCTTATGCCATCAATCCGATTAATGGCAAAAAAGTGCCGATTTGGATCGCTGACTATGTATTAGTGTCTTATGGTACAGGTGCGATTATGGCGGTTCCTGCACATGATGAGCGCGACTATGAGTTTGCGACAGCATTTGGCTTAGAGATTATTCCTGTGCTTGAGGGCGGCGATATTAGCCAAGAAGCATTTACAGGTGATGGTTCACATATTAACTCAGACTTCCTCAATGGCTTAAACAAAGCAGATGGTATTGCAAAGGCAATTGAATGGTTAGAGGACAAAGGCGTAGGAGAGAAGAAAATTTCTTATCGTCTACGCGACTGGCTATTCTCTCGCCAACGTTATTGGGGTGAGCCAATTCCAATGATTCATTGGGAGGATGGCACAACAACGCCAGTACCAGAATCAGAATTACCATTAATGCTGCCAAAAACAGATAATATTCGTCCATCAGGTACAGGTGAGTCACCATTAGCGAATATTACAGATTGGGTAAATGTTGTAGACCCTGAAACAGGTAAAAAAGGACGCCGTGAAACAAATACAATGCCACAATGGGCGGGCTCAAGCTGGTACTTCCTACGCTATATCGACCCAACAAACACAGAAGCCATTGCAGACCCAGAGCTACTCAAACGCTGGCTGCCTGTGGATATTTATATTGGTGGAGCAGAGCACGCGGTACTGCATTTACTATATGCACGCTTCTGGCATAAAGTGTTATACGACTTAGGGGTTGTTCATACAAAAGAGCCATTCCAAAAATTATTTAACCAAGGAATGATTCTTGGTGAGGGCAATGAAAAAATGTCTAAATCTAAAGGCAATGTTGTGAATCCAGATGAGATTATTGCATCACATGGTGCGGATACATTACGTTTATATGAAATGTTTATGGGCCCGTTAGAGGCATCTGTTGCATGGTCTACAAATGGCTTAGATGGAGCACGTCGCTTCTTAGATCGTATTTGGCGTTTATTTGTTAATGAAGAAACAGGTGCACTGTCAGCAAAAATTCAAGCATCTAACGATCAAACACTTGAAAAATCATATCACCAAACAGTGAAAAAGGTAACAGAGGATTATGAGGGCATCCGCTTTAATACAGCGATTTCACAAATGATGGTATTTATTAATGATTGCTATAAAGCAGAGGTTATCCCAACAGCTTATGCAGAAGGCTTTGTGAAAATGCTAGCACCAATCGCACCACATATTGCAGAGGAGCTATGGCAGCTACTTGGTCATGAAACAACGCTTACGTATGAGCAATGGCCAACATATGATGAGGCGAAATTGGTAGATGATGAAGTGGAAATCGCTGTTCAAGTAGCGGGTAAAGTACGTGCGAAAATCGTTGTTGCGAAGGATGCTTCAAAAGAAGATATCGAAGAAGTAGCACTTGCTGATAGTAAGGTACAGGAATATATGGCAGGGAAAAACTTAGTAAAAATTATCGTGATTCCAGGCAAGCTTGTTAATATTGTTGTGAAATAAAAATAACATGTCCACCACCCAACATGAATTAGGTGGTGGACATGTTTTATAGTATTGAGATGTAACTTAAATAATTAAACCAACAACAATAGCTGTTAAGATACTGACAAGTGTTGCGCCGTAGAGTAATTTTAAGCCAAAGCGAGCAACGATATTTCCTTGCCTTTCATTCAAGCCCTTTACGGCTCCAGCGATAATGCCGATAGATGAAAAGTTTGCAAAGGATACAAGAAAGACAGAAATAATGCCCAATGTACGCTCACTCAAGGAATCAGTGATCTCTCCAAGGCTAATCATCGCGACAAATTCATTTGTCACTAATTTCGTTGCCATAATGCCGCCAGCAGTAATCGCATCTGCCCATGGCACACCCATTAAGAAAGCGATGGGTGCAAAGATATAGCCTAATATTTCTTGGAAAGACACACCAATTACTATATCGAATAAGGAATTAATGCCATCCATTAAGGCGACAAAACCGATAAGCATAGCACCAACAATAATGGCGACTTTAAAGCCATCCATAATATATTCTCCAAGCATTTGGAAGAAAGCTTGCTTCTGCTCATCCTCAATTGTTAAAATATCCTCATTTTCTTCAACCTTATATGGATTAATAATGGAAACAATAATAAATCCACCAAATAAGTTTAAGACAATAGCTGTGACAACATATTTTGGCTCAATCATTGTCATATAGGCGCCAACAACAGACATAGAGACCGTTGACATCGCTGATGCACATAATGTATACATACGCTGTGGGCTAAGCTTATCTAATTGCTTTTTCACTGTAATAAAAACTTCAGACTGACCGACCATTGCAGAGGCAACAGCATTGTAGGATTCCAATTTCCCCATGCCATTAATCTTACTCAGTAAGAAGCCAACCCATGTCATAAAGAACGGCAAAATTTTAAAATGCTGCAAAATCCCGATCAACGCAGATATAAAGACAATCGGTAATAGGACAGTGAGAAAGAAAGGTGACTCTCCTTGGTTTGCTAAACCTCCAAAAACAAATGAAATGCCCGCATTTGCGTATGATAATAAATGGTCAAAGACATTTGTAATGGCTTTAATTAGCACATAGCCAATTGTTGTATTGAGAAGTAGAGTTGCCAAGAGAAATTGAATCACTAACATCAGTACGATATTTTTGTATTTTATTTCTTTTTTGTTTTTACTTACTAACAGCGCTAAAGCAAAAACGAGTAGTAATCCACAAAAGGATATTAAGTACCTCATAAGTTCCTCCATCAGTATAGATAATAATTGTGAGTGCTCGAATTCATAACTATCACTCATAACATACGCCAATTTCAATTATTGAATAGTTAGAGTATTTTATTAGTCAGACGTCAGACAAACAATCTCACTATACCAGTTTTTTTACTTGTACTTCAAGAGATAAGGGAAAAATATGCTCACCGTATAGAAACTTTTTTTAGTGTGTGAAGCTTTTGCGATATTATGTTTGTTGATTTCAATAAACTTACTGTACTAAAAGTAATTATTTTTTGTTTTTATGAAACCAGCTATTAAGTAACTACGACTATAGAGTGAACAGGAGGTGTTTGGGTGAGTGAGCATTTAGCAGCCGTTATGGAGGAACATGGGGAATATTGTTTGCGTGTTGCCTATCTATATGTAAGGGATTGGGCGATGGCTGAGGAAATTGTGCAGGATGTATTTCTTGCCTATTATCATCAGCAAGAACGTTTTGAACAAAGAGCATCCTTAAAAACATACTTAGTGAAAATTACTGTACATAAAAGTCATGATTATCTTCGAAGCTGGAAAAATAAACGACATCTCTTATTGGAAAAATTCCATATTGGTGTAAGTAAACGCACACCAGAGAAAGCGTTAGTGGAAATAGATGAGCGTAAAACATTGACAAACGTATTATTTCAGATTCCTATTTTATACAGAGAAGTGGTCATTCTTTATTATTATCAGGAATTAAAAATTCGAGAAATTGCAGATATTCTTAGAAGCACAGAAAATACGGTGAAAACAAGATTGCATCGAGCAAGAAAAATGCTATATGAGCTACTAGATGAGCATGAATGGGAGGTGTTAGAGGATGACAGCTTTTAAAAATAAGTTAGATAAGGAGCTTGGCGAAGCACCAAGATTTTCAAAAGCTTTACAAAAGGATATTTTGGAGCAGGCTCGACAAAACAAGCAATCAACAAAGAATTGGCAATATCCAATTATTATGGCTGGGGCAATTGTGCTGTTCTTCTTGTTAATCATAACAGAGCCGTTTAAGCAGACCGATAATGGTCAACAGGCTTCCGTTATTGAATTGGCACAGCAACACGAGATTACAATGTATACAGTAGCTCAAAATGGAAAAGAAACATCATTTCAAGCTGGCAGACCAGGTTGGGTAATAGGGCAGGATATTTTTAAAACTACCGCAGATACGGAGGTATTACAGCAATTATTACAACAGGCTACTGCCACACAGGTACAGGAGTATGATTTATTTGGCTTTAATACGATGGATATATGGGTAGCCTTTGAGAGTGGGCAGGCTGTCAAGTTAAAAATTATGGTTAACGATCAACAATTACTGCTAAAGGATTACACACATCAATCCGTCTATCTTGTCAATGATCCAGAGATGATAGCTACATTTTTAGTCCATATTGATGAAAATAAAAAGGAATTCACGATGGGCAATCTTTTTACATTTCTTATTGTTTTGCTGTTGGGCACATGGTTAATTGAAAAATTGGTAAGGAAAAAATTTAATATACCAAAGGGCTATGCGAATACCGCACATCAACGCGCTACACGAATAATTAAGATTTGTAATACAGTCATGCCAATAATGATGCTACTAACCAATTGGTTTCTCTATACAGCAGTAATTGGTAGCTACCTTATCATTACTGTGATTAGCTCTATTTTTATAGATTATCACTATGGTAGAGAGGAAAAAAGACATTACTTATCAATTGCTTGGGTTATAATAGCTATCCCTGGGCTTATTCTGCTTCTGATGTATATTTAATAAATAAAAGATGCCTTAAAATAACTTTAGGGCATCTTTTTGTGTAAGGTGTAATTTAAAAAGAATAGATAAATAATAGGCAGTAGAACTGTAATGATGACGATACCGTGCCATTTAAAATGTAGCCATATTGGACTAAGTAGGCTGCTTCCTGCAGCAACACCAATATAATACGAAACAAGGTATAAGCTTGAGGCAAGTCCCTTTTGGTGGCTGGCTGTTCGACTTACAGTTGCAGATGTTAGGGAATGTGTTGTGAAAAAACCTAAACAGGCAATACAAAGCCCAACAACAATGAGCGCAAGGGAGGTGCTTACTGTACATAAAATACCACCTACTAATAAAAGCACACCGATTGTTCTAATTTTAGCAATACCTACTTTATTGGCAAGGGCATTGGCAATCGGAGAGCCGATAATACCTAAGCCATACGCTAAAAAAATAAAGGAAATCATTTTTAAGGATAGTAAAAATGGTGGTTCTACTAAATAGTAGGGAATAAACGACCACATACCTGTAAATGATAATTGCAAAATAATGCCGAAGCCAAAAAGAAGTAATAAGTAGGGATTTTTTAAATGCAGCCAAAATCCATGTAAATCTTCTCGGATATAACGACGATGGATTGTAAAGTTTCTTGATTTAGGAAGTGTTAACCAAACAATAATAAAAATGATACTACCAAAAAGGGCTAAAGAGAGAAAGGCTATCTCCCAAGATTTATTTTCTGTTAGATAGCCCATCATTAAACGCCCAATTGTTCCACCTAGTGCATTGCAGGAAATATATAGCGCTGTCGCCAGCCCCATTGATTGTGGATGGATTTCCTCACTAATATAGGCAAGTGCTGCTGCGGGAACGCCTGCAATAGCAAAGCCTTGAATAAATCGTAAAAAAATAATAACCGCAAATGAGTCTGTTAACGGCATTAAAAGAAAAGGAATAATCGTTAAAAGAATGGAAAACCGTACAAATGGTAAACGTCCATAGCGATCAGATAAAAACCCTAAAACGATTAAGCCAATAATAATAGAAAGCGTCGTCATAGACATGGATAGGCTTGCATAGGAAACCGAAATTTGAAATTGCTCTGTAAAAAAGGGGAGCAGGGGCTGTACTGAGTACATTGCTGCAAAAACAAATACCGAAGCTCCACCTAGGCTCATAACAATTACCCAAAATTGTCGATCTTTCATGGAATACCCTTTTGTGAAATTTTCCATAAGAAACCTCTCTTACTTCATTTGCTCTGGTAACCATAGTGATAATTGTGGAATTAACACAACTAATGCTAAAAAGATAATCATTAAAATAATAAATGGAATAACGCCTTTGACAACCTCACCAAGCTTCTCCTTAGCAATACCACTAACAACAAAGAGATTTAACCCTACTGGTGGAGTAATCATACCTAATTCCATATTAATCGTCATAATAATCGCAAAGTGAATTAAATTAATGTCAAAATGTGCAAGAATCGGCAGAAGAATTGGTAAAGTGATTAAAATAATCGAAACAGCCTCTAGGAACATGCCCATTACAAAGAATAAAATATTAACAATAATCATAAATATCCATTTGTTCATATCACTTTCAGCAATCCATGCCCCAACTTGCTGTGGTACTTGTGCATTTGTTAAATATAAGCCGAATAATGAAGCCGCACCAATAATTAAGAAAATCATCGCTGTAATATTAATAGATTCTACTAATACTTCACGGAAGTCTTTTAGCTTCATTTCACGATAGATAAATAATGATACGATAAGACCATAGAACACAGCAATAACGGCTGATTCAGTTGGTGTAACAATTCCTGAATAAATTGTTCCTAAAATTAAAAAAGGTAAAAATGCACCCCAAATTGCTTTTAAGGATTTACGACCACGTTCTCCCCAAGAAGCTGGCTCATCTCCTTTAAAGCCATTACGCTTTGCATATACGATGGCTGCAATAATTAAAATCCCCGTTAAAGCTAAACCAGGAATAACCCCAGCCATAAATAATTCACCAATAGATTGCTCTGATGTAATCCCATAAATAATTAATGGAACACTTGGTGGAATTAAAATCCCTAATGTGCCACCAGCAGCTACCAGCCCCATGGAGTAACGTTTTTTATAGCCTGCTGAAATCATAGCAGGAATCATAATAGAGCCGATTGCTGCGGCTGTAGCAGGTGAAGAACCTGAAATCGCTGCAAAAATAGCACAGGCAACAATAGTTACAACTGCAAGCCCACCTGGAAGATGTCCAATCCATGCACGTAAAGCCTCAATTAAATATTTTGAAATACCACCACGTGCCATCAATACTCCAGCAAGAACGAATCCTGGAATTGCCATCATTGGGAAGGAATCCAATGCAGTGAAAACACGCTGTGGAACCATATTCATATTAAAATCAACTTGGAAGAGGACAAAAATTGTTGAGAGTGCTAAGCTAATCGCAACAGGTACGCGTAAAAATAGTAATAAAAAGAAACTAAGTAAGAGGATTAGCATATTCTTCATCCTTTCCTCGTAGAATATTCACTAATCTTTCTACGAACCTTAGTAAAAATAAAATACCTGAAAGTGGTAAAACTAAATAGACAATCCACATTGGTATGCCAATATCAAGTGATACCATGCCAGATGTATAACGATTTTCCACTAAAATAAAGCCGTAATAGGTGTAAATAACACAAAAAACAATGCTTAAGCCTGTTGCCACTAAATCTAGTAGACGCTTCATTGAAGGCTTTAATTTATCGTATAAAATATCTACTTGGATATGTTGATTATGCTTTAAGGCTAAGCCAAAGCCTAAAAATGTACCCCAAATAATTGCATAACGTGCTAATTCCTCTACCCATGCTTGTGGTTCATTGAATATGTAACGCATAAGGACACCATAAAAAATAAGTACAATACCTGCTATAAAAAAAATACCAGCAAGGATTTCCTCTAAGTAGCCCCAAAGCTTATATAAGGCCTTCATATTGTTGCCTCCTTTAGTTAAAGTTTAAAACGGGTGCTTTATTGCGATATCTTAGCACCCGTTTATACAAGATGAATGTAAGCGATTTATAAAAAAAGAATCTGTAGAGATTTTATAGGAGGGCTGGAACAATCTATTTTCTGTATATTCTGATTATTAACAGCGCTAATCTATGAAAATATAGCAGATTCTTATTGTCAAAATGAATATTATTTTAAATCACGGATACCATTAATTAATTCCTCTGTAATCACATCAGTAAATTCTTCATATACTGGCTCAAGCTTAGTTTTAATAGCTTCTTTTTGTTCAGCAGTAAGCTCCGTTACTTCAATACCAGAGTTTTTAATGTTTTCAAATGATTTTTCATTTTCCTCAGTTGCTAAATCCCAAGCTAGTTGTGTTGCTTCAGCTAAAGCTTCCTCAACTGCTCCTGCTAAATCAGCAGGGATGCTTTCCCAGAATGTTTTATTCACAAAGATCGCGTAATCTAGACGACCATGTTCAGATACTGAAAGATAATTTTGTACCTCTTGATATTTTTGTGTATCAAAGTTATTAAATGGATTTTCCGCACCATCTACTGTGCCTTGCTGTAATGCTGCATATGTTTCACCGAATGCGATTGTGGCAGAGCCAGCCTCTAATGCTTTAAATTGTGCTTCTAGCACTTTTCCAGCCTGTGCACGGAACTTTAAGCCTTTAAAATCTTCGACATTCACAAGTGGATGCTTGTTATTTGAAAATTGCTTAAAGCCATTTTCCCAGAAAGCTAAACCTTTAATATCGTTCGCTGCTAATTGATCAGATTCTAAAAGTGTTTTTGCTAAATCAGAATTAAAGAACTTACGAACATGCTCTTGGTCTTCAAAAAGATATGGCATATCAACATATTGCCAACGTGGGTCGATTTTTACCATTTTTGTTACAGAAGGCGCAATCATATGAACATTACCAGATACCAATGCATCTAATTCATCATTATCACCATATAATTGAGAGGAAGGGTAAACTTCTACTTTTACTTTTCCTTCTGTTTTTTCATCTACTAATTTTGCAAATGCATCTGCTGCTTTTCCTTTAACACTATCAATTGATGTTACATGTGAAAACTTAATGACAAGTGGTTTTTCCTTTGTATAACCACCATCACCTTCTGCTGCTGGAGCAGAGGTTTCTTTTTTGTCACCGCCACCGCAAGCTGCTAATGCAAGCACTAGGACAGCCATCAGTGTCATAAGAAGCCATTTTTTCATTACATATCCCCCTAAATGTTATGATTATAGTTAAAAGGTTGCCCTTTTGAACCCAAGTTAGTGCTGTGATTGATTTTTTGGAAGTGCTTGAATATACTTTTTGCCATAGCTATTTGTGTAATAGTGATAGACAGGCTCAAAGGCAGCTGCCCATTCCTCCATCTCTTTCTCAGATAGATGATGAATTTGGATACAATTACATGCTTCCATTTCTTCTAGCCGCTCCATTGTTAAATCCTCTGCAAGCTGCCATTCGTATTGTTGTACGTCCTCTAATGTTTCAATTAATAATGTTTGCACATCCTCTGGAAGGGAGTTCCAAAATTCATGGTTCATTAATAGTAAATAACCAAGATAGCCATGATTACTAATTGTTAAATAGTCTTGCAACGAATATAAATTTTTGCTCGTAATATTCGTTAGCGTATTTTCCTGACCATCAACATTGCCTTTTTGGAGCTGGTGAAAAACAGTATTAAAATCAATACGTTTCGGATAGGCGCCAACAATCGAAAATTGTTCATCTAAAATATCACTAGGCATAATTCTTACACGCAAGCCCTTTAAATCTTGCACAGCTTTAATTGGTCGAATGCTGTTGCTAAGCTGCTTAAATCCACTATCCCACACGCCCATTGGCAATAAATTATGGGCATTTAATTTAGCCATTAATGCTTGACCAACATCACTCTCAACATATGTATGAACTTCATCTGCATTTTGAAATGCATAAGGTAAATCCATAACAGACCATTCCGGTACAAGTGTTGTAATTTTTGAAATAGCAGGGGCGATCATTTGAATATCACCACGTAATAGTGCATTTAGCTCCTCGCCATCTTTATAAAGAACACCATTTGGAAACACTTGAACTTCGATATAGCCATTACTACGTTCTTTAATTAGTTCTGCAAATTTTAAGGCTGCCATGCCTTTTGGTGTGTTTTCACCAACTACATGCGAAAATCGAATAACGATTTGTTCCTCATGACTTAACTGCTCATTATCAGTAGGGTAAAAATCTTCTTGGCATGAAACTAGCAGAATTGTCAGCAAAATGAGAACGCTAACAGAAATGTATATTAAACGATTGATCCACATATAAATTCACTCCTAATACTATAAGATGTGAACAGTTTTTATTGTAGCTTATTCCATTCAATACTCAATATTATGGTTTTAATGAACATTTTGGTATTTATGGTATATAACAATTTGCTATTTTAATAAACTGTTACAAAACAGATATGCTAATAAATAAAAAAAGAATCTGCCTTTTCCTATGCGATTGTCAATAGAGCTTTAGGAAAAGGCAGATTGTTAATTATTTAATAGAATAATATTTGGTTGGACGACCAACTGCTCCATACTGTAATTCAATTTTTACAGTTCCCTTTGTCGCTAAAAAATCTAAATACTTTCGTACAGTCACTCTAGCCATTCCAACATTTTGAGCAAGCTGCTCAGAAGTAATGGCTGTTTGGTGTGTTGTTAAATAGTCAAGAATTTGCTGCATTGTTAGCTCATTTAACCCTTTTGGAAGCTCTAATGATTCAAGCTGGATACCAAGCCATTGATCGATATCCTCTTGGCGAAATGTTTGTGAGCTTTGAAGCTTTTTCGTAGAGTTTTTATATTGTTGCAGAGCTCTTTCAAATCGTTCAAAGCGAAAAGGCTTAATAAGATAGTCAATAGCCCCTAATCGAAGTGCTTCCTGTACTGTAGGTGCATCTCTTGCGGCAGTAATCATAATAATATCAGAGGGGATACGCTCTGCACGAAGTTTTAAAAATAGCTCCATGCCTGTCATATCTGGTAAAAACATATCTAATAAAACCAAATTCGGTTGTTTTTTTAGAATTTGTTGGTAGGCATCATGTCCATTTACAGATTCACCTACAAGCTGAAAACCGTTCAATCTTGTTAAAAAAACTTTATTTACTTCAAGTACCATTGGATCATCCTCTACGATAAATACGGAAAGATTACTCATTGTTCTTCAGTCACCCCTATTTCGATTGTAATAATTGTTCCAATGTTGACGGTTGACTCTACCTGAATCACTCCATTATTCGATTCAACAATTTGTTTAACAAGAGCAAGCCCAATACCATGTCCGCTTTTTCCTTTTGTACTAAAGCCATACTCAAAAATTCGCTCTGGTCTGCCAGCAATTCCTTTTCCACTATCTTGTACCTCAATAAATAGATGGCGCTTATTGCCAATCAATGTAAGATGAACATCTTTATGTGTACGGTCAAAGCAAGCTTCCATGGCATTGTCCAATAAATTACCGATAATGGTTATCATATCTCCGCTGGAAAAGCCGCTGATAAAATCAACAAGCATTGAGCTGTCATCGATAGTTAGCTCTACACCAAGCTCTTTTGCACGTGAAAATTTACCAAGTAATAAACCTTGAATAGAATAGTCGTGAATCTTATCATGTAAGCTTTGAATAATTTCCTCCTCATCTGTTATTTCATCAATAATTAAGCTTAATGCCTCTGTATCCCGTTCCAATTGAATTAATCCTGCAATGCTATGTAGGCGATTCATATATTCATGCTGCTGGGCACGCAATGAATCCACAAGTATTTTAATGCCTGTTAATTCCTCCGCTAACATATTAGCTTCTTTGCGATCTGTTAGCATAATAAGGTAGCCAGCATTTTGTTCCATAATGCGTATAGGGAAGGTGCGTACTAAATACATTTGGTCAAACATTAAAAGTGGTCGATAAGCTTCATGCTGTTGAAGTATATCCTCTGCCAGCCAAGTTCCTTTAAATAAAGTCTTTCTTGAAATTTGATGCCCAAAGAAATGCGTATACTGTCTTGCGAGTCCATTAATAAAGGTGACATTTGCATGTTCATCTGTAGCTAAAATACCAATATCCATTGCCTGAATAATACCAGAGCGTTCTTCCACTAAACGAGCTATTTCATATGGCTCTAAGTTAAGGGTTTGTCGTTTTAAATGGTTGGCAACCAATACAGAGCCGCCTAATCCAATTGCTAATCCCCAAAAAAGGGACATCAATATATCGAGCTGATATTCCTCAACAAGGTCATACCATTTTGGTGCAAGTAGTCCAACGGTAGTAACACCCACTTGCTTTGTACCTTCTTCATTCATAATAGGTACAAATGCTCTGACGGAATAGCCTAAAACACCCCGTGCCTTTGATATATACTCATGCTGAGAAAATGCTTCGATTTCATCTCCTCCTTCAAAAACTGTGCCAAGTCGTTTTTCAGAAGGGTGTGAGTAGCGAATACGGTTCATATCAATAATGACAATATAATCTACATCCGTTGTTAGGCGAATGCGCTCGGCAATGGGCTGAATAACAGTAAAACCCGCAGGCTTTCCCACGTTGTTTTGAACATCTGTCAGCTGAGATACGGTTCTTGCAATTGCGATGGCTCGTGCACCAAATTCCTTTTCAAGCGCTCCAGCAAGATTATGAATCATAATGGCTCCACTTGTGGCAACCGAGAAAATAACAATAATAAATGAAAAAATAAACATTTTTAATCGTAGTGAAATATTTTTCATAGGACGCTGGATACTCCTTTAAACAAATTATCACCTCTTTATATACATGAAGCATTTCGTTCTATTATAAATTAACATAAATGAATCATTTGTTGTAATACAATATTGATTGAAAGGAACTATTTTTAATTGTGTAGTATAACAGTTTTCGCGCATAATGCGAAAAGAATCATAAATAAGCAAATCAATATAAGAAAGCTTGTGCGGCTAACTAAATAGCAATTTTTAATAATATGAATATCGTTGCTTATAGCGGATTGTTTAAAAATATATATATTTGAATAATAAAAAAATAACAATAAATATTCATTATTATTGAATATACAAAGTATAGAGATAATTTATTTTCCTGCAAATCCCTTAAAAGGTTGATAAATCATTTCTTTTTGTTTTTTTACGTTCGTTTATCATGATAAAAATTATTTCTTTGTGAGTTAAAATTCTCTTTTATTCCTAATATTTCTTATTGATGAATTTTCGCGATGAAAGAAAATAGCACTAAAATTTATATACAAGAAGATAAATAAATTGTGATAGTATGTGAAAATATACACAGAATTAATTATTTTAATATAATTACATAGAATTTATACAATAGAGTGGAAAAGTAATATTATCTAAAAAATGTTGTAATTTTTGTTAGATAAACATCGTTATACTTAGAGGCTGTTAGGTTTTAATGATAGATATGAGTGATTGGAAAATAAAATACTTTTTGGAGAAATAATATTTTTTAGAAAAACATCTTGCATTTGAATAATTCTTAATGGTAAATTGTTTTACATGGACGTTCATAGAATTTTCACAGTAGCAAAAGAGGGGAGAAATGAGAATTTATGAATAAAAATAGATGGTTAATTGCATTATCTGCAATTGCGATTCATCTTTCAATCGGTGGAGCCTATGCATACAGTGTGTATAAGCTACCGATTGTTACAGAAATGGGATGGAGTGAAACGAACGTAACGGTTGCCTTTACAATTATGATGGGGCTTGCAGGTTTTGCAGCTGCTTTATTTGGTAGTTTAGTAGAAAAAATGGGACCACGTAAATCTGCGATGGTAGCAGCTGTGCTGTTTGGAGCAGGACAAGCTGGTGCAGGCGTAGCGATTGCAATGGATTCGGTTGTAATGTATTGGTTAACATATGGTGTTTTAAGTGGATTAGGTATGGGGATTGGCTATATTGCGCCTGTATCGACACTCGTAAAATGGTTCCCAGACCGCCGTGGTTTAGCTACAGGTATGGCTGTACTTGGATTTGGCTCAGGTGCGCTTATTACAGCACCCGTTGCAGCTAACTTAATGGAGGCAGTTGGCATTTCTACTACATACTTTATTTTAGGGGCAAGTTATTTCACGTTAATGATTTTAGGGGCTTCCTATATAGCACCGCCTAAGCCTGGTTATATGCCAGCAAATATGAAGGCTGCGGCTGAAAACGGCAAAGCGGTTGTCAAAAAAGATTTAGCTGTCATGTCAGCACGCGAAGCTGTAAAAACAAAGCATTTCTGGATGCTATGGTCGATGCATTTAGTAAATGTAACAGCAGGTATTATGATGATTTCTGTTGCTTCTCCAATGGCGCAGGAAATTGTTGGTCTATCAGTGGCAGGAGCTGCAGCAATGGTAGGCATCATGGGGTTATTTAATGGTGGTGGCCGCTTAATCTGGGCTGCTGTGTCTGACTATATTGGTCGCTCAAACGTTTTTGTTATTTTCTTTACAGCACAGTTAATTACATTTATTGTTTTACCACATACAACAAACGTTATACTTTTCCAAGCACTTATTTTCTTAGTTGTTAGTTGCTATGGTGGTGGCTTCTCAAACTTACCTGCATTTGCAAGTGATTTATTTGGCACGAAGCAACTTGGTGTGATTCATGGTTATTTATTAACAACTTGGTCATTAGGTGGTATTTTTGGACCGCTGTTAGTAAATACGATTAAAAATACTTATGGTAGTTATATTCCTGTTTTCTATGTATTTGCAGGATTAATTGCTGCTTCCTTAATTATTTCTATTACATTACGTGCAAACGTACGCAAACAAGCAGCGTTAAAAGCAGCGGCACAAAATGTTGGAAATGTGTCAACAACACAATAAGCATCAAGACTATATAGATGTCCTACTACAGGGGCATTTATATGGTCTTTTTTTATCAATATTGTTATATAACAATTAATAACTAATATATAACAGTGATTATTGATTGTCAATTCTATCAGCATAAAAACTTGAATCTTTTTCTAAAAATGAACGTATATAAGGTAATTAGGGAGGGATTTATTATGGGGAAATTTTCTTTAAATGAATTTGTTCGTCAAACACAGCAGGATGATAATGAGAACGATTATTTTGAGTTAGAAACAGAACGCGTATTAGAGGTTAATTTAAATGGTGATGTCTGGTCTAAAATGGGTGCAATGATTTCCTATACAGGTGATATTAAATTTGAACGTGAGCGTGTACTGGAGCATGGGCTTGGTAAAATGTTTAAAAAGGCATTAACAGGTGAAGGCACGCAATTAATGAAAGCGAGCGGAAAAGGTCGTCTATATTTAGCAGACCAAGGAAAGAAAATTACTGTTTTTGATTTAAACAATGAAAGTCTTTGCGTCAACGGTAATGATTTATTAGCATTTGAGCCTAGCATTGAATGGGATATACGTTTAATGCGAAAAATGGCAGGGATTATGTCAGGTGGCCTATTTAATGTCACATTACAAGGTAAAGGCAAAGTTGCCATTACAACACATTTTGAGCCATTAACATTATTAGTAAAGCCGGGGGAAACGGTCTATACAGACCCACATGCAACGGTTGCATGGTCAGGCAATTTAACACCTGAGTTTAAAACAGATATTAGCTTCCGTACATTTATTGGTCGTGGTAGTGGTGAATCGATCCAAATGGCATTTTCAGGAGAAGGTTTTGTGATTATCCAGCCATTTGAAGAAGTATATATGTCAGGTGAAAGCTAAAGAAGCGTGTCCATTCTTTTTAGGACACGCTTCTTTATATTATAATGCTGCATGCATACCTGCAATGCGACCTGTTACAAGGGCGGAGGTGATATTGTAGCCACCTGTATAGCCATGAATATCGAGAATTTCACCGCAGAAGAACAAGCCCGCTTTTTTCTTAGAAGCCATTGTTTTTGGCTCAATTTCTTTGACGGAAACACCACCACCTGTGACAAACGCCTTCTCAAGAGATTGTGTGCCATTTACTGTAAATGTAAAGTTGACGAGTAAACGTGCTAGCTGACGCATTTTCTCTTGGGACAAGTCAGCACCTATTAGCTGGACATCAATATTTGCTCGTTGACATAAAAATAATAGCCAACGTTCAGGAGCAATGCCTTTCCAAATATTTTTCACAGCTTTTTTTGGCTCTGCCTTTATAAGCTTGTTTAAGTATTGCAGACACGTTTCTTCATTATAGTTCACGAGCGTTTGAATACGCATTGTGACTGGCTCATAGCCTGTTTTCATCAATTCCTTGACAACAAATTGACTACAGCGTAAAACAGCAGGACCACTTAAGCCGAAATGGGTAAATAGCATATCCATTTGGTGGGTGACAAGCACCTTCCCTTTGTTGTTTAACACGGATACAGCGACATCTCGTAATGCTAGCCCTTGTAGTTCACGTGTTTGAATAAAGCCCTCTTTGGAGGTAACAGGAACCTCTGTTGGAAATAATGTTGTGACAGTATGACCTGCACGCTCTGCCCATGGGTAACCATCGCCTGTTGAGCCTGTTTGTGGTACAGCTTTTCCACCAACAGCAACAATGACCGCCTGACTGCGAATTTCAGTGCCATCTGCAAGGCGTACACCTAAAATTTTTTCATCATCCATTAAGAGTTTATTAACGGCTGTATGCAAGCGCACCTCGACATGTAAATGTTGAAGCTGACGGATTAGTGCATCCACAACATCCTGTGCACGGTTGGATACAGGGAACATACGTCCATGATCCTCTTCCTTTAATGCCACACCGAGCCCTTCAAAAAATGTAATAATATCTTCATTATTATAAACGGTAAACGGGCTATAAAGAAAACGACCGTTACCAGGGATATGTTTGACGATTTCTTCAACAGGCAAACGATTTGTGACATTACAGCGCCCACCGCCAGAAATAGCTAACTTTTTGCCAAGCTTTGCGCCTTTTTCTAGCAATAATACCTTCTTGTTACGCTCTCCTGCCGCAATTGCCGCCATTAAGCCAGATGGACCGCCACCAATTACAATTACATCATACATAGTTAGAAACTCACTTTCTGTTCAAATTAGGAACTTTTCCTATTATACATGAAGTCTATAGAAGGGAGGGCTTCTTTCGCATTGAAAATAAGAGAAAAGTGCTTTATAATTTTTTATCTCTTCTCTCAAGATGAAGAGTCGCTTATAGTAGAGTGAAACATAAACATTTTGTTATACAATTGGATTGTCGGAATGAAATAAATGTCTTTTCATGCTATTATGGTAAAGGTTATGCACTAAATTATGAGGTGAAAAATAGAATGTGCGGATTTATTGGTTATATTAATGGAACAAATGTGATTGATCATCATCAAACAATTGAAAATATGATGAATACAATTATTCACCGTGGACCAGATAGCGGTGGTATTCACAGTGACGATAAAGTAACATTAGGTTTTCGTCGATTAAGTATTATTGACTTATCAGAAGTAGCGAATCAACCATTATATAGTGAAGACGGCAATATTGTGCTTGTTTTTAATGGAGAAATTTTTAATTTCCAGGAGCTACGTGCAGACCTAATTGAAAAAGGTCATACATTTAAAACACAATCTGATAGTGAAGTTCTTATTTATGGTTATGTAGAATATGGCGTAGATTTTGTGAAAAAGCTACGTGGAATGTTTGCCTTCTGTATTTGGGATAAAAAGAATGATTTACAGTTTATTGCTCGTGATGGCTTTGGGATTAAGCCATTGTATTATTCTGAGCATACAACAGACGGTACATTTATTTTCGGATCGGAAATTAAATCATTTTTACCACATCCTTCATTTATTAAGGAATTAAATAAAAAGGCATTGCGCCCTTATTTAACATTCCAATATTCTGCAATGGATGAAACATTCTTTAAAGGCGTTTTTAAATTGCCACCAGCACACTATATGCTGATTCAAAATGGTCAAAAACAGCTTGTCCAATATTGGGATAAAAAATTCCATGCACAGGAAGCGCCAATTGACAAATATATCGCGGATATACGTTCAACAGTGAAAGAATCTGTAGAGGCACATAAAATTAGTGATGTAAAAGTTGGCTCATTCTTATCAGGTGGTATTGACTCAAGCTATATTACTTCTTTATTGCGCCCTGATAAATCTTTCTCAGTGGGCTTTGCAGACTACGAGGATATGTTTAATGAAACACATCATGCAAAGGCATTGTCAGATGAATTAAATATTCAGAATGAACGTAAATATATTACAGCAGAAGAGTGCTTTGAGGCTTTACCGAAAATTCAATGGCATATGGATGAGCCACAGTCCAATCCATCTTCTGTACCGCTTTACTTCTTATCAGAGCTTGCCTCTAAAGATGTAACGGTTGTACTATCAGGTGAGGGTGCTGATGAAATTTTCGGTGGCTATTCTTGGTATCAAAACTCAGGCAGAATGCAAAAGTATGAAAAGCTTCCACAAGGCTTACGTAAAAAGCTACGTGGTATTGCAGAAGCTCTACCGAAAAATGCCTATACGAACTTCCTTGTCAAAGGCGGCCAAACAGTAGAGGAGCGCTTTATTGGGGAAGCGGTTGTTTGGGATGAAGTAGATGCTATTCATGTATTAAAGCCAGATTATAAAAATGCGCCATCCGTTAAGTCGATTACAAAGCGCATTTATGATGAAGTGCCTGGTGATGACGATGTCACAAAAATGCAATACTTAGACTTAAACCTTTGGATGCCTGGCGATATTTTATTAAAGGCAGATAAAATGAGTATGGCACACTCGATTGAACTACGTGTACCATTTTTAGATAAAGAAGTGATGGAATTAGCGAAAAATATTCCATCAAGATACCGTGTCAATGATATTGATACAAAATATGTACTACGTCAGGCTGCACATCAGGAATTGCCAGAGGAATGGGCAAAACGTCCGAAGCTTGGCTTCCCAGTACCGATTCGCCATTGGTTACGTGAAGAGAAATATTATAATATGGTTAAAGAAATGTTTACAACTGACTTTGCCAATGAGTTTTTCGATACAAAGCAATTAGTCGGCTATTTAGATGAGCATTATACAGGTAAAGCAAATCGTGCGCGTTATATTTGGACAGCCTATGTATTCTTAGTATGGTATAAAAAGTTCTTTGTGGACATGTAATAGAGAGGCACTGAAATCGGTGGGGATGTTACAATCCTCACCGATTATTTTAAGCTTTTTTATCACGTGTTAACAAATATTTTCTGTGCGACAGCAATAGGCTGTGGGAGGCTTACTTCAAAATGGAAGTTAAAACCGAAATGTTTGAGCGAGGGATCCATAGCCTATCAAAACAAAGATTGGTGAAATGTTCATTTAATGGGGAACGTGTGAAAGTTTCACTGATTAAAGATTCACTTTAAGTAATTTTTTTCATAGATTTGTGCGTTCCATTTTCTGAAATTATGGTAAGATTACAGTTGGTTTACTTAGCACAAAATGATGTGAAAATGTGACGATAAAAATATTGAATTTACAATGAATGGATGGGTATGATGTCCAATTTAATGAAAGGTACTGCGATATTAACAATGGGAATGTTTTTATCGAAGGTACTCGGATTAATTTATATTTTTCCGTTTTATGCAATTGTAGGTGAGCAAAATATTGCGCTTTATCAATATGCCTACATTCCCTACTCTATTATGCTAGCCATTGCGATTTCAGGTGCGCCGATTGCTGTTTCTAAATTTGTTTCGAAGTATAATGCAATGGGTGATTATCAATCAGGCCGCAAACTGATGAAGTCGGGCATCCTTATTATGATGGTAACAGGTTTTGCTGCGTTTCTAGCACTCTTTTTTCTTGCAACACCAATTGCAGGACTTGTTATTAAAAGTAAGGAGCAGGTTTTTACTGTTGAGCAAATCGCTACCGTTATTCGCTGGGTAAGCTTTGCCTTGATTGTTGTGCCATTTATGAGCTTATGGCGTGGTTTCTTCCAAGGTTATAATAAAATGGAACCTACTGCTGTTTCACAATTAGTGGAGCAAATTGTACGTATTGTTGTGCTGCTTGCAGGCTCCTTTATCGTGGTTGTTATTTTTCAAGGAAAACCAGAAACAGCCATCTCCTTTGCTGTGTTTGCAGCCTTTATTGGCGCGATTGGCGGCTTAGCTGTACTTTATTATTATTGGAAAAAGTATCAGCCTGAATTTAATTTATTGCGTAGTCAAAGTGTGACCTCCACACAGCTACCAATGTCGAATATTTATAAAGAGGTTATTACCTATTCGATTCCAATGGTATTTGTAGGGGTAGCTAATCCATTATTCCAATTAGTTGATATGCTAACATTTAACGGCGCTATGACATCTATTGGGTTAGCTGAGGTAACAGATACTTACTTATCAATGATCAACTTTATGACCCATAAGGTTGTGATTATTCCAGTTATGCTTGCTACAGGGTTTTCAATGGCGCTTGTGCCAACGATTACAAAATATTTTACACAGGGTGAATATTTAGCACTGCGTCATGCAATGGATAAAACGTATCAAATTTTAATCTTTATTACATTGCCAGCGGTCGTAGGTATTTCGCTACTGGCGAATGAAATTTACTTTATGTTGTATTCTGAAAGTGAAATGGGTGCAACGATTTTAGCGCATTATGCACCTGTCGCTATTTTATTTGCACTATTCCAAGTAACAGCAGCGTTATTACAAGGAATCGACTTTCAAAAATGGATTGTTTTTAGCTTACTATCAGGGATTTTAGTGAAGCTAGCGCTAAATATTCCATTAATTCGTTGGTTGGAGGCGGATGGTGCGATTGTGGCAACAGCTATAGGCTATAGTGTATCCATACTTATTAATATGTGGGTGCTGCGTAAAACGCTAAATTACCGCTCTGAATTGGTGCTGCGCCGTGTTGCATTAATTGTTTTATTGACAATAACAATGGCGATTAATGTGCTGCTTGTACATAAGCTATTGGAAGTCATCATGGGGCCTGTTGATAGTAAATTATCAGCATTGCTATACTCGATTATTTGTGCAGGTGCTGGTGTTGCAGTCTATGGCTTCTTATCGCTACGTTTAGGATTAGCACAAAAGCTATTAGGTGAACGATTAACACGTATTACAAGCAAGTTTGGAATAAAATAGGGAGGTATTATGCGTTTAGATAAATTATTAGCAAATATGGGCTATGGCTCTCGTAAGGAAGTTAAACAGCTATTAAAACAAAAAGCTGTAACAGTAGATGGTAATTATGTAAAGGATGCAGCATTGCATGTTGATCCTGATCAACAAATTGTCACTGTATATGGAGAGCGTGTTATTTATACAGAGTTTGTTTATTTTATGATGAATAAACCGCCTGGTGTTATTTCTGCTACAGAAGATTTACGAGATGAAACGGTCATTGATTTATTGGAGCCTTTACATCAGCATTTTCAACCTTTCCCTGTCGGTCGTTTAGATAAAGATACAGAAGGCTTATTATTATTAACAAATGATGGTGTATTAGCCCATAATCTATTATCTCCAAAAAAGCATGTGCCAAAGGTTTATTATGCACAAATTGATGGTGTAGTAACAGCGGATGATGTAGAGAAATTTGCTGCTGGCGTTGAGCTAGATGATGGCTATGTAACAAAGCCAGGTAAGCTTGTTATTGTAACATCTGCACAACAATCAGAAATCGAGCTAACAATACAAGAAGGAAAGTTTCATCAGGTCAAACGCATGTTTGAAGCTGTCGGTAAACATGTCACATACTTAAAGCGATTATCGATGGGACCCTTAAAGTTAGATGATCGTCTAGCATTGGGTGAGTATCGAGCGCTAACGCCAGAGGAACTAGAGCTTTTACAACATTCACAATAAAAATCTCTCAGTGCTAGTTATATAGCACTGAGGGATTTTTTCTATACAGTGCATCATCTGTCACGGTATAATATGAAATGAGCGATGGTGATATAGTCATGGTATCAATCAGTCTCTAATGTTTCCCAAAAATGATAGCGAAAATAAGTAGAGGACAATGATAATGAAAAACCTGCGTATTAAATTATTACTATCTTTAATAGCTTTTGCGGTTATACTCGTAGCTGTTATTTCATATGTAAACAGGCAAATATTAGTAGCGGATATCGAAAAACAAATGGCCATTAATCGAGGTTTAATTGAAAGTCATATTTTAACAGATATGCAAGCTGTAGATTCGGCACAATTTTATTTTGATCAAAATACCTCAGATAAGTTAGAGCAGGAGCTGAGAGATTTAGCTTCCTACTATCGAGAGAATCCGAATATTGCTACTTGGAACCTAGAGCAAATGAAAGATAGAATCGGCATGGATATATACATATTAGACCAAACTAACACGGTCGTTTATACAACCTTTTACAAAGACTTAGGCTTAAACTTTGCTGAATGCTGTCAACGCTTCTCAGCATTATTGGATGAGCGCCGTGCCAGTGGTGAATTTTATACAGATGGTGTTGATATTTCAACAACTACTGGAGAATACCGAAAATATGGTTATCTCGCCACACATGATAAAAAATATATATTGGAGCTTGGCATCAATTTATTGGACGATCCAATCTTTCAAACCTTTAATTTTGAAAAAACCGCAAATTATTTAATAGCAAAATACACAGATTTAATGGATATTCAAACAATTAATGCTGGTGGTATATTTTTTAATAATGCTAAAGCTAAAAGAATTACAGTACAGGATCAATCAGAGCAGTTTCAGCAATATTTTGGGCTTGCCTTAAAAATGATGAAGCCTGTTGAATATCAAAAGACCTTGGATCATGGTCTTAGTGAAACACATCTTTTTTTACCATATGAAGCGGAAACGGTAAGAGGGGAGTCCTCCAAAAGAATTGTCTATGTAAAGTATGGGAATTTTACAAAATTGGAGGCGCTTCAAAAAAATACGCGGCAATTTTGGTTTACATTGTCGATTGCTTTGCTAACATCCTTTATTATGCTGTTAGTAATTAATAAAATTTTATCCAAAACGATGCAGCTGGCTACATTCGATCCGTTGACGGGTGTTTATAATCGAGCAGCTTACGTTAGAAAGCTTGATAAATTAATAAGAAAACGCAAAAAGAAAATGCTAGGCCTATTGTTAGTTGATTTAGATAATTTTAAACAAGTCAATGATCAATTTGGTCATGCAGAAGGGGATAGCATTCTAATTGACACCGCGAAAATTTTAAAGCAGATCGTGAAAAATAGCGGCTTTGTTGTTAGGTTTGGTGGAGATGAATTTGCCATTGTGCTGCATCATGCAACAGAGCAGCATATGCAACAAATGGCAAACGCCATTTTAACACAAATACGAGCAGCCAGATATAAGGGCAAGCAATGGTCTATTTTATCCGTTAGTATAGGCGGTGCAATTTATCAAAGCGGAGATACAGAAACAAGCTTATTTATGCGAGCAGATCAAGCACTCTATCAATCCAAACATGCTGGAAAAGACCAATATTCTAGTTATGCAGAGGTTGCAGCTACCAAAGAATAATACAAAGCTCCACTTCTATGACTAATTCAATAGAAGTGGAGCTTTTTTAATGACCAACTTTTTTGGCTTTATAAAATAAGCAGCTAAACAGTACAAGGATGGCGATAGTTGGGAACATGGCATCCATATAATGGCTTAATAGCCAGCCGCCAATAATAGGACCAAGAAAGCCCCCTAAATTTTTAAATTGTGCAGCACCTAAATAAGTAGCCTTTTGTGTTTCAGGTGCAATTTCATCAATCATTACATTCATTGTTGGGAAGGCGAAGATTTCACCGATTGTAAAAATAATCATTGCACTAATATAGAGTGCATAATTGTTGGCAAATCCAAATAATAAAAGACCAGCCGCAAAAAATACAACACCTACTAATAATATTGCTGATGAGGAAAAACGTTCTGACAGAATGCTAATTGGTAATTGTAATAATAGCACTACTGCTGCATTTAGTGAGATTAATAACGAATAGAGCTTTGCGCCATCTTCAATTGTTAGCTCAATAATTTGCGGCAATGTAGAGTCAAATTGCGAGTAGCCAATATTAATTAAAATAGCACCAAAGATAAAGCTAAGCAGCACACGATTTGTTAACAAAATCGTGAAAGTATGGAGTATTTTTGTTTGAACAACTGCCTTTTGCTGCTGCATAGGATAATGATTTAAGACGAAAAATAAAAATATTGCATAAATAATATACATAATACCAGTAAGCATAAAGGGAATACTTGGGCTTGCTAATTGTGAAATATAGACACCAATAATGGGGCCAATAACAGCGGCAATATTAATAGCTGTGTAACGCAATGAAAATAATCGTTTGCGTTTATCGGCAGGTGTAAAGTCAATCATTAAAGCCTGTGTAGAAGGCTCGAAAAATGAGCGACAAAGACCATTGAGCGCATTGAATACAATAAATAGCCAAACAACATGGACCGTTGCAAAGCCAAAGAACACAAGGCTCCAAACAATAATTGTTAGTAAAATCACACTTTTTCGGCCAAAGCGGTCTGTTAAATACCCACCAAAAAATCCGCCAACTGTAGAAATCAGTGGTGCAATACCAATGGTCAATCCTATTTGTAGTGGAGAGGCTTGGATTTCATTATGTAAATAAATTGCTAAAAAGGGCATTGCCATAAAGCTCGCAATCCGTGTGAAAATCGTTCCACCTAAAATAATCCATACTAATGGATGAAACAATTTTGATAATTTCATCGAAAATCCCCCTCTCAAGATGTAGAATGTTTCGAGTTTAACGGATTGTAAAGCAACTGTAAATAGTGAAAATGATTGTAAGAAGGATAAATGGTGCAGAATAAGCCTGAGATTGAGCGACGGGTGCTGATAATTGGGCGGAGAGAATCAGAATTGAGTGAGTAGCCCCAATAAATGAGTGAAGAAAATCCAAGATTGAGCAGCTTTCAAAACGACAAAAAAGAATGACCCCGACGAAAGGTCATTCCTTTTCCATACTCAATGTTTTACGTAACATAAAACTAAGACGTCAATTTTACTTTTTTCTTCGTCGTTGTCCATCTGCCTCGACTTGGACTCATCACCAAATCGTTAAAGGCTAACACGTTCAAATCTCTTTGAACAGTGCGAGGAGTGATACTAAACTCTTCGACTAAATCCTGTGTAGACACGGTTCCTTTGTCTAAAATAAACATGTACACGTCTTTAATACGATTAAGCATTCGATCAGTAGTTGGTTTCATAAATGAACCACTCCTTCATCTTAATTCTCTTGGCAAAGACTAGCGGACGACAATATGTGCGGAGTGCACTTAGGCTTTTAAGTTGCTGCCTTAGACATCCCCTTTTCTAATTTGATGATCAGAACAATTATTCTGATAACTTTATTATATAGAAAAACTACTTGATTTTCTAGTGAATACAAGAGAAATTTACAATTGAAATATAAAATTTATACTGTATTTTGTGGAGAGATGGGTAAATCATGCTATATATGGTAGTGTTCGTCTAAGCGATTGCAAATAGTTGTTAGCAAGATAGTTGTCATCTATGTTGGAAGGTGTAGAATAATGTTATGACATTGAAGGAGGTACATCATATGGATTGGTTACAAGCTGCAAAAGACAGACAAGATGAATTAATACAAGAACTACAGGAGCTTGTGCAAATTAGGAGTGTTCTCGATGAGGATACAATTACTACTGAAGTACCTTTTGGTGATGGTCCGCTACAAGCGCTAGAATGGTTATTAGCGAAGGGTCAAAATGAAGGGCTACAAACAAAAAATATCGATAACTATGCTGGGCATATTGAAATGGGTGCAGGTGAAGACCTGTTAGGAATCTTATGCCATGTTGATGTTGTGCCAATCGGCGATGAAGTGGATTGGACATATCCACCATTTAGCGGCACGGTTGCGGATGGCAAATTATATGCACGTGGTGCAATTGATGATAAAGGTCCTACGATTGCAGCATGGATGGCAATGAAGCTTGTCAAGGATGCGGGCATTCCATTAGAAAAAAGGGTACGCATGATTATTGGTACAGATGAGGAAACAGGATTCCGCTGTGTCGACCACTATTTTAAAAAAGAGGAAATGCCAACAATTGGCTTTGCACCAGATGCGGATTTCCCGCTCATTAATGCTGAGAAGGGCATTGCAGAGCTTGTGTTCTCTCAACAGCAAACTGGTAATGCAGCGAAAGAACAGCTACTACTATTTAATGCAGGAAAGCGCCCAAATATGGTACCTGATTTTGCAAAAGCAGTCGTTCAACATGTTGTAGTACCATTCGAACAGAATTTTCGAACATTTTTGAACAAAAATCAGCTAGAAGGCTCTTTATTATTAGAGGACTCTCGCTATATAATAACTATCAAAGGTAAAGCGGCACATGCAATGGAGCCTGAAAAAGGTGTCAATGCAGCCGTTTATCTTGCAAAATTTTTACAACAAGAGGTAACAACAGAAGCAAGTAAACAATTTGTTGATTTTATCGCAGATGTTTTTTATCAAGATCATTATGGCAGCCAGCTTGATTTACAGTTTAAGGATGCCATGTCTGGTCCAACAACATTAAATCTTGGAATTGTTAGCTATGATGTTCAAAAGGGTGGCAGCTTGGTAATTAGTATGCGCTATGCTGTGTCATATCCATTTGATGAAAAAATAACAGCTGCACAACGTTTAGCTGCTGAAAAAGGTTTTTCACTTGATGTTCAAGATGATTCAAAGCCACATTATGTTAGTGAGGATGATCCATTTATTCAAACATTGGTAGCGATCTACCGACGTCAAACAGGTGATACAACAACACCTTTATTATCTACAGGCGGTGGCACGTATGCACGTGTGATGAAAAAAGGAGTAGCATTTGGTATGTTATTCCCAGGTGAGCCAGATGTGGCGCATCGTGCGGATGAATTTGTCGTTATTGACAACCTTGTAAAGGCAGCAGCTATTTATGCTGAAGCAATTGTTGAGCTTGCAGGAAAAAAATAATTTAAAGACGAAAAGGATGAACAAAACATGGCATATTCATTATGGAATGATCAAATTGTTGAAGAAGGATCTATTGCAATATCACCAGAAGATAGAGGCTATCAGTTTGGTGATGGTATTTATGAAGTAGTTAAAGTATATAACGGAAATATGTTTACAGCACAAGAACATATTGATCGTTTCTATGCGAGCGCCGAAAAAATTCGTCTTGTTATTCCTTATACAAAAGACGTGTTACACAAATTATTACACGACCTTATTGAAAAAAATAATTTAGATACAGGGCATGTTTATTTCCAAATTACACGTGGTGCTAATTCCCGTAATCATGTTTTCCCAGATGCAAGTGTTCCAGCTGTATTAACGGGTAATGTCAAAGCGGGTGAACGCGCATATGAAAACTTTGAAAAAGGCGTAAAGGCTACGTTTGTAGAGGATATCCGTTGGTTACGCTGTGATATTAAATCGTTAAACTTACTTGGGGCTGTACTTGCTAAGCAGGAGGCGGCTGAAAAAGGTTGCTATGAAGCCATTTTACATCGTGGGGATATCGTAACAGAATGCTCGTCCGCAAATGTATACGGCATTAAAGATGGCAAGCTTTATACACATCCAGCGAATAACTTCATCTTAAATGGTATTACACGTCAAGTTATTTTAAAATGTGCGGAAGAAATTAATTTACCTGTTATTGAAGAGCCAATGACAAAAGCAGATGTTCTTACAATGGATGAAATAATTGTGTCATCTGTATCATCTGAAATTACACCTGTCATTGATGTGGATGGCCATCAAATTGGTGCTGGAGTTCCAGGCGAATGGACACGTAAATTACAGCAAGCTTTCGAGGCAAAACTGCCGCTTGCTATAAATGCAAAATAAGAGAATCTTGTAAAGAAGAGGAACTATTCTATATGGATAGTTCTCTTTTTAATGGTAAAATATAAACACAGCAATTGAACAATTTTACATATTGAACATTGTAGAACAAATGTCGATGTAATGAGTATAACTGCCTCTTTTAGTACAACAAAAGTAAGGAAGAATGGAGTGACCTTGCATGGCACAATTGGTGAAATTACAAGATTATATTTCACGCTATCAAATTGATTTAGCGAGATATCCAACACAATTTGTCCGCCTAAAGAAAAGCCAATGGGAGCGCATTAGGCGTCAGTGGGAATTGGGGGAGGATATTAGCGAATGGCAACATGTCGACAATGAGGCAGAAACAGATGTTTTCGAAGAAAAGGAAAGGTTTTCTTTCTTGAAAAAAATATTTGCTGGACGTCAAAAAGAAGTATCAGAGGATGTAGAACAATTAGAAATCTCAAATGAACTGATGAGTGATGAGGATATCATTCCAGAGGAGGAAACAACCTTAACATTTGAGCCTAAAATTGTCTATGCACCACAATCAATTCATGAGCTTAAACGAATGTTTATCGATCAATTTTTCCATTTTCAAATAAAATGGGCGAGCTCAACATTACGAGAAAAATCGTATGTGGACCCTCGCTTTATGCGTGATTCTTTACTACGCATGTTATTGCAAACATTACCAGATAACTACTTGTTATTTTATTACCCGATATTACAAATAAGAAAAGCGCCGATTGAGCTTGATGTAGTGCTAATGTCGCCGACTGAATGCATTTGTATTACGGTTTTAGAGGCTGAAAATCAAGCTGTATATGTTGGCGGCAGCGATCGTTTTTGGCTCAAAAAAGTAGGCACAAAGGATGCAAAAGTGCTAAATCCTACGATTAATTTAGGACGTATGGAATCAGTGCTTACACAATTATTTAAGCAAGATCATATTAATATGCCTATTCGCAAGGTTGTGTTAACGCGCAATGGCTATTTTGACTATCCCGGCTCACCATTCGGGGTACGTTTTGTGGATCGCCGCAATTACGGAGAATGGATTGAGCATTTACGAAAAGCATCTTCACCGATGAAGCATATGCAAATTCGCGCTGCCCAAACCATTTTAAATAATGTACAAACAACATCCTTTAATCGCGATATTTGGCAGCAAACGAACTCATCACCAGAGGATTAACTATGCAGCTTTTATTTATTGTGAATGAAGCTGCTGGCAATGGTCGAGCAAAAAAGGTTTGGCAACAGCTTCAACAGCAACTAACAATTGCCTATGAAGTCGCTTTTACAGCATATGAAGGGCATGGAACGAAAATAGCCAAGCATTGGGCACAGCAACATCATAGTAAAAAGCTAATCATTGTTATTGGTGGTGATGGCACAATCCATGAGGTAGTTAGTGGTATAGTACATAATGAGTTTATTGTAATCGGTGTTGTACGTGCTGGTTCTGGCAATGATTTTGCACGTTATTTTCCAATCTTTCGCAATGCTAATCAAATTGAAGCGTATGTGAAAACAGCGATGGCAAGTACAAAGATGGATATTGGCATTATTGAGCCTAGCGATAGGCAAAGTGACATCTTTGTTAATAATACAGGTGTAGGGTTTGATGCATATGTAGCAAAAGCTATTAATACATCTCGCATCAAGTTTTACCTCAATAAAGTCGGGCTAGGTAAGCTTTCATACGCTGTTGCTGTTATAAGAGGGCTATTTCATTTTAATTGTTTTAATGTAACAGTACATTCAGTTGAACAAACACGGCATTTTCAGCGAGTATGGTTTGTCGCAGCGAGCAATCAGCCTTATTTTGGCGGAGGGATGAAAATTGCTCCTGCTGCTAAGGCAGATGATGGGCTTGTTGATCTAACAATTGTCCATGGAATTTCTCCCATAAAGTTATTATTCGCCTTTGTTACAGTATTTTTTGGCAAGCATACAAAATTTAAGGAAATTACCTTTTTACAAGAACAGTATTTTAATATTGTTGTAGAGGGGCATCAGGTGGATTGCCATACAGATGGTAATTATATTGGAGTGATGCAGCAGGGCACTACTATTCATTGTACAGTGAAGCAACAAGCATGGCAGGTTATAGCACAAAATGGAGATAACATTTCGCAATAATTTTATGCGATTTAAAGAGGAATACGTTATACTATAAAAAATTAATAATTTTACAAGAAAGAAATGAGGAAAAACATTGAGATTACGAAATAAGCCTTGGGCGGAGGAAATGATTGAAAATCATCCAGAGGTGATTATTCCAAATCCTGAAGACTTTAAAGGAAATTGGCAGGCTGTTTTTGGTAATGACCATCCCATCCATATTGAGGTAGGTACTGGAAAAGGGCAATTTGTAAAAGGAATGGCTCTGCAAAATCCGCATATCAACTACATTGGCATTGAGCTTTATGATAGTGTGATTGTTTGTGCATTAGAGAAAATTTTAGAGGCAAATTCTCCAGCGAATTTACGATTATTAAAAGTAAATGGCGCGGACTTAAATAAATTCTTTGATAAAAATGATGTATCACGTGTATACCTGAATTTCTCAGATCCTTGGCCAAAAAAGCGTCATGCTAAAAGACGTTTAACACACGAGGGTTTTTTGAAATTATATGAGTCGATTTTGGTGGATAATGGGGAAATCCATTTTAAAACGGATAACCGTGGTCTGTTTGAATATTCATTAATCAGTATGTCTGAATATGGTATGTTATTAAAATATGTTTCGCTTGATTTACATGCTAACATGCCAGAGGACAATGTGATGACAGAATATGAGCAGAAGTTTTCTGCAAAGGGGCAGCCGATTTATCGATTAGAATCGCAATTTATCACTAAATTGTAGGGGGAGTATGGATGGATCAGTTACAGTTTCACAGTATGTCATTATCATGGCTAAACGGGGGTGTTACATGCCTAGATGGTGGTGCAATGTTTGGCGTTGTACCAAAGCCGCTATGGTCACGCAAATATCCTGTAAACGAAAAAAATCAAATTGAGTTGCCAACAGAGCCAATTCTTATTCAATATGAGGGGAAAAACTATTTGATTGATACAGGTGTAGGCTTTAACAAATTAAATGAAAAGCAATTACGAAACTTTGGTGTCACAGAAGAAGGCTCATTGGCAGCTAGCTTACAGGAGCTTGGCTTAACAGCAGCGGATATTGATGTTGTATTAATGACGCATTTGCATTTCGATCATGCAGGAGGCTTAACACGCTGGGAGGGGGATGTCCTTGTACCAACATTCCCAAATGCTAAAATTTTTGTCACGAAAATTGAATGGGATGAAATGCGTAACCCGAATATTCGCTCCAGAAATACGTATTGGAAAGAGAACTGGGAGCCTGTACAGCACTTAGTGGAAACGTATGAAGATACAGTAGAGGTAGCACCAGGTATTGAAATGATTCATACAGGTGGTCATAGTGAAGGTCATGCCATTATTAAACTAACGCAAAATGGTGAAGTATTATTGCATATGGCTGATATTATGCCAACGCATGCTCACCAAAATCCTTTATGGGTATTAGCATATGACGATTACCCAATGACAAGTGTCTTTGCCAAGGAACGTCTTATGAAGGAAGCACTTGCCAATAACTATGGCTTTATTTTCTATCATGATGCGTACTACCGTATGATTAAATGGGATGCAACAGGCAAGGAAATTGTAGATAAGCTAGAGCGTGGCAGACAAGCTGTTATTACGTTTTAATACAAGACGAGGTACTTGGCATCATAAAATGTCGATACCTCGCCTTTTTTGTTCGTGAACAATATGGAAAATATGATACACTAAACACGATACTAAATTATAAAGAGAGTTGAAATAAACATGGCAACTGAGCAACCATTTTTACCTGTTTTACTAGGATCAGATATGAATGCATACGGTATGGCACGTGCATTTTACGAGGCGTATGGCATTAAACCGCTTGTGTTAGGGCGTTCTCATTTAACAGCCACACAAGATAGCCATATTTTACATTTTCAAGAAATTGATCGTTTAAATGAACAAGATGTTTTTGTCCCTGCACTTGCACAGGTGGCAAAACAATATGGGGATAAAAAATTATTACTATTAGCATGTGGTGATGATTATGCAAAGCTTATTATTAAAAATAAGCCTGCACTACAGGAGCATTTTACTGTTCCGTATATTGATGAGTCATTAATGGATGAAATTTTACTAAAGGAAAATTTCTATAAAATGTGTGACCAATATAATTTCAAATATCCAGGTACAACAACGGTAACAGCTGATAACTATGAAAACTTTACACCACCATTCGATTACCCAATCATTTTAAAAGCGTCCAATTCTGTAGAGTATTGGGCATGTACATTCCCAGGCAAGAAAAAGGTTTTTGTCGCTTATAATGAAGCAGAAAAAACAGCTATTTTAAAGGCGATTTATAGCTCAACCTATCAGGATACAATGATTATTCAAGAATTTATCCCTGGTGATGATTCCTATATGCGCGTGTTAAATGCTTATGTCGGGAAAGATGGCAAAGTGAAGCTCATGTGCTTAGGTAATCCAATACTTGAGGAGCATTCGCCTGAAGGCATTGGCAGTTACGCAGCCATCGTGACAACATATGATAAGGAATTAATGGATCAAGTACGCTTCTTTTTAGAGGATATTGGCTATACAGGCTTTGCGAATTTCGATATGAAATATGATATTCGAGATAAGCAGTATAAGCTATTTGAAATTAATTTGCGCAATGGTCGCTCCAGCTATTATGTCACAGCAAGCGGTCATAATTTAATGAAGTATGTGGCAGATGATCATATGCTAAATATTGAGCAGGAAACAACTTATGTGGAGAATAAGCATTTATGGATGGTTATTCCAAAGGGCGTACTCTTTAAATATGCATCGAATGAAAAGCTAAAATTAGAGGCGAAGAAATTAATTCGTGAGGGTAAATATACAAACTCACTATACTTTAATGAGGATATGAATGCTAAGCGCTGGGCAAAGCTTACACTTAATAACTTAAACTATTATCGAAAGTATAAAAAATACTTTAATAATAAAGGCTTATCTGAATAAATGAAAGAAGGGGCTATTGCAAAAAAGATGTTTACCTTTTGCATAGCCCCTTCATTTGTTAGTTATACTTCTGTTAGTTCTACAACAACACCTGAGCGTGCATCAGCAGCAAATTCGAAGGTTTGTAGTTCACCTTCATGCATACGGGAAATGCCTCCACGATAGACTGGGATTGTCATAATACCATTTGTATAATCCTCAGTTTTCATAAAAATCCAAGAGCCGTCAATTGGCGCATCCTTTTTAAATTCTCTTTTTATGTTTTCAAGTACTTGTCCTGCGGGTACGAATGGAGAAACTTTTTCACTAGCTTCTTTAATAATGACTGCGGCAGCTAAGCCAGTTGCAACACCGATTAAAAAATCACGTAATTTCATGTTTCCTTCCTCCTTTTCTATATTTTTTATTTTAGCATAGCCTATAGAGTGAATGCACGTTCACGATTTGAAAGAAATGGTTCAATATTTCGAATTCAGAAATAAATATGATACAATAGGCAAGAAAAATATTCTACTTCGTAGGGAGAGATAGGCATCATGGATAAAGAAACATTACAATTATTTCAAACATTAACAGAGCTACCGGGTGCGCCTGGGAATGAACATGCTGTTCGCGCATTTATGCGTTCCGAGTTAAAAAAATATTCAGATGAAATGATTCAAGACAATTTAGGTGGTATTTTCGGTGTTAAATATAGTGAGGTTGCTGATGCGCCTAAAGTGTTAGTAGCAGGGCATATGGATGAAGTAGCGTTTATGGTGACATCTATCACAGACAATGGCATGCTGCGCTTTCAAACATTAGGAGGCTGGTGGAACCAAGTCATGCTGGCACAGCGTGTAGAGGTATTTACGAAAAACGGTGCAATTCCAGGAGTTGTATCATCTATTCCACCGCATTTATTAACAGATGCTGAGCGTTCTAAGCCAATGGATATTAAAAATATGCTGATTGATATTGGTGCTGACAATAAAGAAGATGCAATCGCTCTTGGTGTTCGCCCAGGGCAATCCGTTATTCCAATTTGTCCATTTACACCAATGGCAAACCCGAAAAAAATTATGGCAAAAGCTTGGGATAATCGCTATGGCTGTGGTCTAGCGATTGAATTAATGAAAGAAGTACAACACGAAAAACTCAGTTCGCATTTATATGCAGGTGCAAATGTGATGGAAGAGGTTGGCTTACGTGGCGCACAAGTATCTGCCAATATGATTAAGCCAGATTTATTCTTTGCATTAGATGCTTCGCCTGCAAATGATATGTCAGGAGATAAAAATCAATTTGGGCAGCTCGGCAAAGGTGCATTGCTACGTATTCATGATCGTACAATGATTACACATCGAGGCATACGAGAGTTTATTTTAGATACAGCTGAGTCCAATCATATCCCATATCAATACTTTATTTCACCAGGCGGCACAGATGCAGGGAAGGTGCATATTGCCAATGATGGTGTACCAAGTGCAGTAATTGGTATTTGCTCACGATACGTTCATACAGCAGCGTCGATTATTCATATTGATGATTATGCAGCAGCGAAAGCATTAATTATTGAATTAGTGAAAAAAGCAGATCGTTCGACATTAGAAACGATTCGCGCTAATGTATAGGAAGTTAGAAAGATGCCTTTAGCGGGCATCTTTTTCTATGGAAAGAAAGTAGGGGTTAGATGAAGATTGCAATTGGAACAACAAATAAAGCAAAAGTAGAGGCAGTTGAAGCAATTGCTCAACACTATTTTAAGAATGCAAGCTTTTCTCATGTAAAGGCGGCTTCTGAAGTAGCAGATCAGCCAATCGGCAATGAGGAAACACGAGCAGGCGCTATAAACCGTGCCCAAAATGCTATGGTACAAACAAATGCACAGCTATCATTTGGCTTAGAGGGTGGTGTTGTGGAAATTGCTGATGCTATGTATATTTGCAACTGGGGAGCACTTACTGTTGCAGATGGTACAATATTGACAGCAGCAGGTGCACAAATTATATTACCAAAAGAAATTGCCCAGGAAATAAAAGCTGGTGGAGAACTTGGACCCATTATGGAGCAATATACAAAACGTCAAGATATTCGGCAAGGTATGGGTGCTGTAGGTATTTTTACGCAAGGTTTAGTTAGTAGACAAGTAATGTTTGAGCATATTGTATCACTTTTAATCGGACAATATTTATTTACATATTCACAAAAATAAATGATAAGAATAAAGTCGTGAGGTTGCAACTTATGAAAGATTTTTTTAAAATAGAAAAAACTTAGTAGTGAAGGGAAGAGAGAAATGTCATATAAGTGGCTAAAAGCTATTGGCTTAATGCTTTTACTTCTGGGACTTGCTGGCTGTAGTCAATCTATTGATGAGCAAATTGCGAACGGACTTCAAATAACAGAAACTGTTTTTGCTGAAGAGCCAGAACAGCATACAGAACAAGTTGGTCAAATCAAATTATACCTGCCTTCAAAATTTAACATTGAAGATAGTTCAGATGAATACAATATTGTGATTTCAAAAGGAAAAGAAAGCTATATTCTTTTTATTAATGATCGTGAAGCACAAGATAGTAAGCTATATTATAATCTTTTACAGGAAAACGATGCCGCTAAAATTATTGAAGAAATGACCTATGAAAAGGATGGTCGTTTTGGCTTTACAGCAGTTCTTCAGACAGAGCAAGAGGATGAAATGGAGCTAATTGTAAGCAGTGGCGGCATAAAAATGACAACGATTTCACAAGCAAAGCATATTGAGGATAATTTGCGAGACATGACGAAAATTGTTCATTCCGTTAAGATAAAGTAACTGGATAGGATTTTTGATAGATGTAATAGACCAATTACACCCAGCTTATATGAACGTGTTAAAATCCACATAAACTCCTGCGAGAAGCTTGCAAGCAATGTGGATTTTTATTATTGTTAGAAGCTGTGTTAGCTAAAAATAGGATGTGAATAAAAATGAAGCAAATAAAGTCAGAACAGCTTGCAGAGCTACTAAAAGAGCGGTTAAATACAGAGAGCTTTGAATTTCACTATGATAAAAAGCATGATAAATTACGCTTAAATCATAGAAAGCTTGGGAAGGGAATGGAGCTTTCCTTGCCGGGCATTGCGGCTAAATATAATGATAAACAAGAAGCGGCTATTGCAGAAGTTGTCTATACAATTGAACAAACCTTTCATGCAATGGAGCAAGAGGCAGAGCAAGGCTTCCAGCAAACAACACAAATTTACCCTGTGATTCGTGCAACATCATATCCACAAGCATCAAAAGAGGGACATGCATTTATTACGACAGAGCATACAGCCGAAACGCGTATTTTTTATGCGCTTGATTTAGGAAAAACATATCGCTTTATTGATGAATCCATGCTTGAAGCATTACAATTAACAGTGGAGCAAATTCGCGAAATGGCTAGATTTTCCGTTAAGCAGTTACCAACTACGTATAAAAAAGATGAAGTAGCAGGCAATCTATTTTATTTTGTCAATGTGAATGACGGGTATGATGCAAGCCGTATTTTAAATGAGAGCTTTTTAAAAGAAATGCGTGCTCAGGTAGAGGGCGATATGACATTGTCAGTGCCTCATCAAGATGTGTTAATTATAGGTGATATTCGTAATGAAACAGGGTATGATGTATTAGCACAGATGACAATGCATTTCTTTACTGTCGGTACAGTACCGATTACATCGTTATCATTTATTTATGAGGATGGCGAACTAGAGCCAATTTTTATCCTAGCAAAAAACAGAGTGAAAAAGGAGCAAGAAAAACAATGAATGTATTTTACAATAAAGAGCATGTAGGCGATGTATTATTAGTTCAATTGGCGACAGAACCAATCGTTAAAACAGTTGTAGAGCGTGCTGGTGATTTTGCCATTTTAAAGGAGGCACAAACAGGGGAAATTAAAGCCTTTAATTTATTTAATGCAAGTAGCTATGTACAAACGGATGCAAAAGGCGTAGTGGATGTAACACCAGAGTTAGTAGCACAGCTAGAAGCAGCGATTGAAAAAAATGGTGCTACGATTCGCCTTGATGTTGATTTTTCACCAAAGTTTGTGGTGGGCTATGTAGAAACAAAGGATAAGCATCCAAATGCCGATAAACTAAGTATCTGTTCTGTAAATGTTGGTAATGAAACATTACAAATTGTTTGCGGAGCACCAAATGTAGAAGCAGGGCAAAAAGTAGTTGTAGCAAAAATCGGTGCAGTGATGCCCTCTGGCATGCTCATAAAAGCAGGCAACTTGCGCGGTGTAGATTCTTTTGGCATGCTATGCTCAGCTCGTGAATTAGCGATTCCAAACGCCCCTTCTGAAAAAGGCATTTTAGTATTGCCTGAGGATGCGGTTGTTGGTAGTGCCTTTGAAGTACCGAGCAAATAAAAATGGCATAGAAAATACTTATTTATTGATATGGATTACAAGACAATAAATAGAATAACAGCTCATCTAACGAGGTGAAACATTTGAAATCGTTATGTTACAAATATGACAGTAGCATAACGATTTTTTTGTTTAGAATAAGCCTCTAAATGCAAGTTTTGAACACATTTTTATGGTATGCTTTTGGGTGAAGACATTGTGCTAGTAATAGGCAATGCTATAAATGAAGTGTAATAGAAATGAGTGAAATGAAGTGAACTGGTTTAAAAAACAAATTAATAAAATTTTAAATAAAGAAGACTATGAATATGATTATGAAGAATACTATGAGGACTATGAGCAGGAGCAACAAATACCAAATGAACCACCAGCAGCAAAACAAAAAACGTTTCGCTTTCCATTAATTGATGATGAGGAAATGATGCCTCAATCGTCGCAAAAAGAAATGTTCCAGCAAGTGGATAATGATGACTATGGGCAAATTGGGGATTTATCTTTACCGAAGCATCTAAATAATCACATTGTAGATTCTCGGGTGTACGATGTAGAGGTTTCAGGAATTCGAGAATTATTGGAAAGTCGTTCAAAGCGTACGGGACGAAAAACAACTATAGCTAAAACTAAAAGTCAGCCTATGGAGCAGGAGCATTCATCAAGGGCAAGCCTTGTTTTTCGAGATGCACAATATGAGCCTGTCCAACCGAAGCCTCCTGTACCAAAAGAAACATTTCAACAGCAGGAAAAAACGGTTAAAAGTAGCTTACCAGAGAACCGTAAGCGATTTGTGCCAACAGACGTGCCATCACCTGTCTATGGTTTCGCAAAGCCAAGCCCAATTAAGGAGCTATTGGATAAACGCAAGGAAGAACACAACAAGCTAACAACAACAGAGTATGTAGCTGAAATACAACAAGCTACTCAGCCAATAAAAGAAGCGACAACAAATACGACCAATGAAAATATACTAGAAGAAAAAGAGTCGGTTAACATCAACCAACAGACTGTCGTGGAGCAGTCTAAACTACTTAAAACAGAAGAGCCGCCTATACATGAACCGATTATTTTTGATGAAGAGCTAGCGGATGAAGCAAATGATATGAAGGAGCATATACAGCCTGATGTAGCTGTGCCTCAAACAACAGCCTACGCAATGGAATTTGAAGAGCCTGTGCAAGAGGATATTGCGCAAGAGCAAGCTGTTCAAAAGCTGTCAGCAGATCAATCTGAAATTCATGTTAAAGAAATGATTGTTGAGCAGGTGCAAATTGAAAATTCCACAATTCATATTGGCGAAGTAACGGTTATGCAGCCAGCAACAAATGACAAGGATGAGCAACTGCTTGTTGGGGAATCATCTACATCTACTGATACAGTGCAAAAAGAAGAAAAAAGTCGAATTCCTTTTAATGTCTTAATGCTAAAAACAGATAAAGAAAAGTGGAGAATCCAGCAACAGCTGAAAATGGCACAATCCTCTAATACCGCAGAAGATCAGCAACCACCTTCTAATAAGGTAGTGGATGTGAAACCAGTTGTAGTGGAAAAACATACAGAGGATAGCGCTGATATAGCGGATGTCCCACAACATAAAGAAGCAGACAATTCAACAACTGTTGAGCAATTGCATGCAGAAACGAATACAAATAAGCACCATATAGATAATCATCAAACGGTTATTACAATGGCTCCTGTTACAACGATGTCCAATGTTGCTACTTTAGAAAAAACAGAAACAGAGCTAGCTAGTGCGGATGAAATTTCAGCAACGATTGAGTTAATGGAAGAGCCTATTACTGAAGTTGTGTCTACCCCTGAAGAGCCTGTGCAAGTAGAGGTGGTGGAGCAGCAAGAACCACAGGCTATAGCAGTAGCCGAAAAACCGACAAAGCCCGTGCATGTTTACCAAAAGCCTGCTGATGAGTATTTAGAGCCACCAGAGGAAAAAACACAGGATACAGAGTGGATGGAGCAACAGGGAGATACATTGGTGGAGGCATTATCTTATTTCCAAGTGTCTGCGCAAATAGAATCGATTATGCAGGGACCTGCTGTTACACAATTTGAAATAACGGTGAGTCATGGCACAAAGGTTAGTAAAATTCGCAACCTAGCAGATGATTTAAAGCTTGCCCTAGCCGCAAAGGATATTCGTATTCAAGCACCGATTCCTGGAAAAAGCTCCATCGGTATTGAGATTCCAAACCGAGTATCACGAGCTGTTCGCTTATCAGAAGTGACAAATAGCGCAGCCTTCCTTGAATCAGATTCGCCGTTAGAGGCAGCGCTCGGTCTTGATTTAACAGGGAAGCCTGTTACGCTGGATTTACGGAAGATGCCTCACGGTTTAATTGCTGGTGCGACAGGTTCTGGTAAATCTGTTTGTATTAATTCGATTTTGGTTAGTTTATTATATAAAGCTGCGCCACATGAATTAAAGCTTATGCTGATTGACCCGAAAATGGTAGAGCTAGCACCATTTAATCATATTCCACATTTAGTAAGTCCAGTTATTACAGATGTGAAGGCTGCAACGGCTGCGCTGAAATGGGCAGTGGAGGAAATGGAGCGCCGCTATCAATTATTTGCGCATGCAGGTGCACGTGATATTACACGTTATAATGCAATCGCTGATAAGAATAATGAACATAGCCTGAAATTGCCTTATATTTTAATTGTGATTGACGAACTGGCTGATTTAATGATGATGTCTCCAGCAGATGTAGAGGAGGCAATTTGCCGTATTGCACAAAAGGCTCGTGCTTGTGGTATTCATTTAATTGTTGCTACACAAAGGCCATCTGTCGATGTTATTACAGGGTTGATTAAATCGAATATTCCTACACGTATTGCTTTTGCCGTTTCCTCACAAATTGATTCACGTACAATTTTGGATGGGCAAGGAGCAGAAAGATTGCTTGGTCGAGGGGATATGTTATATTTAGGTAATGGTATGTCAGCGCCTGTCCGTTTACAGGGAACATTTGTCACAGATGATGAAATTGAGGCGATTATTGAGCATGTTCGGGAACAGGGCGAGCCTGATTATATTTTCGATCAGGAAGACCTTTTAAAGAAAACAGAGGTAACTGCAGAGCAGGATGATCTATTTGAGGATGTGTGCCGATTTGTTTATGAGCAAGGTGGCGCTTCTACCTCATTAATTCAACGAAAATATCATATTGGCTATAATCGTGCCGCCCGTTTAATTGATATGTTAGAGTCACATGGCTTTGTATCTGAGGCGAGAGGCAGTAAACCACGTGAAAGCTATATTACGGAAGAGGATTTAATGACAATGTTTGACTAAAAATTACGTTGTTTACGTTTAGATTAACTTATTAATACTAAAATTAATTTTTTTAGAAAACTTACACATTTATTCTTATGCTTAAAAAGTGCTATAATAGACAAGATGTGTTGAATAGTACGTATTTTTTAACACTTGTAAAGGTATTAATACCTAACCGGTTGTACAATAATACGTTACACCTACTAGAGATGATAGATGGGATATTGAAATTCCCGGGGGGTTTAATTAATGACAGTTTTTCATTTCACAGGCATTAAAGGCTCTGGTATGAGTCCACTTGCACAAATCTTATTTGATGCTGGTGAACGAGTGCAAGGCTCAGATGTCGAAAAATATTTCTTCACGGAGCAGCCGTTACGTGAACGTAATATTCCAATTTATCCATTTAATGCAGATAATATTCAAGAAGGGATGACCGTTATTGCAGGAAATGCTTTTCCTGATGACCATCCCGAATTAGTGCGTGCACGTGAAATTGGTGTAGAGGTTATTCGTTACCATAAGTTTTTAGGTGAATATATTGGTAACTATACATCCATTGCCATTACAGGAGCACATGGAAAAACATCTACAACAGGCTTAATGGCGCATGTAGTAGGTGGTTATAAACCGACATCTTACTTAATTGGAGATGGTACAGGAGCTGGTCATGAAAATGCTGACTTTTTCGTGATGGAGGCATGTGAATACCGCCGTCATTTCTTAGCATATAGTCCTGACTATGCCGTGATGACAAATATTGATTTTGATCATCCTGATTATTTTGCCAATATAGAGGATGTTTATTCAGCCTTTCAATCATTAGCAATGCAAGTGAAAAAAGCAATTATTGCATGCGGTGATGACGAGCAGCTTCAACGTATTCAAGCGAAAGTACCTGTTGTGTATTATGGCTTTGGTGCTGAAAATGATTTTGAAGCGCGCAATGTTGAAAAAACAACAGAAGGTACAAAATTTGATGTTTTTGTTCGCAATGAATTTTATAGCACTTTCTTTATCCCATTATTTGGGGATCATGCGGTGTTAAATACGTTAGCAGTAATTACACTATGTGAGTATGAGGGAATGTCACCTGAGCTTATTCAGGAGCGTCTAAATTCGTATAAAGGCGTAAAAAGACGTTTTACAGAAACAGATATAGGGGATACTGTGTTAATAGATGACTATGCACACCATCCAACAGAAATTCGTGCTACGATTCAATCTGCACGACAAAAATTCCCTGAGCGTGAACTAGTCGCTATTTTCCAACCACATACATTTACACGCACACAAGCTTTTTTACAGGATTTTGCAGATAGTTTAAGCCTTGCAGATACAGCCTATTTATGTGATATTTTCGGCTCTGCAAGAGAAACACAAGGCGCTCTTTCGATTCATGATCTAGCGTCACTTATTGAAGGCAGTGCAGTGATTACCACTGAAGGAATTGATATATTAACAAGACATAAAGGCGCAGTCTTTTTATTTATGGGCGCTGGTGATGTTCATAAATTCCAAGATGCTTTTGAAAACGTGCTAAAAAGTAATGAAACAGCTTAGTCCGTATGGGTTAAGCTGTTTTTTTAAACTTTAGCAGGAATTTTGTTTTTTTTGTCGAAGTTAGGGAAAGTAATAGTAAAGAGAATTTACTAGCAGGAGGTCAATTTATGGAAGTCATTTTGTATATTGCAGCCATTATTGCTGCAATCGGATTTTTAATTTTATGTGTGAGTGTAGGTATGACATTATTTTCACTCAAGTCTATTTTAAACAGCTTAGCTGGGACATTATCAGGCATTGAAGGACAAATGGAAGGCATTACACGTGAAACAACGTCCTTATTAACAAAAACAAATAGCTTAGCAGAGGATATTCAACATAAATCTGAACAATTAAATTCAGTTGTTCATGCTGTTAAAGGTATTGGTGATTCTGTGAATGGTTTAAATCAATCTGTACAGCAGATTACATCTTCTGTTTCTAAAAGCGTAGAGCAAAATGAAGAGAAAATTGCGCAGGTTGTACAGTGGAGTAATGTGGCAATGGGCATCGCTGACAAATGGAAAAAGCGCAAAATTATTGAGCAGGCTGAAGAAGCTGTCGTGGAGAATGCATATGCATTTGAAGAGGTACAAGCTGAAAAGCCGAAACGAAAATGGGGTCGTAAAAAGTGATAATTATTTGGTGAGTATACAATACTGACCGAATAAAAATAAAGTCTTAGACATAAGTTGAAGATGCATCTGTAAAAGAAGATGAATAACTTGTCTGGACAAAATTGACTATTAGATGGGGAGGAATTGTTTGCATGACAACTCAAAAGCCGAATTTTAACGAAGTAAAGGAACAGCAGCTTGAAAGTTCACTGCCACAGCTTTATCATCCGCAGGAATCGATTTATGAAGAGGAGCGTGTAAATATGAAAGATTTTGTGATTGGTGCATTAGTTGGGGGAATTGTTGGAGCAGCAGCAGGTCTATTATTAGCGCCTAAATCAGGAAAAGATTTACGTAGCGATGTAGCTGTACAAGCTGTTAGTTTAAAAGATAAGAGTGCAGATTTCTCTACAACTGCAAAAGATAAAACATTACAGCTTTCTAAGCAATTGCAGGAGCAATCTTCACAATTAGTGGAGAAGGTGAAAACATTAAAAACAGCGAAAGCACCGACTGTTTTTGATGATGGTACAGTGTCATTTGAAGGTGAAGAGCCACTAGAGGATTATACACCGAATGAGGAACCAACAGCAGAGGCAACACCAGAGCAGGCCGAGGAAACAACGGAAGAAGTACGTGCATAATAGATGATAAAAAGGCTATGTTACATGGGAAAATGTAACATAGCCTTTTGTTAAGTAATAGGTGATTGTTCTAATAGAATTTCCAATTTATCCCCACCGAAAATTTCCATATCAAAGCTAGCAGGTTGCCCATTTCTTAAAATGGTGAAGTTTCCTTTAAAGCTAGTAGGTAACTGCCAGTTGGAGAAACGGAATACATCCTGGTAAATCCAACGGCTGCGATCTTTTTCTCTAAATATAACAGCAGCACCATTTGGCACAGTTGATAGTGGTGAAACAACCTGTTCATTGACGAGAGCCTCATTGACTATTTTCGTTAGTTCTAGCACTTCATTTTGGAAATGCACCGTTATTTTATCTTCAACTAAAAGATTCATTTGGTCTGCAATTCGTTGCACGGTCGGCAAAGCTTGTTGCTGGAAGCTAATGATATCCCCATCCTGCACCGTATAACTTAATTTAGCTGCTTTATCATTAATCATTAACTGTGATGAAAATTCAGGTAAATATAAAGGCTGTCCATTTACTTGAATCGTATAGGATTCGAATTGCTTCAGTAAATGCCAATTATTTGTGATTTTAAAAATATCTTCGATGGTTTCTGCAATATCAAATGTCACAATATCACGGTCATTTAAAACAGTATCCAATGATGCTGGTGTATGATTGACCAAAATTTTTGGTTCAATCACATATTTAGTATTTTGGATAGTGACGGTTTTAATGGCTGCAGGATCAACAATATCTCGTACACTTGCTGTTGCAGGCTGTCCATCCTGTCCCTCAATAAGCTGAATGGCATCCCCTGTTTTAATCAGCGTTTTAGTCGTTGCTGGTTGCCCATTTACAAGTATTTCTGCAGGCTGTCCATGACCACCCGGAATAAAAATATCCTGTCCATTAACATGAACAGATAAGCCGTGACCGGGCTTGCCATATAATTGCTTTGCTCGAATATTTGCCGCTAAAAAAGCATCTGCCACAGTCATTTCCTTTAATTCAAAAAGACGTACAACTTGATTATTAACAGTAAGGCTCATATACTGAATCGGCATTTTTTTAGCCGCAATCGCAATTCCTATTGGCGTCACTAATTCTGGGGATGCCTGTATATGCTCTTCCCTTGTAAGGTTTTGAATAGCATCAATACCTCGAACGGCTATACGATTTGCTGGTAAATCAAGAATATATCCAAGCTCTGCTGGCAGGTTTGGCGTTAAACTACCACCACCAACAAGCATCACCGCTTTAGGCGCTGTTTGATTATTTAAACGTAAAATTTCCTCTCCAATGGATTTTGCGAGCTGCTTAACGGCTGGTTCAATAGCTAATAAAACTTCATCCTTTGGGAAATACTGATCAAAGCCTAAAATATCTTGAATCAATATGTTTTCTTCTGTTTGAAGCTGACGCTTGGCATTCTCTGCGATGGGAAAATCTAGTAAATAATGGTCACTCAATGCTTCTGTAATTTCATCGCCTGCTGTTGGTACCATTCCATAGGCAACAACAGTGCTTTTATCGGTAATGGCAATATCGGATGTACCAGCACCTATATCGACCAACGCCACATTTAAGCGACGCATCGTAGGTGGAATGAGCACGTTAATCGCTGCAATAGGCTCTAATGTTAGGGCTTCCATCTCTAAATCAGCACGCTTGAGCGCAGCAATCAACGATTCTACAACAACGCGTGGTAGGAAGGTAGCGATCACTTCAATTTGTGCCTCATCGCCTTGCTGATCAAGCAGGCTACCAATTTCCTCGCCATCTAAGCGATAATAGAGTACCGAATAGCCCACACAGTAATAATGACTAATTTTCGCATCCTCTTTTTGTTGTAAGAGCTGTTGCTGAGCTTGCTGAACAGCTTGAAGCTCTAAGCGACTAATATCTTCCTCTGTAAAAATTGGGCGATTTCGTATATTAATGGTCACGCTTGCTTGTTCTGTTTTTAAAGAGCGCCCCGCTGCCGCAACACTTACTTTTGTTAAAGGGCCATGCTTTTCTGTAAGCTCTTGTTTTATTTCGTTAATTAGTTCTGCCACATACATGACATTATGTATTTGCCCATCTACCATGGCACGTTCTTTATGCTCTTTCACTAAAATATCTTCTACATGAAAATGGTCGTTTTCTTCTTGAAGAATAATCCCGACTACTGAGCGTGTACCAATATCAAGTGCGAATAATTTAGAACTCAATGTAATCGCTTCCTTTCTTGTCATACCTGAAAACAATTTAGCGAGTTGAAGCGCTAAATTAAAAATGCGTGACATTCTGCACAACATTGATTATAATATTGCTAATATCTAAAAATGTAACATACATTTCAGAGTTCTGAAAGTGTCTGTCATAAGGAGAGGAGCAACAAAGCATGAGCCAGAAAGATTTAGAAAGTCTACGTAGTCAAATAGACGGTTTAAATTTAGAAATTCTTCGTCTAATTAACGAACGTGCAGCTGTGGTTGATGAAATTGGTAAAATTAAAGAAAAGCAAGGTGTAAATCGCTATGATCCATTACGTGAAAGACACATGCTTGATCTTATTAAGGAACACAATCAAGGGCCATTAAACCAAATGACGGTTGATTATATATTTAAGCAAATCTTTAAAACAGCTTTAAAACAGCTTGAAGCAGATAAGAAGAAGGAATTGCTTGTATCGCGTAAGAAAAAGTCTGAAGATACTGTTATTAATATTAATGGTGAATTAATTGGACAAGGTAAACCATCATTTGTGTTTGGTCCTTGTGCGGTTGAATCTTACGAGCAAGTAGCAGCAGTTGCCGCTTCTATTCAAGCAAAAGGTGAAAAATTAATTCGTGGTGGTGCATATAAACCACGTACTTCTCCATATGACTTCCAAGGCTTAGGATTAGATGGCCTTAAAATTTTAAAACGTGTATCAGAGGAATATGGTTTAGCCGTTATTACAGAAATCGTAACACCAAGCCATTTAGAGGAAGCATTAGATTATATCGATGTTATCCAAATCGGTGCACGTAATATGCAAAACTTTGAACTACTAAAAGCAGCAGGAGCTACAAATAAGCCTGTATTATTAAAACGAGGCTTAGCTGCAACAATTGATGAATTTATTCATGCAGCAGAATACATTATGTCTAAAGGCAATGAAAATATTATTCTTTGTGAGCGTGGTATTCGTACGTATGAAAAAGCAACACGTAATACATTAGATATTTCGGCTGTACCAATTTTAAAACAAGAAACACATTTACCTGTTATGGTAGATGTAACGCATTCAACAGGTCGTCGTGATTTACTATTACCATGTGCGAAAGCAGCGATTGCGATTGGTGCTGATGGTGTTATGGCAGAAGTGCATCCAGACCCATCTGTAGCGCTTTCTGACTCACAACAACAAATGGATATTCCAACATTTGACGCATTCTATGATACGCTACAAAAATTCATGAAAAATCATGAAATTCATGCGTAATGATTAACAGTACACACCGCTTGCTTACTTTGGCAGGCGGTGTTTGCTGTATCGTGACAAATTAATGGCTAGAATAGGACTATTTGTACTTGGCTTTATGTAGTTCTTCTTGAAAATGCTATGAAAATTATCGTATGATAAAGCTATTAATGGTTCGTCATCAAATCTTTATTAGTGATGAGAAGTTTTATAATAAGAACAAGGGAGGCACGTACGATGACTGTTACAATTTATGATGTTGCAAGAGAAGCAAATGTTTCAATGGCAACAGTTTCTCGTGTAGTGAACGGCAATCAAAACGTTAAGCCAGCGACACGAAAAAAAGTATTAGAAGTAATTGAACGATTAGAATACCGTCCAAACGCAGTAGCGCGAGGTTTAGCAAGTAAGAAAACAACAACAGTTGGCGTGATTATCCCAGATATTGCAAATAATGTTTATGCTGAGCTGGCTCGTGGGGTAGAGGATATTGCCACAATGTACCGTTACAATATTATTTTAGCCAATTCGGATCAACATGAAGATAAAGAGTTACAGCTACTCGATACAATGCTAGGGAAGCAGGTAGATGGTATTGTTATGATGAGTGATGAAGTGACAGAAAAAATGCAACAAACAATGGATCATTCGCCAGTGCCAATTGTACTTGCGGGCTCTGTAGATGAATCCCAAACAATCGCTACTGTGAATATTGATTATTTCCAAGCAGCCTATGAAGCAATTTCTTTACTTATCCAAAATGGTCATACACGTATCGGCTTTGTGACAGGTCCACTATCGTATACAATTAACGGAAAATTTAAACTGGCTGCCTATAAGAAGGCATTAGAGGATGCTGGCTTGCCAATTGATGAGGCCTTAATTGCCGCAGAGGAATCGAGCTATGATATGGGCTTAGAGGCTTGGGAGATACTATCTGCGCTTGATAATCCGCCCACAGCTTACTTTGCAGGTAGTGATGAATTAGCAATTGGTTTAATCCATGGAGCACAGGATGCAGGGAAAGATGTGCCAGGTGATATTGAAATTATTAGCTTTGAAAATTCAAAGCTAGCACGAATGGTTCGCCCACAGCTTACAAGTGTTGCGCTACCGCTCTATGATATTGGGGCTGTTGCGATGCGCCTGCTTACGAAATTAATGAGCAAGGAGCCTGTAGAGGATGAGGCGGTCATTTTACCGCATCGTATCGAACATCGACAATCTGTTAAAAGTAAATAATGAAATAGCAACACGTAAATTTGATGATAGCAGATTTACGTGTTTTTTTGTTGCTAGACGGATAGAAATGCGAAAGTGGTGGATAGACAGCTCAAATTGATGGATAAAAACTTAAAAGTGACGGATAGAGCCTAGACGTTGCTATGAATCCACTGAAAAAAGCCCCACAACTATTGTGAGGCTCAAGGTTAATCTCGTTTTTCATTGCGAATAATATGTAGCGCTTTTGCTAACATTTGTGCATTTTTTTCCTCAATTTCAGCTTTTCGTGGAATGGCCTCATATAAGGGACTTGGGTCTTCCCACGTTGGAATCAATGGAACGGGTGCTTCAGGCTGCCAACGATCCAGCCATGCTTGTGGCAGTGGACCGATTGGTAGTGTTTGATCTGTCATTTCTAACCATAACATTGCCCAGGCACGAGGCACTACACGCCAAATATCATAGCCCCCACCACCAACAGCTATCCATTTACCATCACAATACTCATGGGCTAATTGGTGTGCAAGCTTTGGAATTTCACGATAAATATTCATTGTGCCATGTAGATGTGTTAATGGATCAAAGTAATGAGCATCAGCACCATTTTGAGTTAATACAACATCTGGCTTGAAAAATTCAAAGATTTCACGCATGGATTGCTTATAAATATCTAGGAAACTTTCATCCTCTGTAAAAGCATCCATTGGAAAATTAAACGAAGTTCCATAGCCTTGCCCATTGCCTCGTTCAGTGATGTTGCCCGTGCCAGGGAAAAGGTAGCGACCTGTTTCATGGATGGACAATGTACAAACATTTGGGTCTTCGTAAAAGCTCCATTGCACACCATCTCCATGATGTGCATCTGTATCAACATAGAGTACACGGGCATTGTATTTTTCCTGTAAGTAACGAATGGCAACCGTACTATCATTATAAATACAAAAGCCCGATGCCCGACCACGAAAACCATGATGCAAGCCTCCGCCCAGATTCAAGGCGTGTCTTGCCTTGCCTTCCATCACATAATCTACAGCTGTTAATGTCCCACCAACAAGCTGTGCACTGGCTTCATGCATATTTTCAAAAATGGGTGTATCTTCTGTACCGATGCCATAGCTTTCGCATTGAGCTTCTGATAATTCACCATGTCCTGCTTTTTTGACAATATCAATATACTTAGGATCATGTGCCAGTAAAAGCTCTTCTTCTGTTGCTACACGTGCAGGTACAATATCGCTATCATCGAGTGCATCTATATTTTTTAATAAGTCCATTGTTAGCGTCAAGCGTTTATGATTGAATGGATGTGTATCTGAAAATTTATATCCGAGTTGTTCAGGCGAGTAAACAAAAACAGCCTTTTTCATTATAATGAAACACCTGGTAAATTAGGCCACAATACATCAAAGCCTTCTTTGCGAAGGTCTTCAATCATGACTAAAGGATTGAGTGTTTTTACTCGGATACTTAAAATTTTATTTTGTGTATTTTCAGAGTCAGGATAAACTAAGACGCTTTGGACATTGGCATGATGCTGATGAAAGATTTTAGTAATTTCAAATAAAATTCCTGGCGTATCGGATACGCGAATATCGATTTTTGAGCCAGGCTCTGTAGCACCTGTTAACTCAATATAGGTATAGAGCAAATCAGTTGTTGTGACGATTCCGACTAATTTTCCCCCAGAAACAATAGGAAGACAGCCTACTTTTGATTCATAAAATGTAAGTGCTACCTCCTCAACAAAATCAAGTGGATGAGCAATCAGTGGATCCTTTACCATGATGTCCTCTACTTTTGCATGAAAAACAGGAGAGTTAGGCTCATCCTGTAATGAGGAGGGGAGGACTTCTTTAATATCACGTTCTGTAATCACCCCTAAAACATGTTGCTCCTCATCGACTACTGGTAAATGACGCACCTTTTTTTCACGCATTAGCTTGAGCGCTTCAAGCACTGTATTGCTTGGAGCTAATGTGTAAGGTGCATCATTCATAATTTCTTCTACGATCATCTATACATATCCCCCTTGTGTTGATGTTAATACATGAAACGATTGCGAAAACGTAGCTTATCAAATCTTTCCATTGTTTCAGTGGGTACACGTTTGCCTTCACGTGCCATTAAGCAGTTTGCTGGGTGTGATGTAATTTCAGGATCGTCTGTAGCAAAATACTCAAAACCTACTGAACTCATCATTTTCTCCATCATTTTACGATAATCCCAAACATTTAGACCAGTCCCCTTTAAATCCCAATGCCAATAATATTCAGTCGTAATCACAAGGTAATCCTCCATTTCATCTCCCATAAATGAAACGGCTAGCAATGATTTTCCTGCCCCTGTACCACGGTATTCTGGAATCACTTCGATAGCACCAAGTTCAATCATATTATCGATACGATCCTCTGCCCATCGTTCAAGTGGATCAGGATAGAGATAGGTCACATAGCCTACAATAATATCCTCTTTACGCATAATAACAATGCGTCCTTCAGGAAGTCCTGCAATTTCTATAATGGCTTGCTGCTGTTGCCTTGGAGGTCTAAAGGCAACTAAGCCTTCGTGGAAGGAATATGTAGCTAATTTTTCTGGAGGAACAGGTCCTTCCACATAAACAGTACCATGCTTTGTTTCCTTTGTGACAGAAAAAAAAGTTTTTTTATGTTCCATAATTACACCACCTGATTTTAATAATTACATTATAGCTGATTTCTTGCGGAAAAACGCTTATTTTTGCAAAATATACCTATATTTTTGGAAAAATAAAAATATTAGGACATTCCATCTGAATTCGTGTAAAATAGTATTATATTGCTTCTGTTATTTAACAGATGAAAGTAGTGTAAACGACGTTTTAATTGTTTTCACTATTCTAAACTGTTATATAACAAATGCTGCATCATTATTTTCTTTGACGTCAATCATAAGGCAATAGAGGGGATTATTGTTATTTATGGCTAGCGTCAAAGGTGAATGTAAAGAAAGGGGTAGTTTTATGGGGATGAAAATGAAGGAGAAGTTAGCCGCTTTACCTGGTCAGCACCACCTAACAAATTATGAGGAAGTCGCACAAACACATAATTGGGCTGATACAGAAAAGGCATTTAGCTGGTTTGAAACAGGTTTAGTGAATATGGCGTATGAGGCAATTGATCGCCATACAGAAACGTATCGAAAAAATAAGATCGCGCTTTATTTTAATGACGGGCAACGTAAAGAGGCATACTCTTTTAACGACATGAAAAAGCAAACAAATAAAGCGGCAAATGTTTTTAAAGCAACTACGAATCTACAAAAAGGTGATCGTCTATTTATTTTTATGCCACGTTCACCTGAACTTTATTTTTCATTATTAGGTGCATTGAAAATGGGCGTTATTGTTGGCCCGTTATTTGAGGCTTTTATGGAAGGCGCTGTCTATGATCGACTGGCAGATAGTGAGGCAAAAGCAATCGTTACAACACCAGAGCTACTTGAGCGTGTACCTTTAGCTAAATTACCAAAATTAGAACGTGTATTTTTAGTAGGTGAAGGAATAGAAGAAACAGAGCAAATATTAGATTTTAAGAAACATTTAAATAAGGCTTCAAGCCAGTTTGATATTGAATGGGTAGATCGAGAAGATGGGATGATTCTTCATTATACATCTGGTTCAACAGGTGCGCCGAAAGGGGTATTGCATGTTCATAATGCAATGATTCAGCAATATCAATCAACACAGTGGGTGCTTGATTTACGTGATGATGATATTTACTGGTGCACAGCCGATCCTGGCTGGGTAACAGGCACAGCCTACGGTATTTTCGGCCCATGGCTAAATGGTGTAACAATGTTAATTGTTGGTGGCAGATTTTCACCGCAAGCATGGTATCAAGCTATTGAGGATTATAGTGTAACGGTGTGGTATAGCGCGCCAACAGCGTTCCGTATGCTGATGGGTGCAGGCAGCGGCTTACTTGAAAGCTATGATTTATCGTCGCTACGACATGTTTTATCAGTAGGTGAGCCATTAAATCCAGAAGTAATTCGCTGGGGAGTAGAGGAGCTAGGACATCGTATACATGATACATGGTGGATGACAGAAACAGGGGCACATATGATTTGTAACTATCCTTCAATGGATATTAAGCCAGGCTCCATGGGGAAACCGCTCCCAGGTATTTATGCAACGATTGTTGATGATACGGGTGAGGAAGTACCTCCATTTACAATGGGGAACTTAGCGATTCGTCGAGGCTGGCCAGCGATGATGCGCCAAATTTGGGGCAATCCAGAGCGCTATGAATCCTATTTCTTAAAAGGTGAATGGTATGTATCTGGCGATTCTGCTTATATGGATGAGGATGGCTACTTCTGGTTCCAGGGACGTGTAGATGATGTTATTATGACGGCTGGTGAGCGTGTAGGACCATTTGAGGTAGAAAGTAAGCTACTTGAACATCCAGATGTAATAGAAGCGGGTGTCATTGGTAAGCCAGATCCAGTGCGCGGAGAAATTATTAAAGCCTTTGTAGCATTGCGTGAAGGGGTTGAACCTTCTGAGGCATTGATTGAAGATATAAGGGATTTTGTGAAGAAGGGCTTATCGGCACATGCAGCGCCACGAGAAATTGAATTTAAAGACAAGCTGCCGAAAACACGTAGTGGGAAAATTATGCGTCGTGTATTAAAGGCGTGGGAATTAAATTTACCAACAGGCGATTTATCAACAATGGAAGATTAAGAAAGAGATTGATATTTATACAATAGATGCATAAAAAGAAGGCAAGAATTCATTCGATAAGCGAAAGAATTCTTGCCTTATTTTTGTAAACATACAATGCTATAAAAGAAAGCGGTATCGTTTAAGAAAAAAATATAGATTAAATAAAAATTCAGTTGACTTAATATTTATGCAGACGTATACTATTTTTAACTTATTTCAGAGGTGAGCGCATTGAAAGTAGGTATTGTTGGAGCAACAGGATATGGTGGATTGGAGCTTATTCGATTTTTACATAATCATTCAGCTGTAGAGCAAATTGAGCTATTTACATCTTCTGAAGAGGGTGTTGTTTTTTCCTCCAAGTTTGGGCACCTTGTCCAAATTGCTGATACACCATTACAAAAAATTGATTATGATATTTTAACGCAATATGATGTTGTGTTTACAAGTACACCTTCAGGGGTAACAAGTGAGCTATTACCACCATTAGTAGGCAAAGGACCTAAACTAATTGATTTGTCTGGTGATTTCCGATTAAAGGACCCTACAAGCTATGAAACGTGGTATGGCAAAAAAGCTGCACCATTAACAAGCATTCAGCAAAGTGTTTACGGTCTAACAGAGTGGAATACAGCATCGATACAGCAGGCAACATTAATTGCAAATCCAGGCTGCTACCCAACGGCTGTGTTATTAGCATTGCTACCATTATTAAAAGAACAGCTAATTGATCCAAACTTTTTAGTCATTGACGCAAAAAGTGGTATTTCAGGAGCTGGTAATAAGCCATCACAAGCAACGCATTTTAGTGAAACAAATGAGAACTTTTCGATTTATAAAATGAATACGCATCAGCATATCCCTGAAATTGAACAGGCTATTTCGATGTTTGCGGATGTAGATACAACCATTACATTTAATACACATTTAGTGCCGATGACGCGGGGAATTTTAGCAACAACCTATGCACCTGTCTTACCGGGTATTACTGAGGAACAATTAGTGGCTTGCTTACAGACAGCCTATGAAAAACATCCATTTGTTCGAGTTGTAACAGATAGTAATAGCTTAGCAACTAATCGTGTAAAGGGCTCTAATTATTGCGATATTTTAGTGAAAGTGGATAGCCGTACAAACCGTGCCACAATTGTTAGTGTTATTGATAACCTTGTGAAGGGCGCAGCGGGACAAGCAATCCAAAATATGAACGTTCAGTTTGATTTACCACAAACAACAGGACTAGATGTTGTACCGTTCTTTATTTAGCAACTGTGATTTTTCAATTGAAGGAGGAAATGGAATGACCATGACGACATCCACAAATAGTATGAAAAAATTATCAAGTAAAAATATTGTTTCACCAAAAGGCTTTAAGGCAGCAGGATTACACTGCGGTTTAAAGCATAAAAAAAAGGATTTAGCGCTTTTAGTAAGTGATGTTCCAGCTAGTGTTGCAGGTGTTTTTACAACAAATGCTGTGCAGGCAGCACCATTAAAAGTAACCAAAGAAGTGGTTTACACAACACAAAAAATGCAGGCGATGATTGTGAATTCTGGTAATGCAAATGCCTGCACGGGTAAACAAGGCTTGCAAGATGCACAAGCAATGCAACAACTCACGGCTGAAAAATTAGGGATTGCCGCAAATTTAGTAGGGGTTTGCTCAACAGGCGTAATTGGGGAAATCATGAAGATGGAACCAGTAACAGCAGGTATTCAAAAGCTAGAGCCAAAGGATAGTTTAGAAAGTGCCATTGATTTTGCACAGGCTATTTTAACAACAGATACGGTGATGAAAAACACAAGCTACAGTACGACTGTGGATGGCAAAGAAGTGATTATTGCTGGTGTAGCCAAAGGGTCAGGCATGATTGAGCCGAATATGGCAACGATGCTTGGTTTTATTACAACAGATGCCAATATTGAAACAGATGTTTTACAAAAAACACTTGTTGATATTACGAATTTAACATTTAATGCGATTACAGTGGATGGAGATACATCTACAAATGATACGGTTGTTGTTTTGGCAAATGGCTTAGCGGGCAATGCTACGCTAACACCTGAACATCCAGATTGGCATCATTTCTACTATACATTGAAAACAGTAGCAGAAGATTTAGCAAAAATGATTGCAAAAGATGGCGAAGGTGCAACAAAGCTAATTGAAGTAGAAGTTGAAGGGGCTGTGTCAGACGAGGAGGCACGTAAAATTGCTAAATCCGTTGTTGGCTCACCACTTGTTAAAACTGCTGTATTCGGCTGTGATGCCAACTGGGGACGTATTATTGCGGCAGTAGGGTACAGTGGTGCAACAGTTGATCCAGATAAAATTACCATTCAAATAGGCGGTGCTACAATGGTTGAAAATGGAGAGCCAGTGCCTTTCTCAGAGGATGAGTTGATTCAAATATTAAAAATGCATGAAGTAAAAATCTATGTGTCCCTTGGTATTGGTGAAGGTAAGGGGCATGCTTGGGGATGTGATTTAACATATGACTACGTTCAAATCAATGCATCATACCGCTCATAAACGTATGGTTATTAAGCTTGGAGGCAGTACGTTGGAGGGCTTGAATGAAGCTTTTTTTGAAAGCTTTAAAGGGCTTCAAGAAAGTGGTGTAGAGCTTATTATTACCCATGGTGGCGGCCCTGCCATTAATCGTGAACTAGCTGCTCAAGGCATTACGTCACATACGTTAAATGGTATACGCGTGACAACTAAAGACGCTATGGAAGTTGTCCAGTCAACGCTAATAGGGAAAGTAAATCCAGCATTAGTTCATGAATTAACAAGCGCTAATATTACAGCAATTGGCTTAAATGGCTTTGACGGTCAGCTAATGGTAGCAGATTTTTTAGATAAAGATACCTATGGCTATGTGGGCGCTGTTCAAGCTATCAACACAGCATTGCTTGAGGCGCTCTTACAAGCAGGCATTGTTCCTGTGATTGCCTGTGTTGGAGCCAATACAGAAGGACAGGCTTTAAATATTAATGGGGATACAGTCGCAAGTGAAATAGCATTAGCGGTAGGAGCAGATAGTCTATTGCTTGTAACAGATGTGAGTGGTATTCGTATTGAGGATGAATATCAAGCAACAGCTACACCCGCCTTAATTGAACAATGGATAGAGGAAGAGCATATATATGGAGGGATGATCCCAAAAGTACAAGGTGCTCTTGATTGTTTACATGCAGGTATTCCATCTGTACAAATTGTAGGAGAAGCGTTAGTAGGGACAACAATTATCACTTCAAGTTCTTCATAATATATAAGCTCTTGAAGTATAGTGTGATAAGAAAAGCATTTTAAATAATGGTGGAGATGATAAAATGAGTGCTTTATTTGGAAACTATGGGCAACGTCGCGCACAAATTGTGAAAGGGCAAGGAACGATTGTAGAAGATGCTGCGGGCAAGCAATACTTAGATTTTACAAGTGGCATTGCTGTTGTAAGTCTTGGTCATGCCCATCCAGCTATTGTGCAGGCAGTACAAGCGCAAAGTGAAAAGCTTTGGCATATATCCAACCTTTTTGATATTCTTGGTCAGGAAAAGGTAGCCCAACAATTAATCGCTAATACACATTTTGCTCATGCCTTTTTTTGTAATAGCGGAGCAGAGGCTAATGAAGCCGCGATTAAATTAGCGCGTAAGCATACAGGCAAACATCATATGATTACATTTGAAAAATCATTCCATGGTCGTACATTTGGAGCAATGTCTGCGACAGGTCAAGGCAAAATACATAATGGCTTTGGACCACTTGTTGAAAAGTTTACGATTTTACCATTTAATGATGTTGCGTCATTGGAAGCCGCGATAGATGACTCTGTCGCAGCTATTATGCTGGAGATGATTCAGGGAGAAGGTGGCATTCATAATGTTACGCCAGCATTTGCAGCAGCTATTGCAAAGATTTGTGATGAGAAAGGGATTTTACTGATTGTTGATGAGGTACAAACAGGTATTGGACGTACAGGAACACGCTACGCCTTTGAGCAAACGGTATTAAAGCCACATATTATTACATTGGCAAAGGGCTTAGGTGGTGGCTTCCCTGTTGGCGCTATGCTTGGGGTAGCAGACCTTTATTCGACATTTAGTCCAGGTACACATGGCACTACATTCGGAGGTAATCCTCTTGCTATGAGTGTGGCGGAGGCTGTGTTAAGCCATGTTTTTGAGCCAGTATTTTTACAGCAAGTTCAAGACAAGGCTGCCTATTTTATGGAACAATTAACAACACAGTTACCTTCTCATTATACGCTTCGAGGACAGGGTCTATTATTAGGCATTGACTGTGGTGACACAGAGGTGGCCTCTTTGATTGCAACAGCAGAAGACAAAGGCTTATTGCTAGTAAGCGCAGGGCCAAATGTTATTCGTCTTTTACCACCATTAACAGTAACAAAGGAAGAAATCGATAAGGCTGTAGCTATTTTAAAGACCATTTTACCTTAATGTATAAAGAATCTGCTGGTTATCTAGCAGATTCTTTATGTTTTAGCGCATTATTGAAACTGCTTTACTAAGGTTGTTACTAATTCAGGTAGCCACTCATGGAGCTGACTAAAGGTAAATCCTGCTGTAGTTGCTTTTGTATTTGACATATACCAATGGGCAGGAACATTATAAGGTGATTGGGATGCCTGATCACCGCCAACAAGAGCAATTTTCGCCTGCTTACCACTGGCTTGTTCAATAAGCGCAATTAATTCCTTTAATGAAATTGTACCGTTTGCTGTTGCATTGTAAGGGCCTTCAATTGGATACATTCCAGCAAAGTATAAAAATGCGGCAGCCTCTTTGTCTGTAATATAGCTCATTTGTGCATCAATATTGGTTACAGTGATAGGCTTGTTGTGTAAAATACGCTCAATATGAACATGTAAACGTCGTGTATAATCATCCTCACCCATTACAATTGGAAAGCGTACAGTAACAACAGGAAATGTAGCCTTTTGATATAAAACAGCCTCTGCTTGTCGTTTTCCCTCACCATAGGAGAAATCTTCACGCTGTCCCATACGAATTGGATAATGGAATGGGTCGAAGTCTTCCTCTTTTTTTATTTTGCCATCCACCTCGTAGGTTGCCAGTGTAGAAGTAAAGATAAGCTTTTTTGTTTTCCCCTTTAATACCTCACAAATAACCTGTGCTTCGTTTGGAGAATAGCAAATATTATCATAGACAATATCCCATGTTGAATTAACAAGTGCTTGTGCTAATGCCTCGCTATTATTGCGATCAACAATGAATTGCTGTACATTTGAGCCGAACGGATGCTTCGTTTGACCACGCGTTAAAATGGTAACATGATGCCCCTCTTGAAGACAGAGCTCCACTAGCTTTTGACCAAAAAAGCGTGTACCTCCTAAAACTAATATATTCATGATATGCCCACCTCTTTAAAATAGTAGTCCTCTCTATCATGACAAAAAAATCAACCTACTACAATTTAAAGATGAAATGTAGTAGGTTATCTTAGTTCAGCAAATTCTTTTTGTATCGAAAGCGAAGCGTCAGCAATAGATACAGAAAACTTCTTCCTCTGTACTAAATTTAGCCATAGAAAAACTGCACCTGCCAATTGTTAGATGTGTCTAACAATTGGGATGCAGTTTATACGCTGGGGCGTAATTGATTGTTATTGAGTTGGTGTATCAGTAGGAGGAGGGGGGCTGGTATTTCCTCCGTTTGATCCTTCTTCAGGATTAGCTGTACCACCATTTCCATTGTTATTGCTAGGGTTTGAGCCATTGCCATTATCACTAGACCCATTGCCATTTGTAGAGCCGTTACCATTCCCTTCAGTGTCACCTTCATTACCCTCAGCAGGTGGTGGTGTTTCTTGATCTGGCTCTTGTTCTTGTTCCTCTTCACTTTCTTCTGGCTCAGGCGTGTTTTCACTACCGCCTGTAGAAACAACATTAGATTGCGCAGAGGTTAAACCTGTAATATCAACAGCGACAACAACATAGGCTTGTCCACTAGCAACAGTAATGCTTTGTGTTGACTCCAAGACAGAGGTTACTAATGTTTTGCCCCCATTTGTTACATTGTAAATGCGATAGCCTACAACGTCATTGGATGAACCTGACCAAGACAATCTTGAGCCATTAATCGAAGCACTTACAGCCGCTGGTGGGCTACTATCTGCTGGGAAATCCGCTGCTGATACAGATGACGTAGATAGTGATGAATTTTTCGGTAATAGGCTTGCAGGGTTCCCACCAAGTCTTCCTAACATTCGTTTAATAAAGTCTTGGTTAAGACCTACACCACCAGAGCGTACAAATTCAGCAGGTGTACTTGATAGCGCATTATATGTTTTTCCTTTAATTGTTACAACGCTGCCGCTTCCAGAGCCAAAGCTATTATCTGGCTGTGACGGGACAAAGACCTTCGCATTAAATAAATCTGAGCGTACAAGGCCAGCGTTTGCACAAGCTGCAGAAGGTGCTAAGCCTGAAATACCACAGAATGAAGCAGTGATGACATTTGGCGGTCTCGCAAAGCTTGTTGCTGGATCAATAAATTGTGGATCCACATCGTAAACAGCATTCATCAGTGTTGCCCATAGTCTATTAACACGAACACTAGGCTGTGAATACGTATTATTAAATGCATATAAGGTACGTGGCTGATCGTAGCCCATCCAAACACCAAGAGAGATATTCGGATTATATCCTACTAACCACACATCTTTATAATCTTGAGAAGTACCTGTTTTTGCAGCGAAATCAGAGGAGAATTTCAATGAATTTCGTGCAAGTGTACCCGTTCCTTGTGTTAAAACATCACGTAGCATATCTGTAATGATATACGATGTTTCTGGACTAAACACTTGGGTAGGTGCTACCTCATGCTGATAAATGATATTGCCATCTTGATCTTCAATTCGATCAATCATATAGGAATCAATAAACTGTCCACCATTTGCAAAGGTTGCAAAGGCATTTGTATTTTCTTCAACAGTTACACCTTCATGTAAAGCACCAATACCTGTTGCAAGGTTTGTGAAATCATCAGGATGTAATTTGCTGAAGCCCATTTTGACTAATAGATCAGCAGGACGTCTATTTAAAATGTCATTATATAAACGTAATGCTGAAATATTTTGAGAGTCTGCTAAAGCCTCACGCGCAGGAATAATCCCTCGTTCATCACTTGCAATATAGTTACTTGGACTCCATGAACCGATGGAGAATCTTACGTCAACTAAGGGGCTACCTGCACCAATTACACCATATTCAATCGCTGGTGCATAAACAAGTAGTGGCTTCATTGTAGAACCATTCGAACGATAAGCTTGTGTGGCATGGTTTACTTGTGTTGTTTTAAAATCTCGTCCACCGACAAAGCTTAAAATTCGACCTGTTGTGTTTTCAATTAAAATACTACCTACCTGTACTGGCATTTCGATATCAGTTTCCTCACCAGTTACAGGGTCCTTGCCTTTTCCAGTATACGTATGACCATAATATTGGAAGTTTTGCGCTGCTTTTTGCATAGCATCGTACATATCTTTATTAATCGTTGAATAAATACGATAGCCCTTCGAACGAACATCACGATCAGCTAAGATTCTATACTTTTCCCTTAGTTTCTTTTCGGATTTTAAACGCTCTGGATCAATACCATCCTCTTGTGCTAGTTTTTCTGCAATAATATCTATTGCACGACTTTCAAGCTCATATGTAAGCCATGGATAACGATCCTCCGCACGCATTTCTGGTCCGCGGAAATCGGCAGTAATATCGTAGTCGAGCGCTGCTTGATATTGTGCATCATCAATATAACCAGCTTCTTTCATGCGGTAAAGCACTGTTTTCATACGATCAATACCTGGTTGTAAAGCTTCCTCACTTTTTAGCTCACCTGTATTTGTAAATGGTGTATAGGCAAATGGAGCTTGTGGAATACCAGCTATGTATGCTGCCTGCGGAAGTGATAGCTCTTTCGCTTTGATGCCAAAAATCCCTTCAGCGGCTGTTTCAATACCTGCAATATTTCGACCTGATGAGTTACGACCATATGGAATAATATTTAAGTAAGCCTCTAATATTTCCTCCTTTGTCATAAAATGCTCTAAACGCATCGCAAGTAAAATTTCCTTTGCTTTACGTTCATAGGATACTTCATTTGTTAATACTTGGTTTTTAATAAGCTGTTGTGTTAGAGTAGAGCCACCTGTCTGTGTAGCAGAGTTTGTGACATCTTGTAATAATCCGCGGATAACCGCTTTTGGTACGATGCCATTATGCTCGCGAAAATATTCATCCTCTGTTGCAAGAACAGCATTGATAACATCTGGTGCAACATTGCTAAGTGAAGTTTCACGACGATCTAAATCTGTACGTAGTTTCCCAATATAAATATCATTAGCAAAATAAATCTCACTGGTTTCCTCATAGCTAAAAATTTGATTTCGCAACTCTTCTTTTGAGCGTAATGGCTCATCTTTCACAAGAGAAGCAAAATAACCAGCACCAACTGAACCGACAAATACAGTACCAACCAATGCGAAGACTAAAAATAGTAAAAATAAGTTCCAGGTAACACTACCTGAAATGCGTAATCTCTTCATCCATGTTCGTTCTAGTAATTCATCGATCTTTGCATTGATTTGTTGAATCTTATCTTTCAATGTATCGACCTCCTAAAATCTTGTTTATTATAGCACATATTGTTTTAGTAGGAACATAGTTATTGACTTTGAAAAAGATTCGTATAGAATAATGTGTATAGTTTTCTAGTGAGGAAGAGCTTGCAGTAGTATCTATACTCCCTGTTTAGAGAGCCAGTGGTTGGTGAAAACTGGTCATAGTGTAGAAACGAATTACGTGCTTGGAGCTTAGACGTGCGCGCCTGCGATAAAGGCGGTTGAATGAAGTGGAAGATGGTAGACACATCTTCAAGCTGGGTGGTACCGCGTTAATTGTCGATTTAACGTCCCTGCATGCAATTGTTTGCGTGTAGGGACTTTTTTTATCTTATTTGCAATTCAAGCCCCTACACGTGATAAAGTTCAACCATTTTAGGAGGAATCAAGATGACAAACGAATTATTACAAGATTTAGAGTGGCGTGGCTTGCTTTACCAACAAACAGATGCGGAAGGTATGGCTAAATTATTAGAGGAGCAATCCGTTTCTCTATACTGTGGCGTAGACCCAACGGCAGATTCTATGCATATTGGACATATTGTTCCTCTGTTAACATTACGTCGCTTCCAAAAAGCAGGCCATCGTCCAATTTTACTTGTTGGTGGTGCAACAGGAATGATTGGTGATCCATCTGGTCGTTCTGAAGAGCGTCAATTACAAACGGTAGAGCAAATTGATAAAAATGTTCAAGGTATCCGTAGTCAATTAGAGCGTATTTTTGATTTTGCAGAAGACGGTAATGGTGCACAGCTTGTCAATAATCGTGACTGGATTGGCAATATGAACACAATTGAGTTTTTACGTGATTACGGGAAATTAATTAATGTGAATTACATGCTCGCAAAGGATACAATTGCTTCACGTCTTGATACTGGTATTTCGTTTACAGAGTTTGCGTATACATTAATTCAAGGTATTGATTACAATCATTTATACAATCACTACAATTGCCGTATTCAAGTAGGTGGCTCTGATCAATGGGGTAATATTACAACAGGCTTAGAGGTTATTCGCAAAACACATGAGGAAGAAACAAAAGCCTTTGGGATTACAATTCCTTTAGTGACAAAAGCTGATGGTACAAAATTTGGTAAAACGGCAGGTGGTGCAGTATGGTTAGATGGCACGAAAACATCACCATACGAGTTCTACCAATTCTGGATCAATGCTGCGGATGCGGATGTTGTAAAATACTTAAAAATCTTTACATTCCTTTCTCGTGAGGAAATTGAAGCATTAGCTGTTTCTGTAGAGGAGGAGCCGCATTTACGGAAGGCACAAAAGGCACTTGCTGAGGAAATGACACGTTTAATTCACGGACAAGAAGCATTAGAGCAGGCAATTCGTATTACAGCTGCCTTATTCTCAGGCGACCTAAAAGCTCTTTCAGCGGAAGAAATGAAGGATGCCTTTAAAGATGTTCCTTCTATTGAAATGGCAAAAGAGGATAAAAACATTGTGGACCTTCTTGTAGAAGCGGGTATTTCATCATCAAAACGCCAAGCACGTGAGGATGTATCAAATGGTGCAATTAGTGTAAACGGTGAAAAGGTAACAGATTTACAATACGTAGTAGATGGCAAAGATCGCTTAGAAGATGCATTTAGCATTATTCGTCGTGGTAAGAAAAAATACCATATGGTGAAATTTGGCTAAATACAATACGAAAAACAACATCCCGCATGTATATTGTGGGATGTTGTTTTTTATAAGAAGCTTGGATATTCTATATGCTTATATGCCTTGGGATGTAATAGTTTTGCAAGCTTAATGGCCCCTTCAATAAGGCGGGGAGAAGGGCGACAATAAAGCCATTCCTCCATGACATATAGCTGTTGCCTTTGGATGGCATGCAACTCCTTGGCATCTGGACGCTTTAAGACATGGGCTGGCTTTATACGTTCAATAGCAACACCAACCCAAGCCAGCATAATATAATCAGGCTTACGCTGTACCACATCTGCCCAATCCGTTTGGACACTGGCCAATTCTACATCCTGAAAGAGATTGATACCGCCGGCGATTGCACTAATTGCTGTGAGCCAATTAATGTTGCCGGGGGTAAAAATAGGGTTTGGCCACCATTCCCAATAAAGCGTGGGCTTATCTGTAATTGTTTGTGCAATGTGCTGCATGCTGTCAATCGTTTGTAAATATTCCTGCACAACAGCTTGTGCACGCTGCTCCATATTGCAAACCTTACCAAGTGTAAGAAGGTCTTGCGCGATTTCGTCCAAGGAGTTTGCGTTAAACACAATATGTGGAATGTTTCGTTCTTTCAATGCTTGAATATTTTTTTCCATGCCCGGTACACTCAAAGAGGCAAGTACAAGATCAGGCTGCAATGCTTCAAGTGCATCCATATTAATCGATAAATCAGGACCAAGCTGTGGTAAATTTTTCACTGCTATAGGCCAATCAGAAAAATCATCCACACCAACAAGCTGATCGACTAGCCCTAAATAGGCGACAAGCTCTGTATTACTAGGACAAATTGAAATTAAACGCATAGGCTATCTCCTATCCTTTTTTAAGAAAAGTATAACGGGAGTTAGCTCTATAGACAATGAGCTTATCGTTACATAACATAGAAAAAGGTGGAGAAAATTTCCCCACCTAGAACATAACTCTATTAAGAAAGTGCCACAGCTTCAAGCGACTGCTCTTTCTTTGCAACAGGACCCATTGCATTTTTAATAATTTGTTTAATATCTTCTAATGTTGCTTTACGAGGATTTGTTTCTGCACAAACATCTAATAGCGCATTTTTCGCTAATATTTCAATATCCTCATCTTTTGCACCTAATTCACGGAAGCCGCTAGGAATGTTTAAATCCTTAGACAGCTTTTCAATCGCTGTAATTGCTTTTTCAGCAGCCTCACGCTTACTTAAGCCCTCTACATTTTCGCCTAATAATTCAGCAATACGAGCAAAGCGCTCTGTACGTGCTGTTACATTAAAGCGGCAAACATGTGGCAGTAAAATAGCATTACATACACCATGTGGTAGATTATAGAAGCCGCCTAGCTGATGAGCAATTGCATGGACATAGCCAAGCGATGCATTATTAAATGCCATACCCGCTAAAAATTGCGCATATACCATTTGCTCACGAGCCTCTAAATCAGTGCCATTCGCATAGGCACGTGGTAAATATTCAGGGATCAGTTGAAGTACCTTTTCAGCACATGCATCCGTAATCGGTGTTGCATTTGTCGAAACAAATGATTCAATAGCATGTGTTAATGCATCAATACCCGTTGCTGCAGTAAGTGCAGGTGGTAAACCAATCATTAGCTCTGGATCATTAATGGATAGTAAAGGTGTTACATGCTTATCCACAATCGCCATTTTTACTTTACGTGCTGTATCTGTAATAATTGTGAAACGAGTCATTTCACTTGCAGTACCAGCAGTTGTATTGATCGCAATATACGGTACAAGTGGATTTTGAGATTTATCAACACCTTCATAATCATGAATGCGTCCACCATTCGAAGCAATAAGTCCGATAGCTTTTGCTGCATCGTGTGCACTGCCTCCTCCAAGAGATACAATGGAATCACAATTTTCTGCATGGTACACTGCAACTCCATCTTCCACATTTTGATCTGTTGGATTTGGCTCGGCTTTCGGGAAAATTGCTACATCAATTCCAGTAGCTGTAATGATGTTTGCAATTTGTTGAGAAAGGCCTAATTTGTGTAAGCCCTCATCTGTTACGATTAATGTCTTTTTTACTTCTAAATCATTTAAGCGATTACCAACTTCTTGAATTGCTCCAGCTCCAAATAAGTTTGTTTTCGGCATAACAAATTGCTTTAGAACGTCTGACATATGTCCAACCCCTTTAAAATTATTATTGCTTGAATGATGGTGAACCACCTTTCGCAATTTATCGTAGTCTATTTTTCAGTAAGCATCAACTCAAATTTTTATCAAAAATAAGAATTTAAATAGTGTATTATTTTACAAAAAAATTAGCGCATTAAAAAACTCTTTTAGCAAATAGTTACATGAATTTATTGGTTGATAAATGTTTTACTATAAAAGTAAAATATATTTTTTAGAAAACAGTTCTATTTTGAGGTGCTTCTGAATAGTACATAATTGATATTTGGTTTTTAATGTTAAGGTGGTGGATAAAGGGTGATGATTGCTATTTTACAGTACAAAAATGTATTATATTTTATGAAATTTTTATAACAAAATGGTGACTATTATTTTGATAGTTGAAGGAAATGAAAATAATGCGGTGAAAATTATTAACAATAAAATAAACCTTCAATCAGCGGGATATAAATATAGGATAAAACAAAAACCTCACAAACACTTGGAAATCCAAGGTTGTGAGGTTTAAGAAGCTGAAGAATTTGATTAACGAGAGTAGAACTCTACGATGAATGCTTCGTTGATTTCAGCTGATAATTCAGAGCGCTCTGGAAGGCGAGTGAATGTACCTTCTTTTTTGTCAGCATCAAATGTTACGTAGTCAGGTACGAAGTTGTTTACTTCGATTGCTTCTGCTACAACAGCAAGGTTTTGAGATTTTTCACGAAGAGAAATCGTTTGACCTGGTTTTACGCTGTATGATGGAATATCAACGCGTTTGCCATCGACTAAGATATGGCCATGGTTTACTAATTGACGAGCTCCACGACGAGTACGAGCTAAACCTAAACGATAAACTAAGTTATCAAGACGAGTTTCAAGAAGAATCATGAAGTTTTCGCCGTGTACACCTTTCATTTTACCAGCGCGGTTAAATAGTGTACGGAATTGACGTTCGTTCATACCATACATATGACGAAGTTTTTGTTTTTCTTGAAGTTGTAAACCGTATTCTGATAATTTTTTACGTTGGTTTGGACCGTGTTGACCTGGTGCGTAAGGGCGTTTTTCGATTTCTTTACCTGTACCGCTTAGTGAGATACCAAGACGACGTGATAATTTCCAAGATGGACCTGTATAACGAGACATATTGTTGTCTCCTCCTTTAAATTTGGTTTTTTTGTTGTAAAACAAAAACCAGTAGTACCCATTCTTATACGCATTTTATTTTCATGTATTTTCGCCTATGCAGCCGTTAGGTTACACAATACACCATCTATTTTCCATTGTTGAAAATCATTGTTGTGGTTAAAATAGAGGAATAAAATACAATTATAAGCTTATACCACTGCTGCGTTTATTTTACACAACCTCCATTGTAACTGTTTGAGACATGTACGTCAATTATTAGTATTGATATTTTTTTTACTTATATTATAGTAGGAAATTCCTCACTGTTCATGTTTCCACAATTACAATAGGGTTAATGCTATGTTGTAGAAGTTAAAATATAAAAGTAAGGAGAATTACATAGTCAAAATGACACAAATTATGTATAATATATTATAAGTTAATAGTAATTGATTTGTACGTTATATAGAAAAGGTGATTTCATGACAGACCATTTACAAACGCTAAAATCTATAAAATCTGATGTTTTGAGCTTGTGGGTGAGTTCTAATGAAGAACAAGCTAGTTTTAATGGGTATTTTTATTCATTTAAACAGTGTCTAAAGAAGCGCTTAAAAATTGATAATGCTGCTTTTCTTAGTTTTGAAGGTAATTCTTTAATACCTATTGAAGAAATGGCTTCATTAACAATTGAAACAAAGTTAAATGCTGTGTCATGGCTAATGATTGAAGCTAATTTTTATCAACAGAAAATAGTAAAAATCCCCTATGTATTGAAAACAAACCAAGCTTATTCCATGATGACAGATATGGTGCTTTTCCAAGTAGAGGGTAAAAACCCTATTGGTGTATTACTTGTGGAGGCAACAGAGTCTTGGACAGACTTTATGGCCTCTAGTTATGGCGAAGAATGTATAGAAATATTAACAAAAGTTCTTCAAACAATGAAAGATAATTTAGAACTAAAGATAAATGAAGATCAATACAGAAAGCTATATAACGTGACGGATTTATTTCATTCAACAATGGATATTGATGTAATTTTAGAAAACGTTTTAAAAAATATTAAGGATAATTTTCCAGAGTTTAATGTAGAGCTTATACTATCGAATGATCAAGATCGACATACAACTATTGATATTAAGCTTTTTGATTATTTATCAGAAAGACCTGCTACAGTTGAGGCATTTGTATCAGGAGAGCTAACCACAGAGCTTGCGAGTGATTTGAATTGTCGTTTATTAAATGCGCCTATTAAGGGCAGGCAAGCAATTTACGGCATATTGCAAGTAAGTGCACCAACGACATACCTTTTTTCCACAACTGAAAAGGATTTTGTGCGGATGCTTGCACAAGCATCAGGAAATGCACTGGAAAATGCAAAGTTATACCATCAATCACATCGCCTCGTTAGTGACTTACAACTTATCAATGAAACATCACATCGTCTAAATATGCGGCTTGACGTTTATGAAATGTTACTTTTCCTACAAAAACAATTATTGAAATCTTTTCAACCAATGGAAGTTTGTTTTGCGTTTAAAAAGAATGATACCTTTGAAGTGGCAAATGCTAGTACACCATTGTTTAGCTCTGAGGAGGGTCAAATCTATATCAAGCATGTTGAGCAGCATTTTGAGCATACAAATGACCCGCTGTTTATTGCCGATTTTAGCCGATTAACCCCTAAGCAAATTAATTACCGTTCAATCATGGCCATTCCTATTTTAATGGAAGAAAAAATAAATGGCTTTAGTATTGTGTTGCACAAAGAACCATATTTCTTTTCGTTTGATAGCTTTAAATTAATGCAGTCGCTTATTCATCACTCATCATTAGCCATTGCCAACTCGATTTTACGAACACAGCTTCAGGAAATGGTGGATTTAGACCATTTAACAAAACTTTATGCTCGCAGTTATTTAGATCAATTTGTAGAAAAGTCACTTGAATGTGATCAATCAGGCATGTTTTTATTGATGGATATTGATAATTTTAAACGTGTTAATGATACGTATGGTCATCAAGTTGGTGACAATATTCTTGTGCAAATTGCAATACAGTTAAAAGAAACAATTGGTGATCGTGGTATTTGTGCACGATGGGGTGGGGAAGAGATGTCTGTCTATGTACCCAATATACAGGAGAAAGAGGCATTGGAATTGGCAGCAGCCATTGTAGAGGTCATGCCTAAAGCTACTAATCCGCAAGTAACCATTTCAGCAGGATTGATTATGTGGGATGAGCGGGATCGACCAGCATTCCAATCTGTCTTTTTACATGCAGATACGGCTTTGTACGAAGCAAAGAATAGCGGAAAAAATCGTTTTTGTGTTCACAATGGTTCCTTTCACCCCAATTCCTAACATAACTACATCAAATAGTGATAATACCATAAATGATTCGCCCTGAAATGACAATAAACAACATTTCAGGGCAATTTTTAATGGTGAAAGCTAGTCTAAAAATGTGTAAGCAATGTTTTGACAAATAGCTCTAAACCTTCTTGATCTTCTTTAGAGAAGCGGTTGACGATTGGACTATCAATATCCAGCACACCAATAATCTCTTTATGCTTTATCAACGGTATAACAATTTCTGATTGTGAAGCTGCATCACAGGCAATATGTCCTGGGAAATCATGCACATCTTTCACAATAATTGTTTCTTGCTTGGCAATAGATGTTCCACAAACACCGCGACCGACTGGAATTCTTACGCAGGCAGGTAGACCTTGAAATGGTCCTAAAACGAGCTCGTTTTGCTGTAAAAGATAAAATCCTACCCAATTAATATTTGGTAAAAACTGATTTAGCAGGGCAGTGGCATTGCTTAAATTTGCAATCCGATCTGTTTCACCTGTTAGCAGCGCATCTAGCTGCTTAGATAATGTAACATATTGGTCAGCAATGGACCCATTATAATTAATTTGTGTAAACATATAAGCACCTCATTTAGTTATTATTTATCTTGGTTCAGTGAGTGTCCAAACGCTCACTGAACCAAGATAAAAGCCTCAGCAGATATACCTGACGCTAGCGCTTTCGGTACAGAAAACATTGTGGCGGATTTTTAAGAGGAGCTTTTCGAGTGAACTCAAAAAAATCCGAACGCAATTACGCTAGGGCGTAATTGATTGTGGTAATAGTACATGGTAATGTTGATGTAAATCATCGGCAGTATGGGCATCTGAACCAAATACATATGGCAATTCAATGGCTTGACAATACTTCATAAAAGATAATGGTGGATACGACTCCTGACAATATTTTTTACTAAGCCCAGCACTATTGAAGTCCAGCTCATAGCCTGCTTGCTTGATAGCATCTAAGACTTCCTGAATACGCATAGTGTCATTTATTTGTTTACCATGAGCTAGCTGAAATTTATGAATAAGTGATGGATGCCCGATTCGTTTTGGCTTGTATAAACCTAAGTCTGCTTTAATCGATTGTAGAACAGTATCATAATACAAATGATAAACCTGTTCAACAGAGCCAACTTGTTGTGAAAAATCGATAAAGTTTTCGGGTGAAAAGTCGATACATGTATAGGTATCCTGCCATTGTAAAAAATGGACAGATAAAATAGCATCATCTAAAAAATGCCCATACGTGTCAAGAAATTGACGAGTTTCCTGTTCAAAGCCTATGATATAATCAACCTCTAGCCCAATTCGGATGCGAATATCTTGTGCATATTGCTTTTTTAGGCATTGCAGCTCCTCAAAGTAAGGCAAAAGCTGATCTAGATGCATCCCGCTGTCTTGCTGTGGGGTAGGGTCAACAAAATTTTTAGGTAATGGGGCATGCTCTGTAAATGTTATGTCTGTAAATTGAGAAGAAATTGCTTTTTCAATATATTGAACAAATGAATCCGAACTGCCATGTGGACAATGAGGACTATGTATATGCCCATCGCGTTTCATAATGTACCACTCCTTTAGCTCTATAGTTGTGCTATTAAATATTTTAAAATAGCAAAAAAACAGTTTTCTGTAAAACACTTAAATTTTAGTACAAAAGGCGAAAGTATAGTATATAATAAATACAACTAGCCAATTCGTTTATTGTAGAATAGGGGGCTTACGATGGAGTATATCATCATTCCGATTATCCTACTATTAATTTTAGCCATAGTGGGATTTATGATGCGAAGAAAACATGTTGCAATTATTGCAAAACTTGAACATGAAAAATTACAAATTCAACATAAACCTATTAATGAAGAAATTTCAAAAGTCAAATCTTTAAACATGAACGGTGAAACGGAAGAAATGTTTGAGCGATGGCGTAATATTTGGGATGAAGTCATCGATGTACATATGACAAAAATTGATTCATTACTATTTGATGCTGAGGATCAAATTAATCGACTTCGCTTTAAAAAAGCGACGTTAATAGAGCGCGAAATAGAGGATTATATTCAAAAGTGTGACCAAGATAAAGATAAAATTTTAGAAGAACTGAATGAATTAATTGGCAGCGAAGAAAAAAATCGAATTGAAATTGAGCAGTTAAAAGAATATTATCGTTCCGCAAGAAAAACATTGTTGGCCCACCAGCATTCATTTGGTGTAGCATTGCCTGCACTTGAGAAAAAGCTGGAAGGATTTGCTCAAAAGTTTGATGAGTTTGATGTTCTTACAAATGAAGGAAACTACCTACAAGCGCGAGAAATCGTTATTAGCTTAAACCAAGAGTCACAGCAAATATTTGATTATATTAATGATATTCCAACGATTTTAACGGAACTACAAGTAAAGCTTCCAGGGGCAGTGCAAGAATTGCGAAATGGTCAGCGTGAAATGGAAGATCAATCTTATTATTTACAGCATTTAGAGCTAACGGAAGCATTAAATAAATATGAAAAAGAATTTGCTTCCTTGAAAAATGATTTAGCAGAGCTTAAATTAACGGTTGTGAAGCCTCGCGTAGCTGAAATTAACGAAGAAATCGACCATTTTTATGATTTACTTGAAAAAGAGGTTATTGCGAAAAATTATGTTGATCAAAACTGTGATCGCTTATTAAGCTCCATTACAAATATTATTGCTTCCACTAAATTAGTTGGTGAGGAAGCAGCTTATGTACAGCAAAGCTATCGTCTAAACGAAAAGGATGCGGAAATTCCAAAAGCAGCTCTTAAGCAGTTGGAGGCATTGCAACGTCGCTATGATCTATTAGCCATGCGTGTGAGAGAAGAAAAATCTGCGTATTCAAGCTTACAGGAAGAATTAATAGCGATTAGTGACGAGCTTGAGCGTATTCATGAGGAACAAGAGCATCTCTCTAATACAATGAAAAAGCTACGAATTGATGAAAATAAGGCACGTACACAAGTAGAAAAACTAAAGAAAATATTACAAGAAACAGACCGTATATTAAATAAGGCAAATATTCCAGGAATCCCTGAGGAGATGGATGCACGCCTTGATGAAGCGGCAGAGCATATTTATGTAGTAATGCAAAGCTTGCAGGAAGTGCCGCTAAATATGGGGACGGTGCATAATAACTTAAATGCAGCGACACTTTGTGTAGAGGATGTTAATGCAAAGGCACATGAGCTAATTGAAAATGTCATGTTAATTGAGCGTATTATTCAATATGGTAATCGTCATCGTGCAACAAATTCAAAATTGCATATGCGCTTAACGGAAGCGGAGGAAGCATTCCATCAATTTCGTTATGCTAAGGCATTAGAGGAAGCTGGAACAGCCGTTGAAGAAATGGAGCCGGGTGCTTTAAAACGTATTCAAGAAATTGTTGCAGAGGAATCTGTATCAAAATAATGAAACCTGAACTATTCTATGAAATGCTTCTTTAGTATTTCGTAGTAGTTCAGGTTTTTTGTTTCTTTAAAAACATTCAGCGATATTCTAGTGTCCTTTTCTCATCAAAATATAAATAATCGTGAAAGTTAGTGGTCATTCTGGCAAGATTGCGTTATGATAAATACCGTTAAATCAACGCGTTGAAAGTGTGTGAAGAATAATGAGTAATGTAATTTATTTAGATAACAGTGCAACAACAAAGCCTTTACAAGAGGTAATGCAGACATTTATGGCTGTGAATGAGCAGTATTATGCAAATCCTGCATCCATTCATGCTATGGGTGTTGAAGCAAATAACTTATTAATGCGTGCGCGTGAGCAAGTAGCAGATATTTTGCAAACAACAGCGAAAAATGTGCTATTTACTTCAGGTGGGACAGAATCAAATAATGCAGCTATTTTTGGCTTAGCACGCAGTAATACACATATAGGAAAGCATATTTTAACAACGGAAATTGAGCATCCTTCTGTTCTAGAGGCAGTAAAGCAGCTTGAAAAAGAAGGCTTTGAGATTGAATATTTGAACGTTGATAAAAGCGGTGTAATTTCCTTAGAGGAGCTTACAGCAAAACTACGTAAAGATACGATTTTGGTAAGCATTATGCATGTCAATAATGAAATGGGTGCAATCCAGCCTATTTTTGAAGCAGCTAGCATTATCCATAAAATAAGTCGAGCTGCTTTTCATGTGGATGCTGTGCAAAGCTTTGGCAAATTAGCCGTATCTTTTAATGGAGAAGATGGACCAGATAGTTTGTCAATTTCGGGTCATAAAATTCATGGCTTTAAAGGCTCAGGCATACTAGCATTTCGTAAAGCAATGAGATGGCAGCCATATACATTTGGTGGTGGTCAGGAATTTGGCATGCGAAGTGGAACTGTAGCTGTTCCACAAGCTGTAGCTTTAGCAAAAGCGGCTCGTCTGGCAGTTGAAGAAATGGATGAGCGTGCAAAAAAATATCGCCAATGGCAAGAAACTATTTGTGCGCAGCTCCAAAGCTATGGGGAGGCTGTGCATATTTTATCGACCCCACAAGGAGCGGCTCATATTTTCTCATTTAGTGTGCGTGATTTAAAGGGTGAAATTATTATTAATGCCATGCAAAAGCGAGGCGTGATTGTTTCTACATCAAGTGCTTGCTCATCGAAACAAACAAAAACAAGTCATGTTGTGGAAGCATTAAAGCTTGATGAGCATTATAAAAAAAGTGTTATTCGAATGAGTTTTGGTGCATATAACACAGCCGAGGATATTGAAAAGTTACAACAAGTATTAGCGGAAGTAATGATGGAACTTAAAGGAGAACAAAGCAAATGATTTGGAAAGAAATTTTAATTCGATATGGCGAGCTTTCTACAAAAGGGCGCAATAAAATGGACTTTATTCGCCGCTTGCGTGAGAATATTCGTCATGCCTTTGTAGATTTAGGACATCTACATATTCGTACAGAGCGCGATCGTATGTTTATTGCGATTGACAACGAAAGACAGATGCAAACGTTAATTGAAGGGCTACCGAAAATTTTTGGTATTCAATCCTTTAGCCCTGTAGCGGCATGTGAAAAAGATATAGCAACCATGAAGCAGCTTGCTGTTACAATTATGGATAGCTTTAAAGAGGGGCAACATACATTTAAAGTAGAAGTAAAACGTACAGATAAAACATTTCCTTTAGAGTCACATGCTATTCAACGCGAGATTGGTGGTTATGTGTTACCACATTTTAAAAATTTATCTGTGCAAGTAAAGCAGCCCGATATTGAATTACGTGTTGAAGTGCGCCATGATGCCATATATATGATGGCACAAGTAATCGCTGGTGCAGGTGGAATGCCAGTAGGATCAAATGGGAAGTCTTTATTAATGCTATCAGGAGGCATTGATAGCCCTGTTGCAGGTTATTTAATGATGAAACGTGGTGTACGTCTAGAAGCTATTCATTTCTTTAGTCCACCATATACAAGTCAAAATTCACTGGAAAAGGTAAAGGTACTTGCGAATGAATTAACGAAATTTGGTGCAAGCATTCGTCTACATGTTATTCCGTTTACAGAAATTCAAGTTTTAATAAAGGAAAAAGTACCTTCAAATGTATCGATGACAACAACGCGTCGTATGATGTTAAAAGTAGCCGATCAAGTACGTGAAGAAATCGGTGCTCTTGCCATTGTTACAGGTGAAAGTCTTGGACAAGTTGCCAGTCAAACGCTCGAAAGCTTAACGGCTATTAATGCTGTCACGAATACACCGATTTTACGTCCACTAATTTCAACTGATAAATTAGAAATTATTGATATTGCAGAAAAAATCGGCACATACGAAACATCTATTCAGCCATTTGAGGATTGCTGTACAATCTTTACACCAGCAAGTCCAAAAACAAAGCCAAAGCTTGAAAAAGTAGAGCATTATGAAAGCTTCTCGGATTTTGATGAACTGATTGCACGAGCTGTGCAAAATCGCGAGGTCTATATTTTCCCTAAAAAAGATGAGCCACAACAAGATAAGTTTGCTGAGCTTTTATAAGCAAAGGTTTTCACGCCGCTTCCAATACCTATTTGGAGGCGGCTTTTTGTATTGTTTGCTGTATCCCAATAGAGGCACAATTTACCTCTAAAATTTTTGTATTAAAAATCTAATATCGCACATTCTATATTCACAAGGAGGTGAGAAACATGACTACAAACAACAACCGTAATTCAAACAAGCTTGCAGTACCTGGTGTACAACAAGCACTTGATCAAATGAAATACGAAATTGCACAAGAATTTGGTGTTCAATTAGGAGCTGAAGCTTCAGCTCGTGCTAACGGTTCCGTTGGCGGTGAAATCACTAAACGTCTTGTACAAATGGCAGAATCTCAATTAAAAGGTATGCCAAACAACAACCAATAATTGCAGCATAAGCAATTATTAAACGTAAAACCAGTGACCGTAACAGGCACTGGTTTTAGTTTGTTTATATTTATCCTTTTTTATGCTCTGCAAACAACGACCTGAACATAGTTACTGTATGGGCAATATCTTTACTATCACAAATAGCAGAAATAACAGCAACACCGTCTGCGCCTGCTTGTAAAACTGCTGGTGCATTGGCACAATTAATGCCTCCAATGGCAACAATGGGAAGTTCACGGTTTTCACTGCGTACGCTTTGCAAAAATGCTGTGCCACTTGGTGGGTTGGCATCGCTCTTTGATGTTGTAGCAAAAATTGGACCAATCCCTACATAATCTGCCCCGTATTGCTGTGCAATTTGCAATTCGTCTTGAGAATGAACGGACACACCAAGAATCATTTTGCCAATTTTTTCTCGAATTTTACATACAGGAAAATCCTTCTGACCAATATGAATACCATCTGCTCCAAGCTTTATCGCAAGTTCTACATCATCATTGATAATAAATGGGACACGATATTGCTGACACAGCTGCTGACAATGGCGTGCAAAGTCTTCATAGGCTGGTCCTGTTAATGCATTGTGCCCCTTCTCGCGTAGCTGAAACATGGTAATTCCGTGCTGTAAGGCTTGTTCTAGAACAATGAGTGGTTCTTGAAGTCTGCTATTACCTGTACCCATTATAAAATAGAGCGCTAAATCTTCACGCTTCATAAATAGTCACCTCACAACAATTTTTGCTGTCTTGATAGGCAAAATGATTTGTCGGTCCATGTCCATGACCTAGTGCTAAATCATGTGTAATGGCTAGCTGAATAAATTTTTTCGCTTCGATGATTGCTTCTTTAATCGACAGACCACGTCCTATAAAAGCCGTTAATGCTGCGGAAAATGTACAACCAGTGCCATGTGTATTGTTAGTTGCAATACGAGGTGTTTGCATTGAAAAAGCTTGCCCATCGTTGAAAAATACATAGTCAATGGCATCCGTTGTATCTGCTAAATGACCACCTTTGATAATGACACAATGTACACCTGTTGCCAATAGATGGTCAGCGGCTTCTTTTATATCATCGATTGTGTTGATTGTTTTGCCTGTTAATGTTTCAGCCTCTGGAATATTTGGTGTTACAATGGTTGCGATTGGCAGTAAATAATGGCTAAGTGCCTCAATTGCTTCTTGCTGTAATAAACTTTCGCCACCTTTGGCAATCATAACAGGGTCAATAATAAGTGGAATGTTTGTATTAGCAAATGTATGTGCCACTGTTTGAATAATAGCTGGAGAAAATAGCATACCTGTTTTTACAGCACTTATTGAAAAATCCTCAAGCAATGCCTGTAGTTGTTGTTCTACAAAAGCCGCCTCAATTGGCAAAACACCTGAAACACCAAGTGTATTTTGAGCTGTTAAAGCTGTAATAACAGTCGTTCCAAACACTTTTAATTCTTGGAAGGTTTTTAAATCAGCTTGTATACCAGCGCCGCCACTGCTATCAGACCCAGCAATCGTTGTAACAATTTGCATTATTGCTCACCATCCTTTGATAGACGATTTAGTTCATTTAACACAGCAATTTGAAAATCACCAATATATTGTGCAGCAGCGGCAGCTTGCTCAGCAATTTGTTTATAAAGCTTTAGTACCTCAGCTAATTGCTGGTAGGGCTGCTGACCAGCTACATAAGCAGCACAGCAAATCGCACTTAAGAGGCAGCCTGTTCCAGTAACATCTGTCATTTGCACATTGCCGCCCGCAATCCATTGCTGTTGAGTGCCATCCGTAATAAAGTCCTTTTCTCCTGTAACAATGACGATACATTGATAAAGCCGTGCGATTTTTCTTGCCTCATCCTCTATAGCAATGGAGCCAGTTCCACTATCTACGCCCTTTTGCTGCCAATCTATATTCGCAATGGCGGCAAGCTCGCCAATATTGCACCGAATAGCTGCAAATTGAATTTCTTTTAATAGTTGCTGTGTAGCTTGCTTGCGATAAGCTGTTGCGCCAGCGCCAACAGGGTCTAATAGAACAGGGATACCAAGTGCGTTTGCTCTTTTACCAGCCAATAGCATGGATGTTTTAGCTGTATCATTTAGTGTTCCAATATTAATCAATAGGCCTGAGGAAATTGCCACCATTTCCTCCACCTCCTCATTGCCATCAGCCATTACAGGTGAGGCACCAATTGCTAAGAGTCCATTTGCTTGGAAATTCGCTACGACATAATTTGTAATACAATGAATTAATGGATTTTTTTTACGGATTGTTTCAATAATCATTATAAGTCCTCCTTTGTTGGATGGACGTAAGCATGCAAAAAGGCTCTTTTTTGTGTAAAAATACACGTAAAAGAGCCTGTCATCAGTAAAGATAGATGTAAATTGCTCCCTACGCCAGTATTAACTAACAGGTTCAAAGGGTCAGGTTTTACCTTCTCAACTCATCATGAGTCCCCCTGCAATCTTATTTTTAGTTGACCAAAATGTACCATATTTTTTTAGCTTATTCAATAGAGAATTCATATGAATATGACTGATACCATATACCGAAATATGATAGTTGTCATGACTTTTGGCAAATTGGGCGCAAAGCATTGAAAATCATAAAAAGGGAGCTTTATAATGTGTCATAACAAAAGGGGGCATTTGCCGTGAACAGACAAGATTTAATTGCACCAGAATGGTATAACATCACAGAGGAAATTGAAAAATATGCACAGGATACAACAAAGAATGCATTAATTATTTGTGACGAACATCAAAATGTTCAATGGATTACATACACACATTTATTTGAAAAGGCAAATCAGGCAGCACATGTCTTTACAAAAGAGGGCTTAGCAAAAGGTGATGTAGTACTTGTAATGGTGCCGCGCTCTGTAGAAGCCTATATTGTTTATATCGCTGCTCTAAAAGCGGGTTTAACCATTATACCAAGCTCAGAAATGTTAAGAACAAAGGATATTGAATATCGCATTGAACATGCAGAGGCAAAAGCCGTTATTGCGTATGAGCCTTATATTGAGCAATTCGACAAGGTAGAAAATTTACAAGGTATGCAGCAATTTGTTATTGGGCATGCACATAAGCCATGGCAGCCATTACTAGAAAAAATGCAGCAGCAACCAACAACTTACATAAATGCTACTCCAACCAAAAGCACAGATATTGCATTTTTAGCTTATACAAGCGGTACAACAGGTAATCCAAAAGCTGCGGTGCATAGTCATAGCTGGGGCTATGCACATTTACGCACAACAGCACCCCATTGGTTAGGTGTCCAAGAAAATGATATTGTTTGGGCTACAGCAGCACCTGGTTGGCAAAAATGGATATGGAGTCCATTCCTCGCTACACTAGGAAGCGGTGCAACAGCATTTGTTTATAAAGGGAAGTTTGATGCAGCTACTTACCTAACATTGCTTGAAAAATTCAATATTAATGTTCTATGTTGCACACCAACGGAATATCGTTTTATGGCAGCACTTAATCATTTACAGCACTATAATTTAAGTGCTATTCGTCAGGCTGTGTCAGCAGGTGAGCCTTTAAATAGTGAGGTGATTAAAGTATTTTCAGACGTTTGTCACGTGCAAGTACGTGATGGCTATGGTCAAACCGAAAATACATTGCTGGTCGGTACAATGGTGGGCATGGAAGCAAGAGCTGGTTCAATGGGAAAACCAACACCCGGCAATACAGTAGACATTATTAATGATGAGGGTCAGCCTGTTGCAGTTGGGGAAGTGGGAGATATAGCTGTTCACCAAGAAACACCTGCACTCTTTAAAAAATATTTAAAAGACCCTGAACGTACACAATTACAATTCCGTGGTGAGTGGTATATTACAGGAGATCGTGCCTACAAAGATAAGGATGGGTATTTTTGGTTTGAAGGACGCGGGGATGATGTGATTATTTCATCAGGCTATACAATTGGACCATTTGAAGTAGAGGATGCCTTAATAAAGCATCCAGCTGTCAAAGAAGCTGCTGTTATAGCAAGCCCTGACAAGGTTCGAGGAAATATTGTTAAGGCATTTATTGTGCTTCATCATGGTGAAATCGGTGATCAGCAGCTTATACAAACATTACAGCAGCATGTAAAAGCATTAACAGCACCATATAAATATCCACGTGCTATTGAGTTTGTAGAGGAGCTACCAAAAACCTCTTCTGGGAAGATTCGTCGTGTCGAATTACGACAGCAAGAAGCGAAGCAGCTCACATCTTCATTATTTTCTGGGAAATAATATCGAAAATCAAAGTTCATGTAAGAGAATGGACTTTGATTTTTTTTAGGTTTTTGGTAAGGTATTATGAGGAAATAAATAGCATCAGTTTTATTGTTGGTTAGGCAGATGAGTCAATCACTTGCATATTATTTCAAAAAAATGAAACGAATATGGTAATTATTCGTATTACATGTTGAGGAGGCGGAAAGACATGAATGTAAAAAGATGGGTTGCTTTAGTAGTGGCAGGTGTTCTTTTATTGTTTTCATTAGGTGTTAACACTATTTTTGCGCTATTTAAGTCAGACTTCTTAGGGAATTTTGATAGCCTAATGGCAGGAAATAGCTTAGATGTTTATGAAAATGTTATTGAGGGTGATAATTTTGATAAACGCATTGCTTATTTAAAGGTGGATGGTACGATTCAAGATATTGGTTCAAGCACACTTTGGCAGCCAGTGGCATATGACCATCAATTTTTCTTAGAGCAATTGGATAATATTTTATATGATGAGTCTATTCAAGGTGTTGTATTAAGTGTTAACTCACCAGGTGGTGGCGTGAAAGAATCAGCAGAAATTTATAAAAAACTTGTTAAGATTAAAGAGGAACGACAAATTCCAATTTATGTATCAATGGATTCGATGGCTGCATCTGGCGGTTATTATATTGCAGCACCAGCAGATAAAATATTTGCACATCGCGATACAATTACAGGCTCTATTGGTGTTATTATGCAATCTATTAATTATCAGGCATTAGCTGAAAAAGTAGGCGTAAAATTCGAAACGTTTAAATCAGGTGCACACAAGGATATGCTAAGTCCGATGCGTGAAGTAACAGAGGAAGAGCGTGCGATGATGCAAGATATGATTAATGAAACATATGAGGAATTTGTAGATATTGTTGAGCAAGGACGTAATATGTCTGAGGCAGATGTTAAAAAAGTTGCAGATGGTCGTATTTTTGGTGGCACAAAAGCACTTGAAGCAGGCTTAGTAGATGAAATTGGTGATGAGGAAGCAACGATTGCTGCATTGCGTGAAGATTATGGATTAGAAGATGCTACTTTGTTCGAATATGCCTATGATATGGGTGGCTGGCAGTCCTATGTTGGGATGAAAATTGGCTCTATGTTTGGCCCATCGGCAGAGGAAAAAATGCTGATGAAAATCATGACAGACTATAGCGCACCTAAAATGATGTACTTATATGGTGAATACTAAGGAGGGAGTACAATGACAAACAATGAGATTGTTATGCAAGGTTCACCCTCTACGGAGAATAGTGCTGTAATGGAGCCATCGGATGTAGCGATAAAATCCAAAAACTATGCTTTAAAAACAGCAGGCTTTTGGGTTCGATTTTGGGCATTTTTATTAGATGGATTTATTGTTACGGCTATAGGCGGTATACTCGTTAATCCTATTTTTTATCTAATGGATTGGTCTTTATCAGAATCTGTTTGGTATGCACCAGTTTCTATTATCACAGCAATCCTCTATTATAGCTATTTTGTGCTAATGACAAAGTTTTTTGGGCAAACATTAGGGAAAATGGTATTTGGTTTACGTGTTATTTCCTTAAAGCATGAAAAGCTTACTTGGTCAGATGTACTATTTCGTGATTGGATAGGCCGTATTATCAATAATATTTTTATGCCACTATATATATTGGTTGTGATTTTGCCAGAAAACCAAGGCTTGCATGATTATTTTGCTGATACAACAGTAGTGCATGAAAAAGTTTTTGTTGAAAAAGAAGTAGTATCATCGCCTTTACCAAAGCAAGAGGATATAACAGTAGCAGATGAACAAAAGGAAAGCGTGGAACTTGCCAAGCTAGAAGAAAAACATGAGCAATAGTTGAAGCTACTATATTTAATCAGGTGTGTTGATGGTATAAATAATAAGCGTATTTTGTAGGGAAAAACACTGTTTTGTTGATTAGCGTGGAGGAGGTATCCACGGAATTTAATAAAATTCTAGCTAAGCTCTGTAAAATACAGGCTCATCAACATGTCTGCTATTTAATAGTTGCTGTTAAAAAGGATGTTTGTGATCATTGCTTGTAAGAAAGTAAGCTGTCTGAGTTGCAATGAATTCCCTTCATTTAGTAATATGAATACATATGATGATGAGGAGGCGTTTAGATGGCACAAGTAACATTTAAAAATGGTCCAGTAACACTAGTAGGAAATGAAGTAAAGGTGGGCGACCAAGCACCAGATTTTACAGTATTGGCAAATGACCTATCACCAGTAACATTGAAAGATTCAGAGGGGAAAATTCGCTTATTCAGTGTTGTACCATCATTAGATACTGGCGTATGTGATGCACAAACACGTCGCTTTAATGAGGAAGCAGCTAATCTAGGTGATAATGTAGTAATCTATACGGTATCTGTTGATCTTCCATTTGCTCAAAAACGTTGGTGTGGTGCAGCAGGTATTGATGCTGTTCAAACTGTTTCAGATCACCGCGACCTTTCATTTGGTGAGGCATATGGTGTGTACATTCAAGAATTACGTCTTCTGACACGTGCAGTATTTGTTGTGGATGCTAATAATAAAGTGACATATGTTGAATATGTTCCTGAAGCAACAGATCATCCAAATTATGAAGCAGCAATTGCAGCTGTCAAAGCACTGGCATAATGTATTGCTTTTAGGCTAAGATAATACTAGACAAAAGAGCTGTGACGAGTTTTTGTCACGGCTCTTTTCTGCGTGAAAGGAAGTTATTTATGGAAAATATCGAGAAATTATTTGGGTTGTTAAATGAACATGCTGAAAAAGTTGAACAAGAACAAAATGTAACATTGCTAGAGGGGCTATTAGAGGGCTTAGAGGCATGGTTAGATGGTGAGCTTGATTTTTCACAGCAAGATGCAACGAAAGAGGATATTCGTAAAGCTATTCAAATTGCCATTTTAAAAGGAATGCGCAAAGGTTCACAGCCAAACCATCAAATGACTCCTGATACATTAGGTTTATTAGTTGGTTATTTTGTAGAGCAAATATTTGCAGAACGTCTTGAGCATGAAAAAATTTCGATGTTGGACCCAGCAGTAGGCACAGGCAATTTATTATTAACGGTTATGAATTTATTGGATGGAAAAGTAGATGCAACTGGCGTAGAGGTCGATGAGTTACTCATTCGTTTAGCCGCTGCCACTGCGGACTTAACGGAACAGCCTGTTTCTTTATATCGTCAGGACGCTTTAGAGGATTTATTGGTAAATCCTGTTGATGCAGTTGTATGTGATTTACCTGTTGGCTATTATCCAAATGAAGAGGTTGCTCTTAATTATGAGCTATGTCCATCAGAGGGAATGAGCTATGCCCATCATTTATTTATTGAGCAGTCCATCAATTATACAAAGGAAGGTGGTTATTTATTCTTCCTTGCACCATCACATCTTTTTGAGTCAGAGCAATCGAAACAGCTACACAAATATATTCAAAAGCACGCTTGGATTCAGGCGATTATTCAGCTACCAGACGCCATGTTTGCCAACAAAGCATTAGAGAAGACGATTGTTATTTTACAAAAGCAAGAAAAGACATTAAAAGCACCTAAAGAGGTGTTATTAGCTAAAGTACCGAATATGCAAAATAAACAGGCACTTGCCTTATTTTTTGAAAAAGTGAAGATGTGGAAAGAGGGCAAATAATTGTTCGTGTTCACAAAGTCAACACAAGTAAAAAGGTATCCTAGTAGAAGGATACCTTTTTATGTATTGCATATTAATTTTCTGGTGTACGGATAACAAGTACATCACATTTAGCTGAGCGTACAATTGCTTCAGATACTGAACCGATTAGGAAGCGTTCAACTGCATTTAAACCAGTTGCACCACAAATAATTAAATCTGCGTCTACAACATTAGAAAGCTCTTTTGTGATGATATTTTTTGGAGAACCATACTCGATAATAAGGTTAATATTTGTTAAACCTGCATCCTCAGCTTGCTTTTTGTAGCCATTTAATAGCTCCTCAGAAAATGCTTGCGCACGCTCTGCAATGGAGCGGTCATATGCCTCGATTGCTGCAAATGAACGAGTATCAATAACATTCACTAGATTTAATACAGAACCCTCATTACGTTTTGCAACATCAATTGATTTACGAAATGCATATTCAGCCTCTTTTGAACCATCTACTGCCACAACAATGCTTTTATAATGATTAGCCATTTGAATAACCTCCCTAATTTGTATATGTTGATTATACCAAATGATTTTCTAAAGGAAATACTTTCCGACAGAAAATTTGTAAAAAAGTGAAGGAATTTCACTTCAATGTATATTTATCTAATTCCCACTATTTAAAGTATGTAAACGTTTTTTTGTAGTCATAATGCTTGAATAATGTTACCAATTCATTGTTATGCTAACCGTACTATTTAGTTTTTGAATATAATAATTTAAGAGAGTTTCCATGGTTTGAATATTCTGTATTTTGAAAATATTAGGAACCTTTTTGTTTTAATTTTAGTTAAAGCTTTTTTTGTATTTGTTTGGTAATATGGAATTGTAAGCGGTTCATCAATCCATCGTTAGATAAATGATGCTGATTTCTTAGGTTACGGAAGGGGATAGGAAACAATGAAGATTGGTATTCCAAAGGAAATTAAAAACAATGAAAATCGTGTGGCAATGACACCAGCAGGGGTTGTGACATTGACACATGCAGGGCATGAGGTATTCATTGAAACAGGAGCAGGCTTAGGCTCAAGTTTTACAGATGCTGACTATATTGCAGCTGGAGCACATATTGTGCAAACTGCCAAAGAAGCATGGTCACAAGAGATGATTATGAAGGTTAAAGAGCCTGTAGCTTCTGAGTACGATTATTTCTATGAGGGTCAAATCTTATTCACATATCTACACTTAGCGCCAGAGATTGAATTAACTCAGGCACTTTTAAATAAAAAGGTTGTAGGTATTGCCTATGAAACAGTTCAATTAGCAAATGGTTCGTTACCATTGCTTACACCAATGAGTGAAGTAGCAGGTAAAATGGCTGCACAAATTGGTGCACAGTTCCTAGAGAAAAATCATGATGGTAAAGGTATTTTACTAGGTGGCGTATCAGGTGTACCACGCGGTAAAGTAACAGTTATCGGTGGTGGTATTGCAGGGACAAATGCTGCGAAGATCGCTGTTGGTATGGGCGCAGATGTAACAGTTATTGATTTAAGCGCTGAGCGTTTACGCCAATTAGAAGATTTATTTGGTCGCGATGTGCAAACATTAATGTCTAATCCATACAATATTGCAGAATCAGTGAAAAATTCTGATTTAGTGATTGGTGCTGTGTTAATTCCGGGCGCAAAAGCACCAAAGCTTGTGTCTGAAGAAATGATTCAGTCTATGCAGCCAGGCTCAGTTGTTGTGGATATTGCAATTGACCAAGGCGGTATTTTTGCGACATCTGATCGTGTTACAACACATGATGATCCGACATATGTCAAACATGGTGTTGTACACTATGCTGTCGCTAATATGCCTGGAGCGGTTCCACGTACATCAACAATTGCCTTAACAAATAATACAATTCCATACGCACTGCAAATTGCCAACAAAGGCTATAAACAGGCTTGTCTAGACAATGCTGCATTGAAAAAAGGTGTAAATACATTAGATGGACAACTTACTTATAAAGCAGTGGCAGATTCACAAGGATTACCATATGTCAGTGTGGATGAGCTAATTTAATAAATAAAAAAGGAAGCATATTCATAGTGCTTCCTTTTTATAATGATTGGTTTCAGGAAAGAGTAAGTATCCATTACTTGTAATTGCTGCCGAAACTGATAAAGATGCTAGCATACAAGCATTTTCACTAGTAAAAAACGAACAATCCAATGTGAAACTGTTATCAAGTTTTTCAGAATCGTTCGTTCTTTCTGTTGATAAATAAGACAACGAGCTATGTTGCAATCCTTTTATAGAACAATTAATTCTTTTGGGAATTTTGTTAGAACTTCAACGCCATCTTTTGTTACAACCACATCATCCTCGATACGAACTCCTGTTACATCTGCTTTATAAATCCCTGGCTCAATCGTAAAGACCATACCTTCTTCCATTGTCAGAGCATTTGCTCCTGTTACGGAAGGGAATTCGTGTACGGAAATACCAAGGCCATGGCCAAGGCGGTGTGTGAAATATTCACCATAGCCTGCTTCTGTAATAGCATCGCGCGCAATTTTATCTAAGTCCATTGCACGAATACCAGGCTTCACGGCTGCAATTGCCTGTTGATTAGCAGCTAAAACGGCATGATAAATGTCTTTCTGTGCTTCACTAGGCTCCCCAAAAGCAACAGTACGCGTAATATCTGAGCAATAGCCATCATAAATAACGCCAAGGTCAAACAATACCATATCACCCTTTTCAATTTTACGAGCACCTGGTGTACCATGTGGTGATGCTGTTTTAGGACCACTTAGTACCATTGTTTCAAAGGACATTTTACAGCCCTTATCTTGAATAGCCCTTTCAATTGCTGTAAGAATTTCCATTTCTGTTTTCCCCTCAGCAATTTCCTTGCAGCCAACTTCAATAGCATAGTCAGCAAGTTCCGCAGCCTTCCGCAATTTATCTAATTCCTTTTCATCTTTGATCACACGCATGGCATTTATTTTTTCATCAAGGCGAACAAAGTTTGCCTGTGGAAATGATTGCTGTAGTGCCTCGAAACGCTCAACGATTAAATGTGCTTTTTCAATAGCAATTGTATGTGGAGGTACTTGGCGTGCGGTAATCGCTTGCGCAACAATTTCCATTGCATTATCAGTATCTTGATGACCAATCACCTCGTAAGACCACCCAGCATCCTTAGCATCTGGAATCTCCATTTTAGGACAAATTAGAAAAGGTTCAGCCTCCTGAAAAATCATCACACCTAGTAACCTTTCATGTGGATTACTGTTAAAGCCTGAAACGTAAAAAACATTATCAGGTGTTGTGATAAATGCTGCATCGATGTTGTTTTGCTGTAAGTAACTTTGAATTTCTTCAACCTTTGACATAAATATGTCCTCCTTTAATACCATGGGGAATTGTACGATAAAGTGTCGATAACTATTATTAACACGCTCTATCTTGTGAATTGAATAACTGTGTTCTAACAGGGTATATAGCTGTTAGAGAACCTTATGATTATTCTCTGTACAAGCATATCAAAAAAAGGGAAAACACGCATGGATAGCGAATAAAAATGATGAGTCATAATTTGAAAGACAGGGAGGATTTTTCAATGAAAATAAGTTATCATGGACATTCGGTTGTTAAAATTCAAACAAATGAACAAACCATTTTAATTGATCCATTTATTAATGGAAACGGACAAACTGATTTAATAGTAGCGGAGGAAGCACCTGATATTATTATACTGACACATGGGCATAATGATCATGTGGGCGATACAGTGGAGCTTGCCAAGAAAAAAGATGCGCTTGTTATTGCACCAAATGAATTAGCGAACTGGCTTTCTTGGCAGGGTGTAAAGGTACATCCTATGCATATTGGTGGCGCAAAGGAATTTGATTTTGGTAAGGTGAAATTTACACAAGCTTTCCACGGCTCTTCTTATGTAACAGAAAATAATGAAATTATTTATATGGGGATGCCAGCAGGCGTTTTACTATTTATAGAGGGGCTAACAATTTACCATGCAGGTGATACAGCCCTATTCGGTGATATGAAGCTAATTGCTGAACGTCATCCAATTGATATTGCGTTTTTGCCAATTGGTGATAATTTTACAATGGGACCAGAAGATGCAGCTTATGCGGTATCATTGTTAAAGCCGAAAATTGTTGTACCGATTCATTACAATACATTCCCACCAATCGAGCAAAATCCACAAGTTTTTGCAGATTTAGTACAAAATGCAGAAGTTCAAATTTTAAAAGCTGGTGAAAAAGTAGACTGTTTCTAATCATTGACCGTGCTGTACTATATGATTGAATACCACGCTGGTAGTTGACATAATGGGAAAGGTTAAGCAATTTCATCACTTTATATTCAATATTTTTATAAAAAATATGCTACACTAAGAGCTAATGGAAGCATAGAAAATAGGTGATATTTTGTCGACAAAACATGAGAAAATTTTACAATACATCGAATCACTACCCGTGGGCGATAAAATTTCAGTACGTCAAATTGCAAAGGAAATGCAAGTAAGTGAAGGAACGGCTTACCGTGCGATAAAGGAAGCAGAAAACCGTCGCTTAGTAAGTTCCATTGAGCGTGTTGGAACCATTCGTATCGAGAAAAAAAAGAAAGAAAATATTGAACGCTTAACATTTGCAGAAATTGTTAATATTGTAGATGGTCAAGTTTTAGGTGGCAAATCAGGCCTACATAAAACATTAACAAAATTTGTGATCGGTGCGATGCAACTAGAGGACATGATGCGTTACACAGATGCAGGCAGCCTATTGATTGTTGGAAACCGTATTAAAGCGCATGGTAATGCACTTCGAGCAGGTGCAGCTGTATTAATAACAGGTGGTTTTGATACAACTGATAGTAATAAGGAACTTGCGGATTCGCTGGATTTACCAATAATTTCAACAAGCTATGATACATTTACAGTAGCAACAATGATTAACCGTGCAATTTACGATCAGCTCATTAAAAAAGATATTTTATTTATCGAAGATATTTATATCCCAATGACGGATACAGCTGTATTAAAAAGCGATGAAACGATTTGTCATTTCCAAAAGCTGAATGAGCAAACAACGCATGGTGCATTTCCTGTTGTCACACAGCAAAATAAGCTTGTTGGGATGGTTACTGTTAAAGATGTTATTGGACGTGAGGAAAATGAACTGATTGAAAAGGTTATGACCAAAAATCCGATTGCAGGCTCTATGAAAATGAGTGTAGCTTCTGCAGGACATCGCATGATTTGGGAAGGCATCGATTTGTTGCCAATCGTTGATGATGATAATATTTTGCAAGGTGTGATTAGTCGCCAAGATGTATTAAAGGCACTGCAATTAGCACAAAGGCAACCTCAGCATGGTGAAACAATTGATGATTTAGTGAAAAATGAAATCAAGGTGCTTGGTGACGAAGAGTTAATTGTAGAGTTTAAAGTCACACCTCAAATGACCAATCAATACGGGGCGATTTCTTATGGAGCCTTTACAACCTTGTTAGCAGAGGTAGGCTCATTTGCATTAAAACGCCGTAAGCGTGGGGATGCGGTGGCAGAGAATATGACGATTTATTTTATTAAGCCAGTGCAAATGGAAAGCACGCTAACGGTGAAGCCTCGAATTTTGGATATGAGTCGTAAGTTTGTGAAAATGGATTTCGAAGTGTACAACCAACAAATGCTTGTTGGAAAGGCAATGATGATGTTCCAGCTATTAGAACGTTAAATAGTAGAAAGGGGTATCTCAACGTCATTTGAGATACCCCTTTTCCATGATAAAAATATATGGGAATGGCTTATTTTCTTATTGATTGATACGAAACTCTTCTTCCACAAATTGGCCATAATGACGTGCTTTTTTCGTATTTTCTACAATCACAAAGATGCCTAATACAACAAGAATTGTTACAATAATAAATGTATAAAGCCCTGGGAATAAGTAGGCTTGGTTTAAAGCGAAAAACAAAATAAAGGACCCAAAGCCGATATTCGCCTTACTTTTGTACCATTTTTTAGCAATAGGCAATGGAGAACGAAACTGTTTTGTTTTAAAATAGAAATAAAAGACGAAAGATATAATAATCGCAAATACAAATATTAAATTGAGCATAGTAAACCTCCTAGCATAACTAGACATTATTGTAACGATTATTATCGAAAAATGCTAACGGTTCTTACTATCATTTTGGAGGAATTTATTGTGAAAAGACAAATCATCGACACAATTGCTGCATACGACACTATTATTATTCATCGGCATGTACGTCCAGACCCTGATGCTTACGGCTCCCAGCAAGGACTAAAAGCGTTAATTTTAGCAAACTATCCTCATAAAAAGGTGTTTGCTGTAGGAGAGCATGATGCCTCTTTAACATTTATGGCACAGCCTGACCAAATCACAGATGATATTTATAACAATGCTTTAGTCATTGTAACAGACACTGCCAATACAGAGCGTGTAGATGACCAGCGTTATACACAGGGGAAAATGGTTATCAAAATTGACCATCACCCAAATGATGATGCTTATGGTGACCTTTTATGGGTAGATACAACAGCTAGCTCTTGCAGTGAAATGATTTATGAGCTTTATGAGGAAGGGAAGGAAGTGGCTAACTGGCAACTTTCAGCGGCTGCCGCACGCCTATTATTTGCTGGTATTGTTGGCGACACAGGAAGATTCCAATTCCCAAGCACGACAGCGAAAACATTTAAAGTGGCTTCAGAGCTGATTACATATGATTTTGATCGCAATCAAATTTTTGATGGTATGTATGAAATGGAGCAAAAACTACTAAATTTACAAGGTTATATTTATCAAAATTTTCAAATGGATAAGCATGGAGCCGCACATATCAAGCTAACAAAGGAATTGCTGGCAGCACATGATGTTGTACCGTCAGAAGCCTCGCTATTAGTCGGCTGTCTTGGCAGTGTGAAGGGAATATGTGCATGGGTTGTGTTCATTGAGGAGGGAGAGCAAATCCGTGTGCGTTTACGTTCAAAGGGACCAGTCATTAATACATTAGCAAAGGAATTTAATGGTGGTGGGCATCCGCTTGCATCTGGTGCTACAGCTTATTCATGGGAGGAAGCAGATCGCGTTATCGCTAGATTACAAGAGATTTGTAAAGCGTACCATTCATAAAGAAAAGGAAGGGATTCATTTGACACATGTATATACAAAAATGCATACGAGCGCGGATTTATTGAAAAGTACAATTCGACTTGAGCAATTGATTCCTTTTTTACAAGAGCAAAAGACACAGGCCTGTGCAATCGTTAATACGAAATTGTACGGGCTTTTGCCTTTTTGCAAAGCGATGCAGCAGGCTCATATTCATGCGGTTATAGGGCTTTCAGTAAAGGTGCAGTGGCAGGAAGAAATCATACCACTTGTACTGTATGCGCAGTCACAGGAGGGCTATCAAAATCTGTTGAAAATTAGCAGTGCTATTTCCATTAGGGAGGACGAGATATTACCTTGGAAATGGCTTGAAGGCTATGCAGCGGGCTGTATAGCAATGCTATCAACGGATGATTTAATAGAGAGTGAGAACTGGTATCCAATGGTTGATGCTGTCGCCCAGTTATTTCAACATTATTTTTATATGGGCATTGCAAGACCAGGAGGGATAAAAACAGCGAATGAGGAGGCATTTGTAGCATGGTGTCAAAACAATGCGATCCAGCTTGTTGCTACTCAAAGCTGTTATTTTTTACGACCAGAAGACCATATTGCCTATGAGGTTGCAAGGGCAATTGATACAGGAGAAAAGCTTGGCACAACACTACGAACAGCTAGCTTACAAGGATATTTTGTGCCAACAGCAGATGAATGGCAAAGCTGGTTTTCTGATCGCCCAGAGTGGTTAGCATCTAGTGCAGCCATGCTTGCAAGCTGTAAAGCAGTGATTCCTGACATGCCTGTGCAAATGCCTAAGTTTCCAGTGCCAGTAGGCGAAACGGCTGAAAGCTTGCTTGTAAAAGAGGCGTTTAAAGGATTGGAGGAGCGCTTTAAACAACAAGAAATACCAGCTAATTATCAGGAGCGCCTGCAATATGAGCTGGATATTATTTGCACGATGGGCTTTGCAGATTATTTTTTAGTTGTGGCTGATTTTATGCGCTTTGCCAAAGACCATCGTATTTTAACGGGACCCGGTCGTGGCTCGTCAGCAGGCTCACTTGTTGCCTATAGTTTATTTATTACGCAAGTAGACCCACTTGCTTATGGCTTATTATTTGAGCGGTTTTTAAATCCAGAGCGTATTACTCTACCTGATATTGATATTGATTTTGTCGATAGTAAAAGGCAGAAAGTTATCCAGTATGTTGCGCAAAAATATGGCAAAGCAAATGTGGCACAAATTATTACGTTTGGTACATTATCTGCTAAGGCTGTGGCTAGGGATGTAGCAAGAGTTTTTGGCTTTGATGCGGAAACATTAGAGAAAATTTCTAAAATGATTCCGAATAAGCCGGGAATGACCTTGCAAAGAGCGCTCGCAGAATCGCATGATTTACAGGGCTGGCTTGCAGCAGATGACAAGCATCAGCATTGGTTTGAAATAGCTTTAAAGTTAGAGGGATTACCAAGAAATTCATCCACACATGCAGCGGGTGTTGTGCTTGCTCCATCACCATTAGTACAAACAGTACCAATTGAAGAGGGGCATGATGATATCTATTGTACACAATGGCCAATGGGAGATATCGAAGCATGTGGTCTTGTTAAGATGGATTTTTTAGGCTTGCGTAATCTCACCATTTTAGAGCAGATGCGTTGGTCTATTTATAAAGCAGGAGGCCCGTGGATTGAATTTGAACAAATTCCTCTGCATGATGCAGAAACATTCCAGCTGTTACAAAGAGGCGATACACTCGGTATTTTCCAATTAGAATCAGAAGGAATGAAGCAAGCTTTACGGGATATTCGTCCAACGCATTTTTTAGATATTGCGGCTGTCAATGCACTATATCGTCCGGGTCCAATGGAATTTATTCCTGTCTATGCAAGAAGAAAAGCGGGCAAAGAGCATATTGCTATGCCCCATCCTGTGTTAGCGCCTATTTTACAAGAAACCTTTGGCGTAATTGTTTATCAGGAGCAAATTATCCAAATCGCCTCTGTGCTAGCAGGCTTTACAATGGGACAGGCTGATTTACTGCGTCGAGCGGTTAGTAAAAAAAATCGCCAAATTTTAGAGGAGCAGCGTGCTGTCTTTGTAAATGGAGCATTACAACAAGGCTATGAACAATCTGTGGCAGAAGAAGTATATGAATTGATTGTGCGTTTTGCTGACTATGGTTTTCCTAAAAGCCATGCAGTAGCCTATAGTGTGATTTCCTATCAAATGGCTTATTTAAAGGCACATTTCCCGCATAGCTTTTATGCAGCATTGCTATCAAATGCAACAGGGAACATCGATAAAATTTTACAGCTTGTGCAAGAGGCAAAAGACAAGGGAATTCCGTTTTATCCACCTTCGTTAAAAAATAGTACAAAATATTTTACAGTAGAAAATCAAGGGATTCGCTATAGCTTATCAGGCATTAAGGGTGTTCCTCATACGTTTATAGATAAAGTCAAGACATTACGACAAACAAATCCAGAAACATTCAATAATTTATTTGATTTGGCTGTTGCCTTAAGTGCACAGCATTTTAAGCCAAAAGTGATGGAGTCGTTAATTTTCGCAGGTGCACTTGATTATTTAGAAAAGGATCGTGCTGTTCTTATGATGACAGTGGATGCTGCATTGAAACATGCTGAGCTACTAAGACCGACTGAAGATATTGACCTAGCAACAGCGACCACCTTCAGCTTTGGCACGCCAAAATATGTGGAGGCAGCAGCCATGTCACAAAAGGAAAAATTGATGCATGAGAAGGAGAGTTTAGGCTTTTATATTTCTGCACATCCAGTCACAGAAGAAAGGCTATACTGGTCTGATCTTAATTGCACATGTCGAGAGCTTAAGCATACACGAGATGGTACTTATGTGAAAATGCTTGGCTTGATTGAAGAAGTAAAAAAAATTCGAACAAAAAAGGGCGAGCAAATGGCTTTTGTGCAGCTTCAGGACGAATATGGGGCTGTGTCTATTACATTATTTCCACAAGTATTTCAGCTTGTTCAAGATATATTGCGAGAGGATGATATACTTTTTATTGAAGGAATTTTGGAGCGACGCTTTGGCAAACCACAGATCAAAGTAAAACATGCACAAGCGATGAAAAAGTGAGGAATTTAAACAAGAATTTAGAAACTGCATGAAATTTTATGCAGTTTTTTCTTTACTTTTGGATAGTTCTTTTGTAAGCTAGAGTCAATGTTAAAAGTGGTCTGGCCACTTTTTGATAAGGGGAGTTAGTCGTATGGATAAAAAAACCGAACAAAAGAAAGTGTTTTTAGAAATCGTCCAACAATTACGTCAACTCATTAAAATGGAAAAAATTCAAGCAGGTGAAAAGCTGCCCTCCGAGCGAGTTTTATCAGAGCGTCTAGGCGTTGGGCGGTCTTCTGTTAGAGAGGCACTGCGCAGCTTAGAATTACTAGGGCTTATTGAAACAAGACACGGCGGTGGTACTTTTCTTGCCTCTACTCATAAACATCAGCTTGTAGAAATATTGTCGATGTTTATCTTAGAAGATGAAAAATCAAAAAGAGATGTCGAATTAACGCGACAAATTCATGAAAAGGAAGCAATTCGCGTAATAAGTTGTACAGAGAATCTTCGCACACTGCCCGTGTGGGATGGTTTTTTTGTGAAGCTGGAAATAGAGGGTGCGGTGAATTGTCGAGATATTTTGCGAGAGTTATTAATTACGACAGGCAATCGTCTTTCATTGAAAATCTGGTTTCAACTAGCAGCTTATGATGGCGACCGCTTAAATCGAAGCTCAACAGAAGACGAAAAATTAATGATCCAAACGATGTTGAAATCGATGCAGCTTGGTTACGAAAAAGAAGCATTAAAAGCTTATGAGCAGTGGATGAATACTGTCACAAGCACTTAGACAACGAAGGGGGAGTCAAACATGGCAATACGCAGTTTATTTAGTGGCAATCGAAAAAAGAAAGAGGATGGACAGGAAAAGGGATTTCCAGAGGGATTAATGACCAAATGTCCTGAATGTCGTCATATTCAATTAACAAAAGAACTCGAAAAAAATCATAAAGTATGTACAAAATGCAATCATCATTTCAAAATGACAGCACAAGAGCGTGTAGACTACTTCTTAGATGAAGGCTCTTTTGTGTCCATGGATGACCATTTACAAACAACTAATCCACTTAATTTCCCAGCATATGTGGAGAAAATTGCGGCAGACCAAGAAAAAACAGGCTTAAATGAGGCTGTTTTAACAGGTGTAGGTACATTAGATGGAGAGGAAGTTGTTGTAGCCATTATGGATTCTCATTTCCGTATGGGTTCAATGGGTTCAGTAGTTGGTGAGAAAATTACACGAGCAGTTGAAAAAGCAACAGCACTAGGTGTGCCATTTATTATCTTTACGGCTAGTGGTGGCGCACGTATGCAAGAGGGTGTATTATCCTTAATGCAAATGGCAAAAACAAGTGTGGCATTAAAGCGTCATAGTGATCAGGGCTTATTATTTATTTCGATTTTAACGCATCCAACAACCGGTGGGGTTTCAGCAAGCTTTGCATCTGTTGGTGATATTAATATTGCAGAGCCACAAGCATTAATTGGCTTTGCAGGACGTCGTGTTATCGAAGAAACAGTTAGAGAAAAATTGCCGAGCGATTTCCAAACGGCAGAATTTTTATTAGAGCACGGACAGCTTGACGCAATTTTCCATCGTCAGGATTTACGTCAGCAAGTGTCATTACTTGTAAAAATGCATACGAAAGGCGGCGTACAACATGCCTAAAAATTTAGCGTTTGAAGAACCAGTCGTACAATTACGAGAAAAAATTGATGAATTAAAAACAATTGCTGCTGAAGCAGATGTAGATATGACAGGTGAAATTGAAAAGCTTGAAACACGTTTAACGCAATTAGAGCAGTCTATCTATACGAATATGAAGCCGTGGGATCGTGTGCAGGTTGCACGACATCCTGAAAGACCTACAACATTACAATATATTGAAGCAATGTGTGAAAACTTTATTGAGTTGCATGGTGACCGTACCTTTGGTGACGACGCTGCCATTTTAGGTGGAATTGCCATGTTTGAGGGACAGCCAGTAACTGTTATTGGACATCAGCGCGGAAAATCTACAAAGGAAAATATACGCCGCAATTTTGGAATGCCACATCCAGAGGGCTATCGTAAAGCATTACGTTTAATGAAACAGGCAGAAAAATTTAAACGCCCAATTATTTGTTTTATTGATACAAAAGGTGCGTATCCCGGTAAAGCTGCGGAAGAACGAGGACAAAGTGAAGCTATTGCTAGAAACCTTGTTGAAATGGCGGGCTTAAAAGTGCCAGTTATTAGCATCGTTATTGGTGAAGGCGGTAGTGGTGGTGCGCTAGCATTAGGTGTAGCTAATCGTATCTTTATGTTAGAGAACTCAACCTATTCGGTTATTTCGCCAGAAGGTGCTGCTTCAATTTTATGGCGTGACGGTAGTCTTGCGAAGCAGGCGGCTGAGGCAATGCGTATTACAGCACCGGATTTAAAGGAACTTGGTATTATTGATGGCATTATTCCTGAAATTATTGGTGGAGCACATCGCAATGTGGCAAAGCAGGCACTTTCTATTAAAGAGTGCATAAGTGACACACTTCAAGTATTAAATTCACTAAGCGATGAACAATTAATTGAAGATCGCTATGAAAAATTTAAGAAAATTGGGCAATATACAGAGGTGTAAGAAGCGTATAAATTTGCTCGGAAAGGGTTAAAATTTGTATCCTAGCCTCTAAAAGCTTTTAAAATTAAAGAAGATAATCGCGCAAAATCGACGTCAGACTTCTTGAAGAAATGTTAAATTTAGGATGTTTTTGAATGGAAAGAGTGTGTGAAAGCGCATTCTTTTCATTTTTTATGTAAAAGTTATGTTTTTATGCCCACAGAACCCTTACATAGTTTGTTTTTTCATGTTAATGTGAATAATAATAGTAAATGCAGGAGGTCCGATGATGAAAAAAATTGCTGTATTAACGAGTGGTGGAGATGCACCGGGAATGAACGCAGCTATTCGAGCAGTTGTTCGTAAGGCAGCATTCCATGGAATCGATGTTGTCGGCATTAAGCATGGTTATGAGGGCTTAGTAAAAGGCTCTATGGAAGAACTTAATTTAGGCTCAGTAGGTGGCATTATTCAGCGTGGTGGCACTTATTTAAATTCGGCAAGGTGTCCTGAATTTAAAGAGGATGCAATTCAGCAAAAGGCTATTGAAAATTTGCAGGCAGCAGGCATTGAAGGACTTGTTGTAATTGGTGGCGATGGGTCATATCGTGGTGCAATGGATTTAGTGAAAAAAGGGTTCCCTGTTGTAGGTGTACCAGGAACAATTGACAATGATGTACCAGGCACTGAATATACAATAGGCTTTGATACGGCACTTAACACCGTTGTAGAATCCATTGATAAAATCCGAGATACAGCTACATCCCATGAAAATTCTTTTATTGTTGAGGTTATGGGACGTGATGCAGGAGATATTGCACTATGGGCAGGTCTTGCAGCTGGTGCTGAAACGGTGCTTATCCCAGAAGAAGATTATAATTTAGATGAGATTGTGGCACGCTTAGATCGTGGTGCAGCACGAGGGAAGAAGCACAGCATTATTATTGTGGCAGAAGGTGTTATGTCTGGAAATGAGCTGGCAAAGCTATTAAAGGAGCAAACAGGAAAAGAAACACGTGTATCTGTCTTAGGTCATATTCAGCGTGGTGGTTCACCAACAGCGCGCGACCGTGTGTTAGCAAGTCAATTTGGCGCACATGCTGTAGAGCTGCTTATGGAAGGCAAGGCTGGCAGAGCTGTAGGTATTCGCAATCATCAAGTGATTGATTATAATATGCCTGAAGCTTTTGAAAAGAATCATGAGGCAGATGTTAGCCTTTACACATTAATGAAAGAACTATCAATATAATTTGTTATAAAACGGAGTGGGCAAATAATGAGAAAAACAAAAATCGTATGTACAATTGGACCTGCAAGTGAGTCACCAGAAACATTAGAAAAACTAATTGAAGCAGGTATGAATGTTGCCCGTTTGAATTTTTCACACGGCTCTCATGAAGAACATGCAGGACGTATTCAGTTAATACGTGAAGTCGCACAAAAACTAAACAAATCAGTTGGTATTTTACTTGATACAAAAGGTCCTGAAATTCGTACGCATAATATGAAAAATGACGAGCTTCACTTAACAGCAGGACAAGTAATTGATATTTCAATGACAGAAGTAGAAGGTACAGAAACAAGCTTCTCTGTTACGTATGATCGTTTAATTGAAGATGTTGAGCAAAACGCAATTATTTTACTAGATGATGGTCTTATTCAATTACGTGTTTTAGCAAAAGATATGGAAAAAGGTTTAATTCATACGATTGTTGAAAATGCTGGCGTCTTAAAAAATAAAAAAGGTGTCAATGTGCCAGGTGTTTCTGTACAACTGCCAGGTATTACAGAAAAGGATGCACAAGATATTTTATTTGGTATTGAACAAGGTGTTGATTTTATCGCTGCTTCCTTTGTTCGCCGAGCAAAAGATGTGCTAGAAATTCGCGAATTGCTTGAACAAAACGGTGGTAGCCATATTCAAATTATCCCAAAAATCGAAAACCAAGAAGGTGTCGATAATATCGATGAAATTATTCTTGTGTCTGATGGATTAATGGTTGCACGTGGTGACCTTGGTGTGGAAATTCCAGCAGAGGAAGTACCGCTTGTACAAAAGAAATTAATTTTAAAATGTAATCAAGTCGGCAAACCTGTTATTACAGCAACACAAATGTTAGATTCAATGCAGCGTAACCCTCGTCCAACACGTGCAGAGGCTAGTGATGTAGCGAATGCTATTATTGACGGAACAGACGCAATTATGCTGTCAGGGGAAACGGCTGCAGGTTTATATCCAGTGGAATCTGTACAAACAATGAATAAAATTGCACAGCGCACAGAAGACTCATTAGAATATAAATCCATTGTTTCTGCACGTAGCCGTGAAAAAGAGGCTAATATGACAGAAGCGATTTCTCAAGCAGTAGCGTATACATCCATTAATTTAGGTGTAAAAGCGGTATTAGCACCAACAGAAAGTGGTAATACAGCAAGAATGATTGCTAAATATCGCCCAGGTGTACCAATTGTTGCTGTGACAGGCTCTGCCCATACAGCAAATACATTAACGTTAGTATGGGGTGTCTACCCAATTGTTTGTCAGCGTGTGACAACAACAGATGAAATTTTAGAGTTAGCTGTAGATGAAAGCTTGAAATACGGTTATGTTACACATGGAGATGCTGTTGTCATTACAGCAGGTGTACCAGTAGGAGAAGCGGGCACAACAAACTTAATGAAAGTTCATATTATTGGTGATTTACTAGCTCGTGGTCAAGGAATTGGCAAAGCATCTGTAGTTGGTAAAACAGTCATTGCAAAAAATGCTGCTGAGGCACTTGCTTATGATACAGATGGCTGTATCCTTGTCACAATTGGTTCAGATCGTGATATGATGCCAGCATTAGAAAATTGCGTTGGTTTAATTACAGAAGAAGGTGGACTAACAAGCCACGCGGCAGTTGTTGGCTTAAGTCTTGGCATTCCAGTAATTGTTGGTGTAAAAGAAGCGACAACATTAATACGCCACGGTCAAGAAATTACAATGGATGCAGAAACAGGTGTTATTTATAAAGGACACGCTAGCGTTCTGTAATGTATAGCAAAGAAGCTGTCTAAAAACAGCTTCTTCTATACTATATTTGGACAACCTTCTTTATTTAAATGAAACTAAATGGGCTATAATTACGTATATAAAGTATAGCTTCTTAAGTAGAGAGGGGAAAAATATGCGTAAATTTTTTCTTGGTTTCGTTGTCTATGCATTAGCCGAATTGGCGTTATTAATAATTGTTGGGAAAAATATTGGTGTTTTAAGTACATTGTTGCTCATTATTGCGACGAGTGCTCTTGGTATTTATGTGATGAAAAATAAAGGCATGCATTCTATGCAAAATGTTAAACAGGCAATGGCACATGGTGAGGCTCCTGGAGCTGCCTTAGTTGATACATTTTTAACATTTAGTGGTGGGTTGCTTTTAGCATTACCAGGATTTTTAACGGATATTGTTGGTTTACTGTTACTTATGCCTTTTTCACGAAAAATGTTCCAGCCGATTGCCTATTATTGGATGCGTAAAAAAATGAAAAAAGGACAATTTATTATCGTTCAAAGATAGCATTTTCCTTAAGCTTGACCGCTAAAAATAAAAAGATGGGGCTAAGCAAAATTCCATAAAAGCCAAATAATAAAATAGAGGCAGCGCTGATAAAAAATGTATGGAATGTACGTAATTGTAGCGTATTTGACCACAGCATGGAATCAGCAAGCTGCCTTGTTAATTGGACAAATAAATATAATAGTAAGATGGCTACACATAAAAAGGTATTGCCACTGAAATAAAAATAAATACTCATCGGTACAAGAAAAACACCGATACCAAAAAACGGTAGCACATCTGCAAATGCCACAATAAACGCTTTAATAATGGCTTGTTCAAATTGAAGAATCATAAATCCTGCGCATAAAATAAATAGGGTAATTGTAAACAATTGAAATTCTACAAACAAAAAGTAATGAAAAAGCTTCATAATTTTTGCAAAATGTGATTGCCATTCATGCCGATATTTTTTTGGCACATATTGAAAAAACCAGTACCGAGATTTACGCGTTTCCAATAAAGCAAAATAATAGGCTACTAAAAAAATAAATACTTCAATGACATGCTTCATTAATAATTGGAAAAGGTCTGCTGTGTATATAATGATAGAATCAAAAATGGATAATGATTTTTCCTTTAAAACCTGTATAAACATCGATTCATATTCGCTGAAAAGTGGAAAGTTTTGCAGTGTATCACGGATTTCTGGAAAAATTAGAATAACGCTATTGATTGATATAAGCACAAGTAGAAAAATACAAGTTAATATTAATATTTCAACAATAATAGCTGCTATCCAATAAGCAATCCGACAGTATCTATGTAAGAAATTTATAATAGGATACGTCGAAAATGACAAAAAAATAGCGAGAGAAACAGGTAATACGAACCAAAGTATGATTAAATAAAAAATAAAAAGCAAAATACTTGTAGTTATTTCATATGAAAAATACTTCAAATTCCTCATTTTTACAAATTCACCCCACAATCATTGATACATTAATGTCAAAATATACAAAACAACTTCTTTAAAGCGCATATTTAGTCGTTCGTACGTCTTTTTCTTAATTTGTTGAATTCCCATTCACAAAGCTGTCAAAAATGATTATAATAGCAATGTAAGCGATTTACTTAATGGTTCATATGAGCAGAAAACGTAAATGCCATATAAATAACGCATTTACATCAAAAAATTAAGAATGAGGGAGCGATAATTTATGTCAGCAACTAAAGGTTTAGAAGGTATCATAGCAGCGGAATCTAAAATTAGTTCAATTATCGATGATACACTTACATATGTTGGTTACAACATTGATGATTTAGCAGAAAATGCTTCATTTGAAGAGGTAGTTTATTTACTATGGCATACTCGTTTACCAAAAGAAGACGAGCTTGCTGAGTTAAAGCAACAATTAGCAGACAATATGTCTATTCCACAAGCGATTATTGATCAATTCAAAACATACCCACTATCAACTGTACATCCAATGGCTGCGTTACGTACTGCAGTATCTTTACTTGGTGTATTCGATGAAGAGGCGGATGTGATGGATCCAGAAGCAAACTACCGTAAAGCAATTCGTCTTCAAGCAAAAATTGCTACAGTAGTAACTGCGTTTTCACGTGTTCGTAAAGGTTTAGAGCCAGTTGCACCAAAACCTGAACTAGGATATGCTGCAAACTTCTTATACATGCTAAAAGGTGAAGAGCCAGAAGCTATTGAAGTAGAAGCATTTGACAAAGCACTAGTATTACATGCTGACCATGAATTAAATGCATCTACATTTACAGCACGTGTATGTGTAGCTACATTATCAGATGTTTATTCAGGTGTTACAGCTGCAATCGGTGCATTAAAAGGACCACTTCATGGTGGTGCAAATGAGCAAGTAATGAAAATGCTAACTGAAATTGGCTCACTTGATAATGTTGAATCTTATATTCAAAATAAATTAGATAACAAAGAAAAAATCATGGGCTTCGGTCACCGTGTGTACCGTAAAGGCGACCCACGTGCACCACATTTACGTGTAATGTCTGAAAAACTTACAAAATTAACTGGTAAACCAGAGCTTTATGAAATGTCAGTTAAAATCCATGACATGATTGTAGAACAAAAGAAATTACCTGCAAACGTAGATTTCTTCTCTGCGTCAGTGTATGATTCTTTAGGTATCGATCATGACCTATTCACACCAATTTTCGCAGTATCACGTACTTCTGGCTGGGTAGCTCATATCCTTGAGCAATATGCGAATAATCGCCTAATCCGTCCACGTGCAGAGTATGTTGGACCAGGTATGCAAAAATATATTCCAATCAGCGAGCGCTAATTTGGAAAATATGCTAGAATATTTAGGACTGTGTTAGTGCTAACACAGTCCTATGATTATGAATTTAGGAGGCAACAGAATGTCAAACAAAATTGTAGTTGAAAACGGCGTACTTAATGTACCAAACAATCCAGTAATTCCTTTCATCGAAGGTGACGGAATTGGTCCAGATATTTGGGCTGCAGCATCACGCGTAATCGACGCAGCAGTAGACAAAGCTTATAACGGTGAAAAGAAAATTGAATGGTTAGAAGTTTTAGCTGGTGAAAAAGCATTTAACCAAACTGGTGAATGGTTACCACAAGAAACTTTAGACAAAATTAATGAATACCTAATTGCAATCAAAGGTCCTCTTACTACACCAATCGGTGGTGGTATCCGCTCTCTAAACGTAGCATTACGTCAAGAACTTGACTTATATGTATGTTTACGTCCAGTACGTCACTTTGATGGTGTGCCTTCTCCAGTTAAACGTCCAGAAGACGTTGATATGGTTATCTTCCGCGAAAACACAGAAGACATCTACGCAGGTATCGAATACAAAGCTGGTTCAGATGAGCAAAAGAAATTATTAAACTTCTTACAAACTGAACTTGGTGTTAACAAAATCCGCTTCCCAGAAACTTCTGGTTTAGGTATTAAGCCAGTATCTCAAGAAGGTACAGAGCGTTTAGTACGTGCTGCTATCGAGTATGCTATTAAACATAACAAACCATCTGTTACTTTAGTACACAAAGGTAACATCATGAAATTCACTGAAGGTGGTTTCAAAAACTGGGGTTATGAATTAGCTGAAAAAGAATTTGCTGATCAAACATTCACTTGGAACCAATATGATGCAATTAAAGCTGAACAAGGTGAAGAAGCAGCAAACAAAGCACAAGCTGATGCTTTAGCAGCTGGTAAAATCTTAGTAAAAGATTCTATCGCTGATATCTTCTTACAACAAATCTTAACTCGTCCAACTGAGTTCGATGTAGTAGCTACAATGAACTTAAATGGTGACTATATTTCTGATGCATTAGCTGCACAAGTTGGTGGTATCGGTATCGCTCCAGGTGCAAACATTAACTATGTAACTGGACATGCAATCTTTGAAGCTACTCACGGTACAGCTCCAAAATACGCTGGTCAAGATAAAGTAAACCCATCTTCTGTATTACTTTCTGGCGTATTAATGCTTGAACACTTAGGCTGGCAAGAAGCTGCAGATTTAGTAACTAACTCTGTAGAAAAAACAATTTCTTCTAAAGTTGTAACTTACGACTTCGCACGTTTAATGGACGGCGCAACAGAAGTAAAATGTTCAGAATTCGCAAATGAGTTAATTAAAAACCTATAATTTTCTATATGAATATAGAATTCATCACAAAAGCTAATGCTTGATGATGCCGATATAATTAGGATAAAAGTAAAAATATTTACGAGAAACTTGTTTAATAGAGGGAGTGAGATGTATTTCTCCTCCCTCTTTTAAAATATATAACCTAATTTAAAGGAGCGTATTGAAATGTCTCTGAAACGTAAAAAAATCTCAGTAATCGGTAGTGGCTTTACAGGCGCTACTGCAGCATTTTTAGCAGCTCAGAAAGAACTTGGTGACGTTGTACTTGTGGATATCCCGCAAGCAGAAAACCCAACAAAGGGCAAGGCATTGGATATGTGGGAAGCAGCACCAATACAAGGCTATGATTCTTACGTAAAAGGCACTTCGAATTATGCAGATACTGCTGATTCTGATGTAGTAATTATTACTGCTGGTGTTGCACGTAAGCCAGGGATGAGTCGTGATGACCTTGTTCAAATCAATCAAGGTGTGATGAAAGCTGTTTCAAAAGAAATTGCTGAATATTCGCCAAATGCTACAATTCTTGTGTTAACAAATCCAGTTGATGCCATGACTTACACAGTGTACAAAGAAACAGGCTTCCCGAAAAACCGTGTCATCGGTCAATCAGGTGTTCTGGATACAGCTCGCTTCTGTGCATTTGTGGCAGAGGAATTGAATGTTTCTGTAAAAGATATCACTGCCTTTGTCTTAGGTGGTCACGGTGATACAATGGTTCCATTAACACGCTATTCATTTGCAGGTGGTATTCCATTAGAAACATTAATTGCGACTGAACGATTAGAAGAAATTGTAGATCGTACACGCAATGGTGGCGCTGAAATTGTCAACTTACTTGGCAATGGCTCAGCATACTATGCGCCAGCTGCGGCATTGATTGAAATGGCAGAGGCAATTTTAAAAGACCAGAAGCGTATTCTTCCATCTATTGCTTATTTAGAAGGCGAATATGGCTATCACGATTTATACTTAGGCGTACCAACATTACTTGGCGCAAATGGCATTGAAAAAATCTTTGAGCTGGAATTAACAGACAAAGAAAAAGCAGCGTTAGATCAATCAGCAGATGCAGTACGCAATGTGATGAAGATTTTAGTATAAGTAAGCAACGAGCGGGAGTGATTCCTGCTCGTTTTTTTTATAAAAAACTGATAGGATGTTCAAAGTGACGGATAGAACAAACATCAGCAAAGCAAGAGCTTGCTGTATATGAATGTTTTATTGTACTTTTGGCATAAAATTGATACTATGAATGTAGTATGATGGAAAAGGGGTTGGCGTATCTTTGCTTCAAAAAAATAGTAAGCTTGGTTTCACGATTGACGAAATTACAGTTGGCGAAAAAATTCATATTACGGAAAAAATTGAAGATCGAGATTTATTGCTGTATTTAGGGCTTACAAATGATAGTAATCCGCTTTATATTCAACATGATTATGCTGCCACAACACCTTTTCAAAAGCCCATTGTGCCAACAATCATGTTAAATGGTATTATTACATCAGCTGTGTCAAAGCATATTCCTGGACCAGGTGTGCGAATTATTGAGCAACATTTAAAATATTTAGGACCTCTCTATCACTATGAATTTTTTGATACGCTTTTAGAAGTAACAGCAGTTGATAAGATAAACAATACAATTACTATATCTGTACACTCTTATAATGAGCAAAAACAGCTTGTGATTGAAGGTATGCTATTGGTAACACCACCACTTGCAATATAGACGTCTTGGGATTTGAAATGGGGGTTTCAAATCACCTACGGAGGCATTAATTAGTTATGACAAAAACAATTTTAGTTATAGAAGATGAACTTTCTATTGCAACATTATTGAAATATAATTTAGAGCAAGCGGGCTATATCGTCGAAACGGCTGTAGATGGTCAAGAAGGATTAGATAAAGCTATCGATATACAGCCTCATTTAATTTTGCTTGATTTGATGCTACCTAAGTTGGATGGTATGGAAGTTTGCAAACAAATTCGGCAGCAACGCATGAATACACCGATTATTATGTTAACAGCGAAAGATGATGAATTTGATAAAGTATTAGGGCTGGAACTAGGCGCTGATGATTATATGACAAAGCCCTTCAGTCCTCGCGAAGTATTAGCACGTGTAAAGGCAGTGTTAAGACGTTTTACACAAAATATTGTGACGGAGGATAAGGACGAGCCACAAGAAAAAATGTACGAGTTTGGTCAATTGCGCGTATTCCCAGAACGCTTTGAAGTCTTTTTACAAGATGAAGCACTGGAGTTTACACCAAAGGAATTCGAACTACTTATTTATTTACTTGAAAATAAAAATCGTGTATTAACGCGTGATCAGCTATTAAGTGCTGTCTGGAAATATGATTTTGCAGGCGATACTCGCATTGTGGATGTGCATATTAGTCACCTTCGCGATAAAATTGAGGAAAATAGCCGTAAGCCTATGTTTATTAAAACGATTCGAGGTCTTGGCTATAAATTTGAGGAGCCTAAAACAACATGAAATCAATGAGCAACCGCTTATTCTTGACATTCATGCTTTTAATTGGAACGATATTAGCTGTCCTAATGATTGTGATAGGTCAGCTTTTTCCTGTTTATATGAAGCAATACAATGAGCAGGAACGCTCGCAAATCGAAGCATCCATGCGTCAAGTTATTGATGAACGTGAAATTGAGCTATCAAAGGAAGATCAAGAGGCATTGTATACCGTACAAAATATAGAGTATAAGGAATCTTTATTAACCTCTGCACGCACACGCCTTTACATGATTCTAGCTCTTCTTTTTGCAATAACGCTTATTTTAATAGCGATTATTAGTCGCTATATGATTCGTGATTTTACAGCACCTATTGATAATGTAACAGAAACGGCACTTGAGCTGGCAAAAGGCAATTATCGTGCGCGTGCCCATGAAAATGAACACGAACGCATGATACCACTTAGCCATTCCATTAATATTTTGGCACGTAATTTACAAGATATTACAACTATACGTGAAGTAGAGGAGGAGCGGCTGAAAACCTTAATTGAAAATATGGGTAGCTCTCTTATGATGATTGGTCGTGAAGGCAATATATCGATCGTGAATCGGGTCTTTTTAGATCGCTTTGGGATGCAGCTTGATGATGTACAGGGCAAAGTATTTCGCACAATTGGCTTACCGCAATCACTTGAGCAATTTATTGATCATGTATTTTTAACAGAGATGCCTTACCGCCAACAAATTAAAATGGAAGTGCAGCAGGAGCTTTATCATAAAGAGGTATACGGAGCGCCTGTTATTGGAGATCATGGGCGATGGCTAGGCGTTGTTATTGTTATGCATGATATTACGGAGCTAGTACGTTTAGAGCAAATTCGCAAGGACTTTGTCGCTAATGTATCCCATGAATTACGCACACCGATTACATCCATTAAAGGCTTTTCAGAAACGTTGCTGGATGGAGCCTATAAAGATGAAAAAATGCTAATTTCCTTTTTAGAAATTATTTATAAAGAAAGTAATCGTCTACAAATACTTATTCAAGACTTGTTAGAGTTGTCGAAAATTGAGCAGCATGGTTTTACGGTTAATATTATGCCAATGGGCTTGCAGGATGTATTGATTCGTGGTGCAGAGCTTACAGCGCCACGATTGGATGAGAAAAATATGAGCTTTCATGTAGATATAGAGCGCGATGTACAAGTTATGGGTGATGCCAATCGGATTATTCAAATTGTCACAAATTTAATTACAAATGCGATTACCTATTCCCTTGAAAACACAACCGTTTCGATTCGGTTAAAGGAAAATGAAACCTATGGCATTATTGAAATAGAGGATCAAGGAATTGGAATTGAAAAGCATGAAATTCCTCGCGTTTTTGAGCGATTTTATCGTGTGGATCGGGCGCGCAGCCGCAATTCTGGTGGCACAGGTTTAGGGCTAGCAATTGTCAAACACCTTGTAGAAGCCCATCATGGTCGTATTCAAGTGGAAAGTGAAGTAGGAGTAGGCACAAAAATGATTGTGATGATTCCAAAGAAAAATTAACAAATCCTTTACATTTATAAAATATTACATTCATATTTGGGCATTATACTTAATTAGTAGAAACCCCCTATATGAATCGCCATAAAAATTTTTGATAACTGCTATGTAGAAAGAATCTAGTGCTTTGTTTTGGCATTGGATTCTTTTTTTCTATTTTACAGAGTGGATAAATAGGTGTAAAATATAGTAGCATAACAGTTATCTTAAATGAATTCTTGCTTTTACGGTCAGTAAATTATACTTCTTTTCATCTAAATTAGTTTTTTTCTGACTGTTGAAGCAGAGAAAAATGGAGAGAAGGATTAACCATGAAAATCGTCAAAAGTATCGTGCAAATTGGCTATCTTTATGTGCTATTGTTGATTGGCAATAGTATTGCACGCCTACTTCACTTGCCGATTCCAGGGAGCATCGTAGGGCTTATTTTATTATTTTTACTTTTACAGTTTCATATTATTAAACTTGAATGGATTGAGCTAGGAGCGGCAGTATTATTAAGTGAGCTTTTGTTATTCTTTATTCCATCTGCTATTGGTATTATGGACTACCATGCATTATTCGGTGTCCAAGGCATAAAGGTTATACTTGTTATCGTTGTCAGTGCGATTATTGTGATGTTGATAACAGGCTTTACTGCACAATGGCTAGAGCAACGAAAGAAGGGTAAAGCAATATGAAGCTATTAATCGCTACGGTTAGCTTAGTAGGAACAATTGTGCTTTTTTATATTTGTAAGCAATTTTATCGAAAATATAAAAAAGAATGGTTAACACCTATGCTGATCACACCATTGCTGATTATTATTATTTTACTATTAGCAGGTATATCCTATAGCTCCTATAATGCGGGAGCCCATATGCTAACGAATTTATTAGGTCCTGCGACGGTGGCATTTGCAGTGCCCATCTATAAAAATATTCAGCTATTAAAAAAGCATGCAGTAGAAATTTTTATCAGTATTGCGGTTGGTTCGGTAGTCGCTATTGTGTCATCCTTTATAATGGCTTTGGTGGTAGGCTTAAATGATGAGTTAGTGCATAGCTTAGTACCACGTTCAGTCACAACACCAATTGCCATGGATATTTCCAATATGATTGGTGGTTCTCCTACGCTTACAGCTGTCTTTGTTATGACAACAGGTATTTTAGGAAGCCTCTTAGCCCCTATCGTGATAAAAATATGTCACTTCCATAGATCTTCCTCTAGAGGCTTAATGCTTGGGATGGGTGCACATGGTGCAGGTACATCGAAAGCATTTGAGTTTGGAGAGCTAGAAGGTACATTTGCAAGCTTGGCGATGATTGTGGCTGCATTAATAAGCATTGTGCTATCCACAACTATTTTCCCGGCATTTGAGCAGCTTGTTATTAATATCCTGTTACCGTAAAAGGTAGCAGGATTTTTTATTTTGGTTCAGCAAATTCTTTTTATATCGAGTGCGAAGCGACAAATCTTTTTTGCGTGAAAGCAAAGCGTCAACGGCCATTACGCTGGGGCATAATTAATTATATGAAAATATTTTGAAACTTTTTATTATACGTTCCGTAAACAATAGTAACAAGCAAAAGGGGGGAACAAATATGAGTGTGAAGAAGGCACTAATGATTGTTGGACTTGGAATTTTTGGAATTATCGCGCTTATTACTGTATTTACATCGTGGTACACAGTGGATGAATCAGAACAAGCTGTTGTCGTGACATTTGGCCGTGCAGATGATATGGTCACAACCTCAGGTCTACATTTTAAATTACCTTGGCCAGTTCAATCCGTTGAAATTTTGTCCAAAGAAACATTTAGCTTACAGTTCGGCTATAAACAAACAAAATCAGGTGAATTGGAAACCTATGATGCGGAAACGAAGATGATTACAGGGGATGAGTATATTGTCTTAACAGACCTTGTTGTCCAATGGAAAATTACAGACCCTCGTAAATTTTTATTTAACGCACAAAATCCTGAAGAAATTTTACATAGTGCTACATCCAGCGCGATTCGCTCTATTATTGGTAGCTCCACAATTGATGCTGCATTGACGGATGGTAAAGCGGAAATTGAAGCAAATACACGTGATTTACTTGTGTCATTGATCGAAAAATACGATATTGGCATTGGTGTTTTAGGTGTAAAGCTGCAGGATGTTGAACTACCAAATAAAGAAGTACGTGCTGCATTTACGGCGGTAACAGATGCACGTGAAACAAAAAATACGAAAACAAATGAGGCACAAAAATATAAAAACCAGCGCATCAGCGAAGCTGAGGGTGAAAAGGATGCCATTATTTCTAAGGCACAAGGAGCAAAAACAGCCCGCATTGAGCAAGCGCAAGGTGATGTCGCAGTTTTTAATAAAATGTATGAGCAATATAAAGGTAATCAGCAAGTTACACGAGAACGTCTAATTTTAGAAACGCTTGAAAATGTTTTACCAAAGGCACAGATTTATATTATGAATGATGATGGCAGTACAATGAAATATTTACCGCTACAGCCATTGCAACCACAGCAAGCACAAACAGAGAAAAAAGAAGGGAGCAGTAAGGATGAGTAAAAAAAATAAGGATGCGAATAAATTCCTTCGTTTTTTATCAGGCAAACCGAAAAAGACTGCTCCAACAGCTAATGGTACAGATGATAATGTTGTAAAAATGTCAAAAAAAGGACCATTAAATGCTAAAAAATATTTATCTCTTGCTATTACACTGACACTTGTTTTTGTAGCTGCCATTATTATCTTTACCAATGTTTATATTGTGAAGGAATCAGAGTATGCGGTTGTGCGCCAATTTGGGGAAGTTGTGAAATTTGAACGTGATCCTGGTTTGAAAATGAAAATTCCCTTTATTCAAAGTGTTACACGACTACCCAAAAATCAAATGACCTATAATATTTCAGAGGAAGAAATTAATACAAAGGATAAAAAGCGTATTATTATTGATAACTATGCTGTTTGGCGTATTACTGACCCTAAAGCATTAATCTCCAATGCAGGCACATTGAGCAAAGCAGAGTCGCGCATGGAGGAATTTATTTATTCAGTGATTCGAACAGAGCTTGGACAGCTAAGATATGATGAAATTATTAATGATGAAAATTCCTCACGCGGTAGTTTAAATGATCGTGTTACAAAGCGAGTGAATGAATTATTAGCAAATGATCAATATGGGGTAGAGGTAGTGGATGTACGCATTCGTCGCACAGATTTACCAACAGAAAATGAACAATCTGTCTTTACACGTATGATTTCAGAGCGTGAATCAACTGCCCAATTATATCTTTCAGAAGGAGATGCTCAAAAACGCCGTATCGAAGCACAGACAGATCAGCAGGTGCAAGAAATGCTAGCAACAGCTAATAAGGAAGCGGCAATTATTCAAGCAGAAGGAGAAGCAGAGGCAGCCAAAATTTACAATCAATCCTTCTCACAAGACCCTGAGTTTTATTCTTTATACCGTACATTAGAATCATATAAGAAAACGGTCGGAGAAGACACAGTCATTATTTTGCCAGCTACTTCGCCTTATGCAAATATACTGTCTGGCTATATTAAATAATAGCAAGTATAAGTCACCTCTCTTATTTAGAGGGGTGATTTTCATTTGTTATATTTTAGAAATAATAGGAATTTATAATTTTATATTCCCCAACTTGCGATAATTTGATAGAATAATAATGTTTAATATGAACAGTTGGGGGTAATAGCTGTGAAATTGCAAATTAGTGTGTGGCTTCAAAATTTAGGAATTGCTTGTAGTATTGCATCGTTATTAACACTTTTCTTCCGCCTCTCTGATTTTGCATGGGTGACCAAAAGTGTTTATCATATACCGCTGTTTTTTGTTATAATCTTTTTTGTAAGCATGATCATTGCAAATGATGTACGAAATATATTTAAAAAAATATTTTGGTATGAGAAACGTAAGGTTAAGCGTCCCATTTGGCAGGTTGGCATTGGCTTTATTTTCTTTTTAGCCCAAATTGGAATCGTGATGGTATTTAGTCAAGAGCTAACACAGCCACAATTAGGCGGAATGCCGTTATTTTTAGTATTTGCCTTTATGAATGCCTTCCTTGTAACGGTTATTTATGAAGAAGTTTTTTATTCTGCATCTTAATTCATAGGAAAAGCCAATCGCTCTGTGCGGTTGGCTTTTCCTATGGATAGAAAGCTTAAAGTGACGGATAGATTCCTCAAATAGATGGATAGAATAGAGGGACTGATGGATAGAGCTGATAGAGAAGCCACCCATTAGTTTTTTTACTTAAAATGTCCTGTTATGATAAAGTAGAAGTAGAAGACAGCGCAGGAGGATAAAATGATGACCAAGGAAAAATTGCTATTATTGGACGGTAATAGTTTAGCGTATCGCGCGTTTTTTGCGTTGCCATTATTAACAAATGATAGTGGTGTTCATACGAATGCTGTATACGGCTTTACAACAATGCTCCAAAAATTATTAGAAGAGGAGAAGCCAACAAAAATATTAGTGGCTTTTGATGCTGGGAAAACAACATTCCGCCATGAAACCTTTACAGAATATAAAGGAGGACGTCAAAAGACACCACCAGAATTATCAGAGCAATTTCCTTATTTACGAAAGCTCATTGATGCGTATGGTATTAAGCAATATGAGCAGGAGTTATATGAAGCGGATGATATTATCGGAACGCTTGCGAAAGAGGCTGCATCACAGGAGATGGATGTCGTTATTGTTTCGGGTGACCGTGATTTAACACAGCTTGCGACAGAGCAGGTAACGGTTTATATTACGAAAAAAGGGATTACAGAAATCGAGAAAAATACGCCAGCCTTTATTGAGGAAAAATATGGTTTAACGCCTTTGCAAATTATTGATATGAAGGGCTTAATGGGTGATTCCTCAGATAATATCCCGGGTGTGCCGGGCGTTGGGGAGAAAACGGCTGTGAAATTGCTGAAGGAGCATGGCTCGGTTGAGGCGCTTTATGCAGCAATGGATACGTTAAAGGCTTCAAAAATGAAGGAGAAGCTTGTAGCAAATGAGGAGCAGGCATTGATGAGTAAAAAGCTTGCAACAATTTATACGGATGCGCCAATTGGGATTTCACTTGCTGATCTTGCGTATGATGGACCTAAGGAAGAGGAATTAATCGGTGTATGGCAGGAACTTGGCTTTAAATCCTTATTAGAAAAAAGTGATTTTACGGTGCAAGAGGAGGAACAAGCGCCATTTGATTACCACATTATTCAAGAGGTGCAGCCAGAGCATTTACAGGATGTGATGGCTGTACATGTGGAGCTTGAAAATGAACATTATCATACTTGTCAGCAGCTAGGAATTGCTTTATCAGATGGTACACAAACATACTATATAGCTTTTGAAGCTGCTGTCAAATCAGATACATTACGCCTTTGGCTAGAGGATGCAACCAAAACAAAGTATCTTTCAGATTCAAAGGCTGCTCAAGCTGCATTACAGCGAGCGGGTATACGGTTAGCAGGCGTTGCGTTTGATTTATTGCTTGCTTCTTATATTAATAATCCAGCGCTAAGTGGAGATGATGTAGCGACTTTAGCGAAGGAGCTTGGTTATCGCGATGTGCAAGCAAACGAGGCGATCTATGGCAAAGGCGCAAAGCGTGCCATTCCTGATGAGAATACATTGGCACAGCATGCGAGTCGTAAGGCATTTGCTGTATGGTCATTACAGCCGAAGCTAGAACAGTTACTGCAGGAAAAGGAACAGTTTGAGCTTTATAAAAATTTAGAGCTGCCGCTTGCTGCTATTTTAGGCGAGATGGAAAGCGAAGGTATTATGGTAAACCGTGTAACATTGGAAAAAATGGGGCAGGAGTTAAGCGATAAGCTGTCAGTTATTGAGCAGGATATTTATGCGGCGGCAGGAGAAACCTTTAATATTAATTCACCAAAGCAATTAGGGGTTATTTTATTTGATAAGCTAGGCTTACCTGTGATTAAAAAGACCAAAACAGGCTATTCCACAGCAGCGGATGTCCTAGAAAAATTAAAGCCAGAGCATGCAATTATTGAGCATATTTTGTTATACCGTCAGCTTGGTAAATTGCAATCCACATATATCGAAGGTTTATTAAAGGAAATTCATCCAGAGGATAGCAAGGTGCATACACGCTTCCAGCAAGCATTAACAGCAACGGGGCGTTTAAGCTCGACAGACCCGAATTTGCAAAATATCCCGATCCGTTTAGAGGAGGGGCGTAAAATCCGTCAAGCCTTTGTGCCATCGAAGGAAGGCTGGCTATTATTTGCGGCGGATTATTCACAAATTGAGCTACGTGTACTTGCCCATATGTCAGAGGACCAAACTTTAGTGGAAGCTTTCCGTGAGGGCATGGATATTCATACACGTACAGCGATGGATGTTTTCCATGTAGCAGCGGACGAGGTGGATAGCAATATGCGCCGAGCTGCAAAGGCTGTAAATTTTGGGATTGTTTATGGTATTAGCGATTATGGGCTATCGCAAAACTTAGATATTACACGTAAAGAGGCTGCAACATTTATTGAGAAATATTTCGCCAGTTTCCCAGGTGTAAAACAGTATATGGATGATATTGTGCAAAAGGCAAAATTTGATGGCTATGTGACAACCATTTTAAATCGACGTCGTTATTTGCCTGATATTACAAGTTCAAATTTTAATATTAGAAGCTTTGCAGAGCGTACAGCTATGAATACACCAATTCAAGGAAGTGCCGCTGATATTATTAAAAAGGCAATGATTGATATGGATGCTCGCTTGAAAAAAGAAAAGATGCAAGCAAAACTTCTTTTACAAGTGCATGATGAGTTGATCTTTGAAGCACCTAAGGAAGAGATTGCATTACTAGAAAAAATTGTACCAGAGGTAATGGAAAATGCTATTGAGCTTGCTGTACCGCTTAAAGTAGATTTTAACTCTGGCTCAACATGGTATGAAGCAAAATAAGGGGGGATTCAAATGCCTGAATTACCAGAGGTAGAAGGTGTCGTCCAGGCATTGAAGCCAAAGGTTGAAGGACGTACTATTCAACAGGTTCAGCTATCTGACAGGGTGCATTTCTCTTTTAGTGAGGGCAAGCAATGCATTGTTAAACAAGCAGAGCCTGATGCTTTTGAGCAAACGTTGTCCAAAATGACGATTACAAAAATTGAACGACGTGCAAAGTATATTTTCTTTCATTTACTGAAGGAAGATGCTCCATATGTACTTGTCAGCCATTTAGGGATGACAGGTGCATGGTTTGTCGTAAATTCACCTGAGGACATTAATGAGGCAAAATTTCAAAAGCATATTCATGCAACATTTGCCATGGCGGATGGCGGTTATTTAATTTATTCAGATATTCGCCGCTTTGGTGAACTTCGCTTTTTGACCAAAATTGAGGACCATGCACCGTTAACAAAAATGGCACCAGAGCCATTTGATGAACAAGCTTGTGACTATTTTATCGCAAAATGTAAATTACCAAAGTATGAAAATAAGGCAGTAAAAGAAGTGATTATGGATGGGCAAGTCATTTCAGGCTGTGGCAATATTTATGCTACTGAGGCATTGTTCATAGAGAAAATTCACCCAGCACGCAAAGTAAACCGCATTAGTGAAAAGCGTAAACGTGCATTGTTTAAAACAATCGTAGCTGTCCTACGTCAAAGCATTGAAGCGGGAGGCTCAACGATTTCTGATTATCGAAACATTAATGGAGAAGCTGGGAGCATGCAAAATCGACTACAAATGTATGGGAAAAAGGTATGCCCAGTATGTGAAACGGCAACAAGTCAAATGACAATTGGTGGACGTACATCTGTCTTTTGCCCAAATTGTCAACATTAAAGGGGATTTAGCAATGATTATTGGACTGACAGGAAGTATTGCGAGTGGAAAAAGCACAGTAGCAAAAATGATGACGGCACTAGGCTTACCAATTGTTGATGCAGATAGTGTAGCACGAGATGTAGTAGAGCCAGGAACAGCTACATTGGCATTGATTGTTGAAAGCTTTGGACAGGCTATTTTACAAGAGGATGGCAGCCTAAATCGAACAAAGCTAGGAGATATTATTTTTCATGAGCCTACGAAGCGCAAAGTATTAAATGATATTATGCATCCAGCTATTAGGAAGGAAATGCTGCGCCAGCGTGATGCTTATGTAGCAGCAGGCTATCAGCATGTTGTAATGGATATTCCACTATTATTTGAAAGCAAGCTTCAGCATTTTGTGGATAAGATTATTGTTGTATCCGTAAGTGAGGAAGTTCAGCTTCAGCGTTTGATGGAGCGCAATCAATTATCGAAAGAGGATGCCTTAGCACGTATACATTCTCAGCTACCCATGTCAGTGAAAGAAAAGGGCGCACATGCAGTTATTTATAATAATGACACTATTGAGCATACAGAGGAGCAGCTAAAAAAAATCCTTACTCATTGGGATGTTATCTAGTGATCAAATGCGTAGTAAGCATAAGCTTGCTGCGTATTTTTTTTGGGGAAATATAATTTTTCAGAAAATAAGAACTTTAAGATTATGCATATTAATTGTTCATCTTTTTTAAAATTGTGTTATACTATTCACTATAAAGTATATAATTATTATGAATATGTATCCACAGGAGGATTTATAAATGACAGTATCAATTGCTATTAATGGTTTCGGACGTATCGGGCGTATGGTTTTCCGCCAAGCGATCGTACAGCAAGACTTAAATATCGTTGCGATTAACGCAAGCTACTCAGCTGAAACGTTAGCACATTTGATTAAGTATGACACAAATCACGGAACATTTGCAGGTACGGTTGAACCAGCAGGCGATGCTATAGTTGTAAATGGTAAACGTGTACAAATTATTAGTGAACGTGACCCTTTAAAATTGCCTTGGACTACGATGGGTGTGGATATTGTCATTGAGGCTACTGGTAAATTTAATGAACGTGATAAAGCAGCTATGCACTTAGAAGCAGGCGCAAAAAAGGTGATTTTAACAGCACCAGGTAAAAATGAAGATGTAACAGTTGTATTAGGTGTTAATGATGACAAGCTTGATATTGCGAAACATGATGTTATTTCAAATGCTTCATGTACAACAAACTGCTTAGCACCAGTAGCGAAAGTATTAAACGACACATTTGGCATTGATAATGGATTAATGACAACTGTTCATGCATATACAAACGATCAAAAGAACTTAGATAATCCACATAAAGATTTACGTCGTGCACGTGGGTGTGCACAATCTATTATCCCAACATCAACAGGTGCTGCAAAAGCATTAAAATTGGTATTACCTGAGTTAGAAGGAAAAATTCATGGGATGGCACTACGTGTTCCAACTGCCAATGTATCTTTAGTAGACCTTGTTGTAGATTTAAAGACAGATGTTACAGTCGATGCTGTTAATGCAGCGTTTGTGAAAGCAGCAACAGAAGGACCAATGAAAGGAATTTTAAATTTCTCTATTGAACCATTAGTATCTGCAGACTACAATACAACTACTTACTCATCAACAGTCGATGGTCTGTCAACAATGGTATTAGGCAACCGTAAAGTAAAGGTACTTGCATGGTATGATAATGAATGGGGCTACTCTGCACGCGTCGTAGACCTTGTGAAAAAAGTAGCAAATGCATTAGAAACAGTGAGCGCCTAAGCATATGTAAAACACATTGAAATCTAAACGGTTTCAATGTGTTTTTTTGATGGGACAAGATTTAAATTGGTTATCTATTGCCAAATACTAATGCACTTTTCTTATATGCAGGAAATTTGTTATAATAGAAATATTAAATTGTTGTCAATCAGGAGAGTAATGCTATGAGATGTCCATCTTGCCAATTTAACGGAACGCGTGTAGTGGATTCGAGGCCAGTAGATGATAATAAAGAAATTCGAAGACGTCGTGAATGTGAGTCATGTGGCTTTCGTTTTACAACGTTTGAAAAAATTGAAGAAACACCATTAGTTGTGGTGAAAAAAGAAGGTTCACGAGAGGAATTTAGCCGTGAAAAGGTGCTGCGTGGGCTTATTCGTGCTTGTGAAAAGCGTCCAGTTGCACTTGATGTATTGGAGGAGCTTGTATTATCCATTGAAAAAGACCTTCGTCGTATTGGAAACTCAGAAGTACGCTCAGAGGATGTCGGTGAAATGGTGATGGATCGCTTAGCTAAAATAGATGAGGTAGCCTATGTGCGCTTTGCATCCGTTTACCGTCAGTTTAAAGATATTAATGTCTTTATCGAGGAAATAAAGGACATTATTCAACGTCAAACGGACCAGCAATCATAGAAAACAGAGAGGGTGAATGACGTTGATGCATTTATATAAGGAATTGCAGCCTGGCGATCCTTTCGACATTCGTCTTCCTCATGCATTTTCTACACAAGAGCGTCAATTAGTGACATTATTTTATCAGCCATTAACGGGTTCAGAGCCAATTAGTCTTTATTTAACATTATGGGCAGAGGCAGAGCAAAAACCAAAGCAGCAAATGACACATTATTATTTAATGAATGTGCTGGGGCTGCCGATTGGTAAAGTGTTTGAGGCTCGTATTGCATTGGAGGCTATTGGCTTATTACGCACATGGAAAAAAGAAAATGCGAGTGAACGAAGCTTTTTATATGAGTTACAGCGTCCACTTGATGCGGATCGATTTATGAAAGACCCCCTGCTATCGATGTTTTTATTTAGTAAAATTGGGGAGCAGGCATATCGAAATTTACGTCAACGCTTTATAGTACCAGTAAAAGACAAGGAATTGAAGGATGTATCTCGTGCGTTTATGGATGTTTATAAGCCTATTCATGCCAATATGCCATTGGACTTACAAGTTGATACAAGCCGTGAGGATAAACAGCAAAAGGTATATCCTTTTTATTTGGAGCAATTTGATTTTGACTTGCTGCAGGCTGGTTTATCAGAGCAATTAGTGCCTGCTAGCTTGCTGACAATGGAAATTCGAGAAGCCATTGCAAAGCTGGCATTTTTATATCATTTATCAGCTCTTGATATGCAAAAGGTAGTGATACTTGCCTTAGATGATGATTTAGGCATTTCACAGGAACGCTTACGCAAAGCTGCGGCAGATTTTTATAAACTAACGGTTTCAAAGGAGCCACCAAAATTAGCAAAAGTAACAGCGCCTGCTCCAGCAGAAGAGTCGGGACAAAAAACAAAGGAGCAGGAGCTACAGTATTATTTAGAAACAACTGCACCTGTGCAAGTGTTACGTGATATTAATAATGGCAAAGAGCCTCTACAAACCTCTGTACAGCTAGCTGAGAGCTTAATTGTGCAGCATGGTATGCCAATTGGGGTAGTGAATGCACTGCTGGAGTATGTGATGCTTACAACTGATATGAAGCTTCCTAAAAAATATGTGGAAACTATTGCCGATCATTGGGTACGGAAAAATGTGCAAACAGCGAAAGAGGCAATGGAGCTTGCACGTCAAGAGCATGATAAATATATGGCATGGAAAAACAAGCCACAAACGACAAATAAAACGAATTCACAGTCAAAGGGACGTGCAAGGCAACAGCGTGAAGAAAAAGTGCCTGAATGGTTTTATAAACGGAATGACAAACAAGAGGAAGCTACTGCTAGCACGATAGATTTTGAAAAAGAGCGTCAAAAAATATTAGAAATGCTAGGAAAAAGCGAATAATAAAGAAGGTGAGTCACAATCGAACCCATTAATGGACCATTAAAACGAGCAATTCAAGTACCGTCGTTTCAAGAACGCTATGAAGCCATGCGACGTGAAATTTTAGAGCATCCGCATGTGCAGGAATTTTTAGCACAGCATGCACAGGAGCTAAGCTATGACAATATTGAACGGAACTTACCAAAGCTACATGAATATATTAGTCAATCAACGGAATGCTGTGGCTGTGACAATACAGAGCATTGTACAAATTATTTAAAGGGCTTCCTCCCTACATTAAGGGTGGTACGGAATTCCATTGAAATGGATTATGTGCGCTGTGAGCAAAAGATAAGAGAAGAAGAGCGTCGAGATGTGGCAAACATGATTGCAAGTATGCATATGCCAAAAGATGTATTACAAGCAACGATTCAAGATTTAAGTATTGATGATGAATCACGTGTGGCGATTGCCCAGCAAGCAGCTCAATTTGTAAAAATAACGAAAGAAACAGGTCACTTACCGTCAAAGGGTTTTTACTTATATGGTAAATTTGGTGTAGGGAAATCCTTTGTGTTAGGTGCGCTTGCGAATGAATTAGCGTCTATTAAAATTCGCTCTGTTGTAGTTTTCGTCCCAGAATTTTTACGTGAAATGAAAAATGCTATCGGTGATAATACATTAAATGAGAAAATTGATTATGTAAAAAAAGCACCTGTTTTAATGTTGGACGATCTTGGTGCGGAAACAATGACGGCTTGGACGCGCGATGAGGTTTTAGGAACCATTTTCCATTATCGTATGGCGGAGCAATTGCCAACATTTATTACTTCTAATTTTAATTATGAGGAATTAGAGCATCATTTAGCACAGTCACAAAAAGGAGATATTGAGGTTGTAAAGGCAGGGCGAATTATGGAGCGCATTAAAGCTTTAACTGTGCCCATTGAAATGCGTGGTAAAAATCGTCGACTATAAGTTGCATTTTTCGCCAATCGAGCGTATACTGACTCATATACTTAATAGCAACATGCGTTGATGAGGACATGAATTTTGTGTATCAGCTTATAAGAGAGGGAAGTCATCGGCTGAAAGCTTCCTAGTGTGAGCACTAAATTTACTACCTACTGAGCAGCGAAAGGGATAATCTTTCGCCGGTCCCTAGCCCGTTAGCTAGCCTAGAGCTTCGTCTGACTAACTATAGTCGGAAGGAAGAAGGGTGGAACCACGAGCATACGCTTCGTCCCTTTCGTGAGGGACGGAGCTTTTTTATTTTTCTAGGATAAAATAAACTGCTCATAAAGAGTATAGAGTCGCTCAAATAAGCAGCTATTTAAACTTATCATGGCTTTCATCAAGCATTATGTATGTTACAAAAAACAAAGGAGTGCAAAAACATGTCAGAGAATATTAAATTAACTTTTCCAGATGGCGCTGTAAAGGAATTTGCAAAAGGCACATCCACTGATGACGTAGCATTATCCATCAGCCCTGGCCTACGTAAAAAAGCTTATGCAGGTAAAATTAATGGTGTCTTAGTCGATTTAAAAACACCGATTGAAGAGGATGCAACAATTTCAATTATTACACAGGATGATGAGGAAGCACTTGAGATTTTACGTCACTCAACAGCGCATTTAACAGCACAGGCGGTTAAACGTCTATTCCCAGACGCAAAGCTTGGAATTGGCCCAGTTATTGATGGTGGTTTTTACTACGATATTGACTCACCAACACCAATCACTGCTGAAGACCTGCCAGCTATTGAAAAAGAAATGAAGAAAATCATTGCAGAAAACCTTGAAATTGAACGCAAAAATGTAAGCCGTGCTGAAGCACAAGCCATTTATGAGAAAATTGGCGATGAATATAAATTAGAACTACTTGAAGCGATCCCAGAGGATGAGCAAGTATCTATTTATTATCAAGGAGAGTTTTTCGATCTTTGCCGTGGTATTCATGTACCATCCACTGGTAAGCTTCGTGAATTCAAGCTGTTATCTTTAGCGGGTGCTTATTGGAGAGGAAACTCTGATAACAAAATGCTACAACGTATTTATGGTACAGCATTCTTCAAAAAAGATGAGTTAAAGCATCACCTACAAATGCTGGAAGAAGCAAAAGAGCGTGATCACCGTAAAATTGGGAAAGAACTAGACTTATTCACAACTTCTCAAAAGGTAGGTCAAGGTTTACCATTATGGCTACCAAATGGTGCAACAATACGTCGAGTAATTGAGCGTTATATTGTAGATAAGGAATTATCGCTTGGCTATAAGCACGTTTATACACCAGTATTAGGTTCTAAAGAGCTTTATCAAACTTCTGGTCACTGGGATCATTACCAAGATTCTATTTTCCCACCAATGGAGATGGATAATGAAACATTAATTATGCGCCCAATGAACTGTCCGCACCATATGATGGTTTACAAAAATGGTATGCATTCTTATCGTAACCTACCATTACGTATTGCAGAGCTTGGTACAATGCATCGTTACGAAATGTCAGGGGCGGTTTCAGGCTTACAACGTGTACGTGGGATGACATTAAATGATGCACATATCTTTGTTCGTCCTGACCAAATTAAAGAAGAATTCCAAAAAGTAGTACAGTTAATTTTAGAGGTTTATAAAGATTTCGACTTAAATGATTATTCATTCCGTCTATCTTACCGTGACCCAGCAGATACTGAAAAATACTTTGATGATGATGCGATGTGGGAAAAGGCGCAAGGTATGTTAAAAGAAGCAATGGATGAGCTTGGCTTAGATTACTTCGAAGCAGAAGGTGAAGCAGCATTCTACGGTCCAAAATTAGATGTTCAAGTGAAAACAGCTATTGGTAAAGAAGAAACACTATCAACAGTTCAACTTGATTTCTTATTACCTGAACGCTTTGACCTCACTTATGTTGGTGAAGATGGCAAGCCACATCGTCCAGTTGTTATTCACCGTGGTGTTGTATCAACAATGGAGCGCTTTGTAGCCTTCTTAATCGAAGAATATAAAGGTGCATTCCCAACATGGCTAGCACCTGTGCAAGTAGAAGTCATTCCAGTATCCAATGAAGCACACTTCGACTATGCAAAACAAATCGAAGAACAATTAACAGCAGCAGGCTTACGTGTAGAAATGGATGACCGTGAAGAAAAGCTTGGCTATAAAATCCGTGAAGCGCAAATGAAGAAAATCCCGTATATGCTTGTTATCGGTGATAAAGAAGTAGAGGCAAACGGTGTCAACGTTCGTCGCTATGGCTCAAAAGATTCTGAAACAGTAAGCTTCGAGGAATTTTTGGCAACTATTAAAGCAGAAAGCACAAAATAATACCTAGCACGAAAATCTCATTTCAATGCTTGAAGTGAGGTTTTCTGTATAAATAACCAATGTTTGGGCTAAGGTAATGATAATAAGCAAAATAAATATTTGACAGCTTATTTTATACATGCTAATATAGATAAGGTTAATGAATACAAAGTTTGTGGTTGAAGTAGAGGCTGCCCGCTTCTCACCTGATACAACGCTTTAAAGGCTGTGAACAGGTATGACACGTTGAATTGTTTTGCGTAGACTTGCGCATGCACATATAGCGGGCGGACATCTTCAAAAATGTCCGTCCTTTTTTTATGGACATGACAAGAGGATGTACCGTTCAACCGGGCAAGGCTTTGCCCAAACCATGTATTCGCGACAACTACTTGGAGGTGGATTACTATTAGCAAAGACATGTATGTAAACGAAGGCATTCGCGCACGTGAACTTCGATTAATCGATCACAATGGTGACCAACTTGGTGTAAAGACACGTAATGAAGCGCTAGAAATCGCCGCTCGTGTAAACTTGGATCTTGTCCTTGTGGCCCCTCAAGCCAAGCCGCCAGTCGCTCGTATCATGGACTATGGTAAATTTAAGTTTGAACAGCAAAAGAAAGACCGTGAAATTCGTAAAAATCAAAAGGTCATCGTAATGAAAGAGGTTCGTTTGAGCCCAACAATCGATGAGCATGATTTCCAAACGAAGTTACGTAATGCGATTAAATTCCTTGAAAAGGGCGATAAAGTAAAATGTAGCCTACGTTTCAAAGGTCGTGCGATTACACATAAAGAAATTGGTCAACGTGTGTTAGATCGCTTTGCTGAAGCTTGTGCTGAAGTATCAACGGTAGAACAAAAACCGAAGATGGAAGGCCGAAGCATGTTCTTAGTTCTTCAACCAAAGAACGAGAAATAATATTAGACGAACAGTTTAGGAGGAATTCGACATGCCAAAAATGAAAACTCACCGTGGAGCTGCGAAACGTTTCAAAAAAACAGGCTCAGGTAAATTAAAATACGACCGTGCTTATGGAAGCCACTTATTCGCAAACAAATCTACGAAACAAAAACGTCACCTACGTAAAGCAAACATCGTTTCATCTGGTGACTTCAAGCGCATCAAATCTTTACTTGTTTACATGAAATAATTGACTACAAAATAACTAACAACTAACATTCATTTTTAAATGAAAAGCAGGAGGTAATTCATATGCCACGCGTAAAAGGCGGAACAGTGACGCGCAAACGTCGTAAAAAAGTTTTAAAATTAGCTAAAGGTTACTTTGGTTCTAAACATACATTATATAAAGTTGCTAACCAAGCAGTGATGAAATCAGGTCAATATGCATACCGTGACCGTCGTCAGAAAAAACGTGATTTCCGTAAATTATGGATCACTCGTATCAATGCAGCTGCTCGTATGAACGGTCTTTCTTACAGCCGTTTAATGCACGGTTTAAAAGTTGCAGGTATTGAAGTGAACCGTAAAATGCTAGCTGACCTTGCTGTAACAGATGCTGCAGCATTCTCTCAATTAGCAGACGCTGCTAAAAAAGCAGTCGCTAAGTAATTTTTACACCCAAAGCAATAGGTGTTAAAAAGGCTGATGGATTTTTCCGTCAGCCTTTTTTATGTTAGATTAGTAGTATATGTTTTGGGTAAAGGAGTCAGGTATGGGGCAAGCATTATTAGCTTATATAAGCATTGTATCAATTGTGCTACTTATTTTAATGGGTATGGATAAATCACGAGCAAAAAATAAGGAATGGCGTATTGCAGAGCGCACGTTATTTATACTTGCAATAGCAGGAGGAGCTGTCGGCGGTGTGCTTGGTATGTATTTATTTCGCCATAAAACACGCCACAATAGCTTTGCATTTGGCTTTCCTTTGTTAGCAGCAATTCAAATCTTCTGTATTGTACAATTGTGGGCATAATAAAAGAAACACATCCTCATCATGAGGATGTGTTGCGCATAAGCTGTTCAATAGGCTGTTTCCAATTAATTTTAGCATTTGGATAGTTCATTAAAATTTCTTGCTGTAAATATTGGAAATCGCTTTTTGTAAAACCTTGCAATGTTGCAGCATCACGAGCACCGATGAAAATGGAAACAACTTCAAAGGCATCTTCTGTTGTACCTAGGTATTTTTCCCCCTCAAAAAGAGCGCCTTTATAAGAAATAAAGAAATTCTTTCGCACATTTTTTACATCGTCATAAAAATAATACTGACCTTTTTCATATGCCTCATCAAGTTTGCGCTTAGGATCGGTTATATAACGTATCGCTTTGTAAAATACATAAATAATAAGTGCTATTACAGCAAGTCGAATAAGTAACGGCAACATTTTTAAATTTCCCCCTTGAAGAAAGGTTATTCCTTCCTATACGATTAAAGGGGTCAAATAGTTTCATTTTATTTAATTATTTTTTTAAAATTTAGGAGAAGAAAATGAATTTACAACAATTGTTTAACATGCAAAAAGAGCTTGATGCTTTTATTGAGCAAACACAAAATATTCAACATGATGTATTTCAAGAAAAAGGCTTAGCATTACTAGTAGAGCTAGCCGAGCTTGCAAATGAAACGCGTTGCTTTAAATTTTGGAGTACCAAGGGACCATCAGAGCGTGAAGTTATTTTAGAAGAATATGTGGATTCTATCCATTTTATCTTATCGCTTGGCTTATTAAAGGGCTATACATCCATTGAAACATGGCCAATAAGCGCTGAAAAAAGAAATTTAACCGAGTTATTTTTAGAAACACAAAAGGCTATTTTACTGTTTATTGAAAAGCCTACCGAGAATCAATATACAACGATATGGCAATACTATGGATTGCTTGCATACAACCTTGATTTTACATTTGACGATGTTGTGAGTGCATATCTTGAAAAAAATAAAGAAAATTATAAGCGTCAGCAATCAGGCTATTAAATAAAGTAATATATCAATTTTCAGACGATTAAGCTAGGAATATTTCGATAAACGAAGTATAATAAAGAGGAAATAAGAAGTGGGAGGCAAAAGGATGACACAGCTAGATTCAACATTACAAATGTTTAAAGATTTAACAGATGCGAATGGGATTGCAGGCAATGAGCGTGCACCACGCGAAGTAATGAAAAAATATATCGCACCATATGCTGATACTGTTGAAACAGATAACTTAGGTAGTGTCATCGCTAAAAAAGTAGGCGATGAAAACGGTCCTAAAATTGTTGTAGCAGGACATTTAGATGAAGTGGGCTTTATGGTGACACAAATCGATGATAAAGGCTTTATCAAATTCCAAACAGTGGGCGGCTGGTGGAGCCAAGTTATGCTTGCTCAACGCGTCACAATCACGACACGTACAGGTGATGAAATTATTGGGGTAATTGGTTCAAAGCCACCACATATTTTACCAGCAGATGTACGTAACAAAGTAGTAGACATTAAAGATATGTTTATTGATATTGGTGCAGCCTCTAAAGATGAAGTGCTTGGGTGGGGCGTACGTCCTGGCGATATGATAACGCCATATTTTGAATTTAATGTGATGAAAAATGATAAATATTTATTGGCAAAAGCATGGGATAACCGTATTGGCTGTGCGATTGCCATTGATGTAATGAAAGCATTGCAAAATGAAAAGCACCCAAATATTCTTTATTCGGTAGCAACTGTACAGGAAGAGGTTGGGCTTCGTGGTGCGAAAACAGCAACACATAAAATTCAACCTGATATTGGCTTTGCTGTAGATGTAGGCGTAGCTGGAGATACTCCTGGTGTGACAGCGAAAGAATCAACAAGTAAAATGGGCGCAGGTCCACAAATTGTTGTCTATGATGCATCAATGGTTTCACACCGCGGCTTACGTGAGTTTGTATTAGATGTGGCAGATGACAACAATATTCCATATCAATTTGAAACAATGGCTGGTGGTGGCACGGATGCTGGCTCCATTCATCTAACAGCAAATGGCGTACCAGCGCTATCAATCGGTATTGCGACTCGCTATATCCATTCACATGCAGGTATCCTACACCGTGATGATTATGATAATGCAGTAAAACTAATGGTAGAAGTGATTAAAAAATTAGACCGTAATGCAGTCAATAAAATTACATTTGACTGATTGAATGAAAAGAACTAAATAGAAATACTATCGTTTTGCCTTCTAACTAAATGTTAGGAGGCTTTTTTTACTTATTGGTACTAAAAATGCTTATAAACAATATTACACATAGCATAAATATCGTGATTGATAATGCTCGACTCTTCATTTCTCACTATAAAATCGGATGTTTTGTATTTAAGCAGCGCGTTCATAAGTTTATATATTTCTTTCAAAAGTGACGGTATAGATGGCGACAATTTTGTTAATATGCATAAATAGTAGGTTGTACGAATTTTTGTCACAATTTAAAATAAATAAAAAAATATTATAAAAATTCAGTTGATTTTATATTTATGCATGTTATACTAAGTTCAACAGCAACGAAAGCAAGGAGCGAAGGCGATGAAATTACTCGAAGAAGTACAGTTAAAGTTAGTAGCTAGTTTAAAGGGGAAAGACTTACTAACTTTGCTAGACTATACAAGTCAAGAGGTTCAGCAATTGGTTGAGCTAGCAACACAGCTAAAAACAATTACAAAAGAAGGAAAATGCCCAAAATTACTAGAGGGTAAAACATTGGGCATGATTTTTGAAAAACATTCCACTCGTACGCGTATTTCATTTGAAGTTGGTATGAATCAATTAGGTGGAAAAGGTATGTTTATGCATGCACGTGATTTACAAATTGGCCGTGGCGAGTCGATTTATGATACGGCACATGTTTTATCAGGCTATTTAGATGGTATTATGATTCGTGCAAATTCCCATGCGATGGTGAAGGAGCTTGCTGAGCATGCAGCTATTCCTGTTATTAATGGATTAACAGATATTTATCATCCATGTCAGGCACTAGCTGATTTAGAAACAATAGCCGAAAACAAAGGGGATTTACAAGGGCTTAAAATTGCCTATGTAGGCGATGGCAATAATGTAGCGCACTCATTAGTCGTTGCTGCTGCCCATGTCGGCATGCATGTAGCGGTAGCAACACCAGTTGGTTATGAATGTGACGCGGAAGTAATAGCAAAAGCACAGGCAATTGCTGCAGCAAATGGTAGTACAATTCTTGAAACCCATGATCCTGTGGAGGCAGTGCTAAATGCAGATGTTGTTTATGCAGATGTTTGGACATCAATGGGGCAAGAGGAGGAAACAGCAAAGCGTTTACAAGACTTTGCAGGCTATCAAATTAATGATGAGCTTGTAGCACATGCTAAATCAGATTATATGTTCCTTCATTGCTTACCAGCACATCGTGAAGAAGAAGTGGCAACATCAGTTATTGATGGTCCTAATTCTTATATTTTTGAGCAAGCTGAAAACCGACTGCATGCACAAAAGGCTGTACTTGCTTCGATTCTAGCTTAAAATACAATCTCGATAAAGTTTGCTTGGGCAACAGAGGGTGTCCCTGCAAATAGGCGATAGTGGTGCACAGACAGAGGGATGTAAACCACGCGCGATGTTTGTTGTCAAGATGGATGGCTACATCGCTACATATGTAAAGCAACCTGGGAGACGCTGGGTTGCTTTTTTCTTTTAGGTAAATACATCCCGCTAATTATTTAGGTAATCAGCGGGGGCTTTTGATTATGTGAAAATTTTACCGGGATTCATAATATTATAGGGGTCTAATGCTGCCTTTATACTTTTCATGACGACTAGTGCTGCTCCATGCTCAGTTGATTGATATTTCATTTTACCAATTCCCACGCCATGCTCTCCTGTACAGGTGCCGCCTCGTAGCAAAGCATATTGAACGATACGCTCATTAAAGTGGTCTGCTTTTGCTTGTTCTTCTCGGTCAAGTGGATTGAGCATTAATAGTGTATGAAAATTACCATCTCCCACATGCCCAACAATACCACCTGCAAGTCCAACATGATCGAGCTGTTCACGTGCATATAAAATAGTTTCTGCTAGCTTTGAAATAGGCACACAAACATCTGTTGACATTAGCTTTTTGCCTGGGTATGCGTGGATATAGGCATAGGCTAATGAATGACGTGCCTCCCATAGCTTATTGCGTGCCGCATTGTCGTGCTCAAATTCAACAGATAAGCAGTTAAAGTCCTCAAAAATTTCCTTTGTAAATGCAATATCTTCTTGCATCCCTGCTTCATTTCCGTGAAATTCTAAAAATAGTGTTGGCTTTTCAGTAAAGGCTGTTTCATTATACAGATTAACCTGCTTGATAGATGCCTCATCAACGAGTTCCACTCGACCTATTGAAATACCCGCTTGCAATAATGCAGTGACAGCGCTAACAGCATCAGCAACTGTGTCAAAAATAGCACGCCCTGCTGTCACAAATTCAGGTATGCCGTAAACTTTTAATGTTAATTCTGTAAAGCAGCCAAGTGTTCCTTCTGATCCAACAAATAAACCATTTAAATGATAGCCAGAAGAGGATTTTGCAGCCAAATTTCCTGTATGGATAACAGAGCCATCTGCTAGCACCACCTCTAAATCGCGCACTTGATCTCGCATTACACCGTAGCGTACCGCAGTTGTGCCACTTGCATTGGTTGCTGCCATGCCACCGAGTGTTGCATCAGCGCCTGGGTCTACTGTGAATTGCAGACCGTGCTTTTTTAATTCTTTGTTTAATTGTGAGCGTGTCACACCGGGCTGTACCTTTACAAGAAGGTCATCTGGCCGAATTTCCAAAATGGCATTCATATCAGAGAAATCAATGGAAATACCATGTGCAATAGGAATGACATTGCCCTCTAAACTTGAGCCAACACCAAAAGGTACGACAGGTACACGTTCCGCATGCGCAATTTTTAAAATCGCGCTAACATCTGCTGTGGAACGGGGAAAGACAACAACATCAGGTAAGCTTAGTGCATGATGAGATTCGTCTTTTCCATGTAACTGTCGTACGGTTTCATTTGTAGATATTTGTTCTTCTAATAAAACTTGTTTAAGTTGATTTACAATAAGTTCTACTGCAACTGCCATGCCAATCCCTCCAAATTTTCTGATAACTAAAACTTTATCATGCATTTATTGGAAAGGGAATGCATTAACATTAAAAAGTTAATTGGCAAAAGCCTTTTCTAATTTTTGAACGAATGCATCCTGTTCAGATGTACTTGATTGCTGCCACCATTTTTCAAAAAATACACCAAGCCCCGGCAATAAATGTTCCTCTCCACGGCTAATCGCATCCTCTACAATATCTTTAAATTCGTCTGCCGATTGACCATGTACATTCGCTGCAATTGCATTTCTTATTTGAAAATTCATTGATATTCGCCTCCTTACTAGTAATTTGTCCAACCATCACTAAAATATGTATGAAGCACCAAAGAAAATAGCTTATTTTTTTATAAATAAACTATTGTTATGCATAAATATTACAAAAAATTTATGAAAACTGCTGCTGCTAAAGGGACAAATGGCTATTCGCCTATCAGCACTGTTTCAGTCTAAGATAAAAGTACCTAGGAATATTGGACTGTGCACAGTTGATAGGAAGAGGAATATGACTATTCAAGGCAAGCAAAAGCTATCACCTACCCAACCATTCGATGAAATATTGGAGGCAGTGCAACCAATGATTACAGCTATTTTTTCACAGCTCCGTATCTACAAGGATTTTGATAATTATCGTCATATTGCCGCCATTGCAGTCTGGCAAGCATGGCAAAAAGCTGATCCATCCAAAGGACAATTTTCTGCTTATATTTATACAACAGTGAAAGGGGAGCTTTTAAAGGAATTAGCAAAGGAAAAGCGTTATACAGAGAAGATAACGACTGTTGATTATGAAACACTTAACTATATATATGATGCATTGGAGGAAGGAAATAATCAAAAAAATGTTATGATGGTAGAGAGTATACTGTCCCAGTTACAGCAGGTAGAAAGAAGCATCATACTCCTTTATTATATAAAAGGATATAGTCATCAGGAGATAGCAAAGGAACTAGGTTTATCTGTCGCCGCTGTGACCAAAAGGCGTGCAAGGATAATAAAAAAGCTACAAAAACAGTTTTTTATTATAGAATAACGAAATAAATTATCAAAAGTATGCTAATATTGAAATAACATGAATATTAGCATACTTTGTAAAAATGCATACAAGTTCCGATAAAAGTGTTATGATTTGTAAGAAGTTAAGGGTATAGACAACTTATTTTAATTCGATATAGATAGTTAAAATTTCCTAGTGAATTTTGAGCATACTGTATGGAGGGTTCGGATTGGAGAAATGGTTTAGTCAGCTAGAGAAAAAAGAGGTTTGGCATGTGGTATTGCCCTTATTGCTTGTAATACCATTACTAAGCTTTAGCAATCAAATTTATGGTGTTTTTCATGGTGATATTTATAAAAATTTAAAATTAGTGATCCAAGTGTTGATTATCGTGTTTACAATGGCGATTGCTATACAATCCTATTTAGTGTTTTCACACTTATTATCAAATCAAACTTTATACATAGGGAATTTATTTTTTATCATTGCTTTGTTGGAATTAGTTAGCTTAGTGTTTAGTCAACAGCATTTAGCTGCCTGGGATTTTATGGGTGAGCCATTACATATATTAGCGCGTTTATATGTGTCACTTGGATTTTTATTTATTATTTTATGCCCTAAAAAACAATTATCGCTAAAATATCGAGCATTGACGTATGGCAGCTCTTTTCTTTTTGTGATCGCAAGTATTTTTCTTGCCTATCTAGCTACACAATTACTACAAACGCAATGGCTGATTCGCATTGATAATATAGTTCATCTTTTTTCAGTAGTTTTTCAAATCATTACAATCATCATTGTTAGTAGGTATATATACAAAATACCAAAGCGTTCAATGTGGATAATTGGTGCTGCTGCTGCTCTTATTGTAAGTGATATCTTTTTTATGATTAGCCGTGATAACAATGCGATATGGGACTTCTCAGCACTGATTTATCAATTTTTAGCGTTCTACTTTTTCTTAATGGCGATTTATTATACATCTGTTGAAAAACCATTTCAGCAGCTATTAAAAATTAAGAAGGACCTTGAGCATTCCCAGCAGGAGCTGCGATTTCAGGCATGTCATGATGATATTACACTATTGCCTAATGAACATTTATTGCTCAAAACATTAAAGGACCATTTACATGAAAATAGTTTGCAAAAGGCGGTTATTGCAGTTGAAATTGATCGCTTTGCAGCCATTCGCTCTTCTATAGGCATCAGCAACTCCAATAAAATGATGAAGCTCGTAGCGGATCGTATTCAAGCAATTGTGCCCCCCAATTATTTTGCTACGAAATTGCGTGAGGAACAGTTTGTTATTTATGTAAATGATGTAAAGAGTATTGAGGAGCTATTACAATTTTGCTTAAATTTAAAAAGTGTAATGAAGGACCCTGTGCAAGTGCAGTTGTTTTCCTTAAATGGTAACTTAAATATAGGTATTGCCTTATACGAGGAAAAATGGACAGGTGAGGAGCTATTAATGCATGCACAGTTAGCTATGCAGGAGGCAAGGCAAATCCCTCAAAGATTGCTGTTTTATAAGCCTTATATGTCAAAAGGCATTGCAGATCGTATTCTTTTAGAGCAGGAGTTACATAAAGCATTAGAAAACCATGAATTTTATTTAGATTATCAGCCACAGGTTAATTTAAAAACAGGCACCATTGAATCGGTAGAGGCTTTAGTGCGCTGGCGTCATCCAACACGTGGCTTTGTATCACCAGAATTATTTATTCCTATCGCTGAGGAAAGTGGTTTGATTATTCCACTTGGTGAATGGATATTAGAAGCAGCCTGTATGCAAGCAAAAATTTGGGAGCAGCAAGGATTACCACCGCTTAAGGTGGCAGTAAATTTATCACTTGGTCAACTATTTCAGCAGGATTTAGTGGAAATGGTGGAAGCCATTTTAGTACGTACAAAATTAGAGCCGAAATTTTTACAGTTGGAAATTACAGAAAGTATGACGATGAACATTGACCAAATGACACAGCTACTTCATGAACTAAAGGCACTTGGTATTCAAATTGCTGTAGATGATTTTGGTACAGGTTACTCATCCTTATCTTATTTAAAGGAATTTCCAATTGACTGTTTAAAAATTGACCGTACATTTGTGAGAAATGTTCCACATAATCCAAATGATGAAGCACTTGTAGCGATGATTATTTCGATGGCAAAGCATTTACGTCTAAAAGTTGTGGCAGAGGGGATTGAGGATGTGGAGCAGCTTGCATTTCTTAGCGATGGCGGCTGTGATTATATTCAAGGGTATTTATTTAGCAAGCCCATCTCTCCCCAAGAGATTTCAGAAACGTTTACAGCGCTGCATCAACATGTAAAAGAAACATTACGACGACTAAAAGGTGATTATACAATTTAGGGTGTTCAATAAACAGAACCTGCTTTTTCTAGGGAAAATGAAGCAGGTTCTTTACTTATTTAGTGGACAAGGTATTCTTCTTTTAGCTCGGATATCGCCACTTCGGAGCGCTCCTCTAAAGAGCGGCGAAGATGAACAGTGGCTGTTTTTTCATCATTATGAAGTTGGTCGATCCATACAGAAACGCCATTATAGGTTACTTCATATTCTAATGATGAGGTGACAATTTCCTGTGCACGTTGAAAATCCAATTGTAACACCCCTTTATTCCGTATTAACAGGCTGTAAGACTTCGATTGAAGGCTCGCTTTATTTTTTCTTCTTATTTTGCTGTTGTGTAACGGAATGAATAAGTTCCATAAACTCTTGGGAAAATTCCTCAGCGACCTTATTTGGCGCGATTTTTTGATTTTTTGGCGTTTGTGGTAATGAGCCTTTATTATTGCTTTGACCTTGTTTATTATCTCTACCCATATCAGTTGCTCCTTTCTTGTTGATATATCTTAATATGGCTTTGAAATAAACTTTTTTTCATGGGAAAAATTATAAACAAGGTCATGACAAATAGCCTTATATTGAAATTGGCTTATTTGTTGTTTGCAATATCGCTATGAAATAGCTTATTTTCTAATGTATAATAATGATCAATATAGAGAAAAAAGGCGGTAAGAGGCAGCGATGAAGAGAATCGAATCTACGCAAAATGCGTTAGTGAAATACTGGAAGAAATTAGCGATGATGCGAAAGGAACGTGAACGATCAGGCGAATTTATTGTGGAAGGCTTTCATCTTGTTGAAGAGGCTTTAAAAAATAAAGAGCAAGTCATACAAATTATTGTGCGCGAAGGTATTGATTTACCAATGCTTTGGGCAATTGATAATGTTTCGATAGTGGAAGTATCAGCAGCTGTGGCGAAGGAATTTGCAGAAACGGAAACTTCTCAAGGTGTTTTTGCCGTGTGCAAGCAGCCTATTTTAGAGGAAGCCGTGATGACAACATGGCGTAAGGTATTGTTAATTGATGCTGTGCAAGACCCAGGGAATATCGGGACAATGATTCGTACAGCAGATGCAGCAGGGTTAGATGCCGTTATTTTAGGCAAAGGCTGTGCGGATATTTATAATCCTAAAACATTGCGCGCTGCACAAGGCTCACATTTCCATATTCCTGTTGTACGAGGCGATTTAGCAGAGTGGATAGATTTGCTGCAACATCAAGGAGTTCCTGTATTTGGCACAGCTTTAGATGAGGATGCTGTCATCTATAGCGATATTCAGCATACTGGAGCATTTGCCATTATAATGGGGAATGAAGGCAGTGGCATTCATCCGCAATTATTAGCATTAACAGATCAAAATATGATTATTCCACTTTTTGGTCAGGCTGAGTCGTTAAATGTTGCCGTAGCTACAGGTATTGTTTTATATGGCTTTGTGCAATAATGAACCAATTATTAGGCATTTGCTGCTTGCTTTGCTATCATTTATTATTGTATAATCTATTCTAAAATGTAAGCTAAATAATAAATGCGTTGACCAGGAAGTAGTAAAAAGTGTGAATGGACGACAGGGAGCGTAAGGCCATGGATTGAAAGCCAACGCCGTACCACTATACTTTTGAATTCAGCCTGTGAGCAGCTACCGGGACCAGCAGCAAGCTGTAAAGGTGTGCCGGCTTTTATAAAGTCGTTATATAAATGAAGTGATTGTAAGGCACAAACCTTACAGTAACTAGGGTGGTACCGCGAATATGTCCTCGTCCCTTTTTAGGGGCGATTTTTTTATGCCTAAAAATAGGCATGTATTTTCTAAGGAGGTTTTATGATGGAAGCACAGTTAAAACAATTAGAGCAAGAAGCACTTGCTAAAATTGAAGCAGCAGCAAATTTAAAAGAACTAAATGAAGTGCGTGTTGCTTATCTAGGGAAAAAGGGGCCTATTACAGATTTACTAAAGGGAATGGGGAAATTATCGGCTGAAGAACGCCCTAAAATGGGTGCATTAGTAAATACAGTTCGTGAAAATGTCACAGCGGTATTAGAAGCAAAGGCAGTTGTTTTGGAAGAAGCGGCTATTGCTGAAAAATTAGCGAGTGAGTCGATTGATGTCACTTTACCAGGTCGAGCAGTAAAGGTAGGGAATCGTCATCCTTTAACTCGTGTTATTGAGGAAATTGAAGATTTATTTATCGGAATGGGCTATGAAATTGCAGAAGGTCCTGAGGTAGAGAAAGACTACTATAACTTTGAAGCATTAAATTTACCAAAAGGACACCCAGCTCGCGATATGCAGGATTCGTTCTATATTTCCGAGGAAATACTACTGCGTACACATACGTCCCCTGTACAGGCTCGCACAATGGAGGCAAAAAAAGGCGAATCCATTCGCATTATTTGTCCAGGAAAGGTTTTCCGACGTGATAATGATGACGCAACACACTCTCACCAATTTATGCAAATTGAAGGATTAGTTATTGGTGAAAATATTCGCATGAGTGATTTAAAAGGAACATTGGATACTTTAGCGAAAAAAATGTTTGGAGCAGACCGTGAAATTCGACTACGTCCGAGCTTCTTCCCGTTCACAGAGCCATCTGTTGAAATGGATATTTCTTGTTTTAAATGTGGCGGAGCAGGCTGTAATGTATGTAAAGGCACAGGCTGGATTGAGATTTTAGGTGCGGGTATGGTTCATCCAAATGTGTTAGAAATGGCTGGCTATGATCCAAAGAAAGTGTCTGGCTTTGCATTTGGTATTGGCGCAGAACGTATTGCGATGTTGAAATACGGTGTTGACGATATTCGTCATTTCTATACAAGCGATAGTCGTTTCTTAGCACAATTTGAGCGAACAGAGGCGTAAGGAGGATAAAACATGTTAGTATCATTAGATTGGTTAAAAGATTATGTATATACACAGGACTTAGCACCTGAGGTATTAGCTGAAAAAATTACACGCTCTGGTATCGAAGTAGATGCTGTGATAGATCGTGCAAATGGGATGGATAAGGTTGTTGTTGGCTATGTTGTGTCCAAAGAGAAGCATCCAGAAGCTGATAAATTAAATATTTGTCAAGTTGATGTTGGAGAAGCTGAGCTACAACAAATTATTTGCGGTGCGCCAAATGTAGATGCAGGACAAAAAGTAATTGTTGCTCGTCCTGGTGCACATTTACCAGGTGGCATTAAAATTAAAAAGGCAAAGCTTCGTGGGCAGGAATCCAATGGTATGATTTGTTCCTTACAGGAGCTTGGAATTGAGGGCAAGCTTGTTCCGAAGGCATATGCAGAAGGAATTTACGTACTACCAGCAGATGCAGAGGTAGGAACGGATGCACTGACGATTTTAGGTCTACATGATACAGTGCTAGAGCTAGGCTTAACACCAAATCGTTCAGACGCTCTTTCCATGCTAGGTGTTGCTTATGAGGTAGGTGCAATTCTTGCTGAGAAAGTGCAATATCCAGAGATTACCTATCATACTGCCAATGAAAAAGCAGAGGATTTATTAAAGCTTCGTGTGGACGATTTACAGGCAAATCCAATGTATGTTGCTAAAGTTATCAAAAACGTTAAAATTGGTGAATCTCCAATGTGGCTTCAAAATCGTTTAATGGCAGCAGGTGTACGTCCACACAATAATGTTGTCGATGTCACAAACTATGTATTAATGGAATATGGTCAACCGCTTCATGCTTTTGACTATGATAGTCTAGCAACAGGTGAAATTGTTGTGCGTAAAGCAACAGAAGGTGAAAAAATTACAACATTGGATGATCAAGAACGCACATTAAAAGCTTCTGATTTAGTTATTACAAATGGTAAAGAGCCAGTAGCTATTGCTGGTGTCATGGGTGGCGCTAATTCAGAGGTAACAGATGCAACAACAACGGTTGTTATTGAGTCTGCTTATTTTGATGGCTTAACAGTTCGTCAAACATCTCGTCATCTTGGCTTGCGCTCAGATGCATCTGCTCGTTTTGAAAAAGGAGTAGACCCAAATCGTGTACTACCTGCTGCTGAACGTGCTGCAGCATTACTTGCTGAATTAGCAGGTGGAGAAGTGTTAGAAGGTACATGTGTAGTAGATGAATTAGATAAATCACCAGCGCGTGTTGTTGTTTCACCAGATTTTATTAATGAACGACTAGGGATGAAAATTGCATTAGAGGATATGCTATCGATTTTAGAGCGTTTAAAATTTGGTGTTGAAGCAGCAAATGGTCTATTAATTATTGATGCACCAACGCGTCGTCAAGATATTAAAATCGAAGAGGATATTGTAGAGGAAATTGCACGTCTTTACGGCTATGATGAAATTCCAACTACATTGCCAGAGGGTGCTACACAAGTAGGTAGTTTAACACCTTATCAGGCAAATCGTCGCGTAGTGCGTAATGTTATGGAGGGAGCAGGGCTTTATCAGGCTGTGACCTATTCATTAACATCTGAGGCATTGTCACAACGCTTTGCATTAAAAGCAGAGCCAGTAACACGCCTATTAATGCCAATGAGCGAAGAACGTTCTACATTGCGTCAAAGCTTAATTCCGCATTTAATTGAAGCAGCTGCTTATAATGTAGCACGTCAAGCTGATAGTGTTGCCCTATACGAAATTGGCTCGGTATTCCTTGGTCAATCAGGCGAAGGTCAGCCATATGAGGAAGAGCATGTAGCAGCTGTGTTATCAGGAAAATGGCTGGACCACGCTTGGCAAGGTGAGAAAAAGGCAGTAGATTTCTTTGTATTAAAGGGCATTGTAGAAGGTGTGATTGGTAAGCTAGGCTTAGCGAATCGTATAACATTTGAAAAAGCACAAGTAGATGGCTTACATCCAGGACGCACTGCTAGCATTTTATTGGATGGTGAGCAAGTCGGTATTATTGGTGGATTACACCCAGCAGAGCAAAAAGCATGGGGTGTGAAAGATACGTATGTGATGGAAATAAATTTAGTAGCACTATTTACTGCAACAACGCAAATAGAGCCATTAGCATACACACCAGTGCCACGCTTCCCAGCGATGTCGCGCGATATTGCACTTATTATGGATCGTACAACAGCAGCAGGTGAAGTCATTCGTGTGATTCGTGCAGCGGGCGTGAAGCTATTAAAGGATATTCGTGTATTCGATGTTTATGAAGGGGAGAAAATGGAGGCAGGTAAAAAGTCTGTTGCCTTCTCACTCACATATTTCGACCCAGAACGCACTTTAACAGATGAAGAGGTAGTAGCGGCACATAACAAAGTATTAAAAGCTATTGCTACAATTGAAGGTACTGAAGTACGCTAAATTTTATGGAAAAAGGCTGTCTTACGGGGCAGTCTTTTTTATGAGGGAAGGTTTGCTCAAAAAAGTGGCTGAACCGCTCAAAAGTCCAGATAAATTTGGTGTAGCATCGTGGCTCAAAAAATAGTTTCATAAATTCCGTTTAATAATGCCCGAATTGATTATGAGAATGATTTCTTTCCTGTATCAACAGCGGGAGAGCTAAGGAGCTTTTTACAGCAATGTCCTCGAAAAGAAAAATGTATTGATGCTTATGCCATTAGCAGATTCCTTATACAGCACCATCAGCCCTATGAAATATACCCATTTTGCCGTTATTCTAGTATAGAAATAGAGGCTATTCAAACTGGAGTGTTTTGTCCAAAATGTCAATGTGGACAGCTGCAATGGCTAGAGAGAAAGTGGATTTGTACTGGTTGTCTGTATTCAGATCAAAAGGCGTATTTAGTAGCTTTGCAAGATTATGGAATGCTAATCAATAAAAATATTACGCATAAACAAGCCCAGCACTTTTTACAATTGAACAATTGTAACGGCTACTAACAACAAGCACGTATCATAAAGTCAGAGCAACCAAATAAAGGAAGTATCAAATTTTATTGTAAGTGCTCAATTCAGCAGAAAAACCGCTCAAAAATGGACTAGAGCGCTCCATTCCAAAGAACAAGCGCTCAAAACCAGTCTGCTATTTAAATTTTCGTGCCTTTTCTGTATTGGCAAAATGCCATTTTGTCATCGAGCGTAGAAATTCCTCGCCTTGCTTTCGCCAAATTCGTGCTGCTTGCTGATCTACTTTGCTAGATGCCCCTTTCATTAAACCAAAACCTGCCATTTCACTTAAACGATCCATCTCCTTTAAAAATGCGGCACGCGCTAAAATGGATGCTGTCGCCACAGCTACATGTAATTGCTCAGCTTTAGTAGAAAAGAGGACATTTTCCTGCACAAGCTCTCGTTCATTTTTTAAATAGTTATAATAGACACCGCGCTCTGCAAACTGGTCAATTAAAATAAATTCAGGCTTTTCAGGAGCCATTTTTGTCAATGTATTAAGCAGCGCTTTATTGTGCATCATTGCCTTTATTTTTCCCTGTGAGTAGCCCTTTGCCTGTAAGCTATTATATTTATCGTTGCGTAGGACAAGTACACTATGAGTGCAGGCTGCACGTAAATCAGGGGCAATTTTTCGCATATAATCATCCGTTAGCATTTTTGAATCTTTCACACCAAGCTCATTGATTAATTCAATTTTAGATGAAGGTATATAGACTGCCGCAACTGTCACAGGGCCAAAATAATCGCCTGTGCCTGTTTCATCCGAGCCTAGTACAGACATTGTTGCAAAATTTTCTGGCAGTGCATCACCCTTTGCCCCAATAGAAGCTTTTTGTGTAGTTGATTGTTCAACAGTACCCCACCGTCCCGCTTCTCGCTCAGCACCTCCTCCTTGAAACATTACTTTTCCTGATTTATACATTGTGATAGCCGTATCTGGTAGCTTTGCAGCAAAGATTACACCCGGTGCTTTACGTTCGATAAAATAGCTTGCATAGTAAGCCATCACCTCTTTTTGTAGATTTGTTGAAATGGAAAGCACAATATTTGACATTTAATCGTTCCTTTCTGTCCTCGTTGTTCACAATTTTATACCTTTCATGGTATGATAATAAATAGCTTTTTTGTGTGATGGTGCTCATAAGTAAAAAAATCGTGAGTGCATCGAATTTATAGGAGGGTGCGACTATGGAAAATCAAGAAAAGAATAAAATTTCTGTGGAAATTTATGGTCATACATATAAAATGGTCGGCTCAGAATCCATTGGTCATATGCGACTTGTCGCTTCGATTGTTGATGACCGTATGCGCGAGATGAATTTACACAATCCCTCACTTGATAGCACAAAACTTGCTGTTCTAACAGCCGTAAATACCGTACACGATTATTTACTATTAAAAGAACGAATGGAGCAACTAGAAGAAGAATTGAAAAAATTAAAGGGTTGAAGAGAATGTTAGATTTAATCATATTAGTGGTGCTTTTAGCTGGTATTGGCGTCGGTGCAAAGCGCGGCTTTATTGTACAAATGATGCATATTGTCAGCTTTATAGTGGCACTAATTGTTGCGTATATTTATTATAAGCCATTAGCACAAAAATTTGTATTTTGGGTTCCTTATCCGGGTATTACGGAATCAGGTAATCTTGGTGTGGCCATTGATAGTTTAGATATAGACCGCACATTCTATCGTGTGATTGCTTTTGCGGTTATTTTCTTTGCGGTCAAAATCACGTTGCAAATTGTAGCATCTATTTTTGATTTTATTGCGTATTTACCTGTGCTGGAAACATTGAATCGTTGGCTTGGTGCATTGCTTGGTATTATTGAAAACTATTTAATTATTTTTATTTTGCTATATGTGTGTGCTTTATTGCCAGTTGAACTCATTCAAAATTTAATGTCGAAGTCATTGTTAAGTGGTCTTATTTTGGAACATACACCAGTTGTTACAAAAATGTTCCAAAATTGGTGGTATATTTATATGCAATAGTCAAACTATGCACTTCTCTCTGTTTTGAGGGAAGTGTTTTTACGATAGGAGGACCTACCGATGAATAAAAAAACCATTATTCGCACACTTGAAAAAATTGCTTTATATATGGAATTACAAGGAGAAAATCCATTCAAAGTATCTGCCTTTCGCAAAGCGGCTGCAGCGCTTGAAGGAGATGAGCGTTCATTAAGTGAAATGGACGATGTGACAAAGCTAAAAGGCATTGGCAAGGGAACAGCGGCTGTTATTGAGGATTTGCTGGCAACTGGTGAATCCAGCTTGCTAAAAGAGCTTGAAGAAATTGTACCAAAAGGGTTATTGCCGCTATTAAAATTGCCTGGCTTAGGCGGAAAAAAGATTGCTAAGCTACATCAAGAGCTCGGGATTGACTCTGCTGAAAGCTTAAAAGAAGCTTGTGAAGCGCATAAAGTTCGTGAGTTAGCGGGCTTTGCTGCTAAAACAGAGGAGAAAATTTTAAAGGAGCTAGCTAATTTAGCGAATCGCTCTGAACGTTTACCAATTTGGCAGCTAGAGCCTGTAGTTTTACAAATAGAAGCACTTCTAGGTAGTATGAAGGAAGTGGAGCGCTTCTCTGTGGCAGGAAGCTTTCGTAGGGCAGCTGAAACAAGTAAGGATATTGATTTTATCGTAGTAACAGAAGCGGCTGAGGCAATACGTGAAAAGCTGCTTCACACATTAGCTATTCAAGAAGTTGTGGCAGCGGGAGATACAAAGATTTCAGTAATTTTAGATTTAGAGGAGCCTGTTAGCGTTGACTTTCGTTTAGTGAAGGATCATGAATATGCAACAGCCTTGCATCATTTTACAGGTTCAAAGGAGCATAATGTGCGTATGCGCCAATTGGCAAAAGCACGCGGCGAAAAAATTAGTGAGTATGGTGTAGAGAAAGCTGATGGGACTGTTCAAACGTTTCAGGATGAAGCAGCGTTTTTTGCACACTTTGACTTACCTTGGATTCCGCCAAGCTTACGTACAGGCACAACAGAATTTGACAGAACGGATGCCATTCAACAGTTAGTGCGCTTGGAGGATATCAAGGCAGATTTGCATATGCATACAACATGGTCAGATGGTGCTTATTCTGTGGCAGAAATGGGCGAAGCATTGCTGGCGCGTGGCTATCAATATAGTGTGATTACAGATCACTCTCAGTTTTTAAAGGTAGCAAACGGTTTAACGCCAGAGCGTTTAAGAAAACAAGGGGAGGAAATCGAAGCATTTAATGCAACACATCCTGATTTTCGCTTATTTAAAGGCACAGAGATGGATATTTTGCCAGATGGCTCTCTTGATTTTTCCGATGATGTATTACAGCAATTGGATTTTGTTATTGCCTCTATTCATTCTAGCTTTACACAATCGCAGGATAAAATTATGGCACGTTTATTAACAGCGATGCAAAATCCGTATGTGCATATGATTGCCCATCCAACGGGACGCATTATTGCAGATCGTGATGGCTATAATCCTGATATGCCACAGTTAATTGCTTGGGCAAAGGAATATGGTAAAATTTTAGAGTTAAATGCAAATCCATATCGTCTTGATTTATGTGTAGAGCATTTAGAAATGGCTCTGGCAGCAGGTGTACCTGTAGCGATTAATACGGATGCCCATGATATTGCTCATTTACGCTTTATGGATATTGGTGTTCGCTATGCCAATCGAGCATGGCTGCCAAAAGATATGATTGTGAATACATGGACACGTGAGCAGTTTGAAGCGTTTATACGACGAAATAAATAGGTTGAGGAGGTGTTCTCAGTGATTGCAGAACGCGCATTGAAAACACTGGAATATGATAAAGTACGACAGCAAGTGGCGACATACTGTACTTCCTCTATTGGTAAATCAGCCATTGAGGAGCTTGTGCCACAAACTGATTTTAATAAAGTAGTACAATTACTAGAAGAAATGGATGAAGGTTTATCCATTTTACGAGTCAAAGGCAATGTACCAATGGGAGGAATTTTTGATGTGCGTCCCTCTGCAAGACGTGCACAAATTGGAGGCATGCTCGCTGCAATCGAATTGATGGAAATTTCCAGTACGATTCGAGCAAGTAGAATTCTTCGTAATTTCATTGAAGATTTAGAGGCAGATGAAACCATTGCTATTCCACATTTTATAGCAAAAAAGGAAGCAATGCCCGTTTTAACAGGATTGCAGCATGAAATTAATAATTGTATTGATGATAATGGCGCTGTCGTGGATTCAGCAAGTCAAACATTACGTTCTATTCGTCAATCGCTACGTGCTGAGGAAGGGAAGGTACGCTCTAAATTAGAAAGTTTAATTCGTGGAAGCAATGCAGCAAAAATGCTTTCTGATACACTTGTGACAATTCGTAATGATCGCTTTGTTATTCCCGTAAAGCAGGAATATCGTCACCACTATGGTGGGATTGTCCATGACCAATCTTCCTCAGGTCAAACATTATTTATTGAGCCAGATTCAGTTGTACAAGCCAATAATGAAATTCATCGCTTAAAAATGAAAGAGCAGGCAGAGATTGAACGTATTTTACTAGCGCTAAGTGCGATGGTGCAGGAGGTTGCGCCAGATTTATTTAACTTAGTAAAAGTTTTAGGTGATATTGATGTTATTTTAGCAAAGGGTAAATATGGACAAGCAAATAAATGCACAATGCCTAAAATGAATGAGGATGGCTATATTCGACTTGTGCGTGCACGTCATCCACTGTTGCCAATAGATACTGCTGTACCCAATGATATTGAATTTGGCAAAGATATTACCGCAATTGTTATTACAGGGCCAAATACAGGTGGTAAAACGGTCACATTAAAAACAGTTGGCTTATGTACGCTAATGGCGCAAGCTGGGTTACCAGTGCCAGCATTAGATGGCTCAGAATTAGCTGTTTTTAAGCAGCTATTTGCAGATATTGGTGATGAGCAATCCATTGAGCAATCTCTGTCAACCTTCTCATCTCATATGGTCAATATTGTAGACATTTTACAAAAATTTGATCATGAGTCACTTGTGCTGTTTGATGAGTTAGGCGCAGGAACTGATCCACAGGAAGGGGCAGCCTTAGCTATTTCAATTTTAGATGAAGTACATGGACGTGGTGCACGTGTGATGGCAACAACCCATTATCCTGAACTAAAGGCATATGGCTATAATCGACAAGGGGTTGCCAATGCAAGTGTGGAGTTTGATATCGAAACATTAAGCCCAACCTATCGTTTATTGATCGGTGTGCCCGGGCGTTCCAATGCATTTGAAATTTCAAGTCGCCTTGGCTTACCAGAGTCCATTATTGATCGTGCAAAGAGCTTTACAGGAACAGATCGTCATGAGGTTGAATCGATGATTGCCTCATTGGAAGAAACACGTCGCCAATCCGAAGATGATGCTGAGCGTTCACATGCATTGCTGTTGGAGTCAGAGTCTTTACGGAAAGAGCTGCAAGAAAAATTGCAAGCCTATGAGGAACGTAAAGAAGCACTTGATAAAAAAGCGAAGGACAAAGCGCGTAAAATTGTGGATGAGGCAAAAAGAGAAGCAGAGGCAATCATTGCTGAGCTTCGTGAAATGCGTAAAAATGCCGATCAAGTTGTGAAGGAGCATGAGCTGATTGAGGCACGTAAACGTTTGGAAGAAGCAACACCACTTGACAATAATAAAGTGCTGAAAAAAGCAGCTCAAGTAAAAGCACGTGCACAAAACCTAGTTGTCGGTGATGAGGTAAAGGTGTTAAGCTATGGTCAGCGAGGAACCTTGCTAGAGAAAGTATCGGACTCAGAATGGACTGTCCAAATGGGCATTTTAAAAATGAAAATTTCTGATAGTGATTTGGAGTATATTAAGCCTGAAAAAGAGCCTGTGGTGCGAACAGCGGGTGTGAAAAATCGCAATAGCCATGTAAAATTAGAATTGGATTTGCGCGGAGAGCGTTATGAAGATGCTATTTTAAGAACAGAAAAATATATTGATGATGCATTATTGGCAAACTATGGTCGGGTATCAATTATCCATGGTGTTGGTACAGGAGCTTTACGCCAAGGCATTCAAAGCTATTTGAAAAAGCATAGGCGTGTAAAATCCTTCCGTTTTGGTGAAGCAGGTGAGGGGGGCTTAGGTGTCACAGTTGTGGAATTGAAATAAGTGATAAAGGGGACGGAGAAAAATGCTGAATTCTGGCTTTTGGCGATATCCAATTATCGAAACGGCAGGATATTTTAGTGTTGTTGTGTTGTGCTTAGTCGTCTCAATGGCATTGTTCGAAGTCGTTACGAAATATAAAAATTGGGAAGAAATTAAAAATGGTAATATTGCTGTAGCACTTGCAACAGGTGGAAAAATTCTTGGTATTTGTAATATTTTTCGCTTTTCCATTGCACGTCACAATACATTAAGTGAAATGATTGGCTGGGGCCTTTTTGGCTTTACGCTACTAATTATTGCCTATTTCTTGTTTGAATTTATGACACCTCGTTTTAATGTAGATCAAGAAATAGCAAATGACAATCGTTCAGTTGGTTTTATTTCCTTCACCATTTCAGTCGGTCTATCGTTTGTAATTGGGGCAAGTATTGCATAGGAGTGTCATGACATGGAAAAATTAGCAAAGGTATTAATCATTGTTTGTATTGCATTTTTGGCAGTCGGTATCTACTATATGATGACAATTTAAGCTAAAAAAACGCATCCTGAATAAAGGAGGGCACTGAAAAACTTACATTTTTTACGATGAATTAGTTTTTCAAACAAAAATAAGGCACTTTCCATTCGTTTTTGAATGGAAGGTGCCTTATTTCTTTCTTTTTTCCTACTCTTTTTCACTCAGTAGTTTGAGTATCCGTTTCAGATTGACCGCAAAGATCGTCGTGGCTCCTTGAATTTCCATGCCAAATAAACCCGCCGATTTTGCTGTTTTAAAGCCGTGTGGGTTCTTTAATTCACTATTTTTCGCTTCGATTTTATAGCGTTTGCTGGCAAGTGCTTTGAATTCGGCTGTTTCCTGGAATGCTGCTTGTTCTTGATGTGTATCGGATTGAATCGTTACACTATACGTTTTACTTTTCGCCCCTTCCTTATAACAGCCCTCTCGCATCGGGCAAACTTTACATTTTTCAATATCAAAATGAAACGTTAAACTTTGATTCAGGGTTTTCCTGCCCGTACGTCTTTTGTGAGTTGCCATGTGCCCCGCTGGACAAACAAACATACCCGCATCCTTGTTATAATCAAATTCAATTTTCCGTTGTCCGCTGCCATTTGTGATTACTGGATTTAACTTTGAAATTAACTGAAACTGCTCCGATTTTGCATACACTAAATTCTCTTTCCAGGAATAGGCGGCATCACCAATCACCGTGTCAATTTCCATGCCGGCAGTTCTACTTTTCTCTACCAACTCTTGTAAATAGTGCCCATCACTTTTTTCACCCGTCGTCACAACCGCTGCTGTAATAATACGTTCATCACTCATCGCAATATGCGTTTTAAAACCAAAGAAAGAAGAATCTGCTGACTTATGGCCAACACGTGCATCCGGATCATTTGAATAGCTTAAATGATTCTCATAATCATCTATCACTTCTTTTAAAACATTTAATTTTTCTTTCACAGCCGGGATTTGTGCAACCTTTGATTGTGTTTCGACTGCTTCAACTACTTGACGACAGTAATCTAATTCTTCTGTGACTTCATTTGACGCAGGCTTCTCAGGGAATTTTCCGACCATGTTTTCGTCTAGTTGATACACGGCTTTACGTACATTTTTGGATTTTTCCTGTAAAAATTCTTTGGGCGTTTTCTGGTTATATCGCGCTTTTGTATGGGTAGCGTCGACAATCACCATTTTACTAAGGAGTAGTCCTTTCTCTAAAGCAATTTCAACAGTTTTCTGAATCAGTAAATCTAATAAATTCATATCTTGAAGACGGAGTCGACGGAATTTTGTCAGGGAACTGGGGTCGATCACTTCCTCTTCTGGTGCCATATCTAAAAAATATTTAAAGGACATATCGAATTTTGAACGTTCGATAAGGTCGGCATCCGACAGGTCATGAATCGCTTTTAACAGTAAATATTTAAACATGCGAATCGGTGGAATCGCGTTACGGCCATTAACTAAACAGTATTTCGATTTTAGTTCGTCTAGAATAAATGAGAAATCCACAAGTTCATTGATTTGGCGAAGCATATTGTCCTTTGGAATAATTAAATCGTACAACGCCATGTACGGGCTTAAATTGAATGTTTCCTGTTTAGAAATCATGGTCGCACCACCTTTTATTAGTCCTTTAATTATACAGGAAATTTGTGAGATTATACGAGAGGAAAACCCTTCTAGTGATGAAAGTGGTCCCAGTTGATTGGAATGGAGGCGGCGACTTCTGCGGGAACAGCACGAGCGGAAGCACCCGGACTGAGCAAAGCGAGGGAGAAGGCTGGAGCCGTGCCCGCGAAACGCGTCCGCCGCAATGGAAATCAACGGCATCGAAGAAAAAGAGAGTACAGGAACGAATATTCGTTCCTGTACTCTCTCACTTGTGCCTGAGGGACTTTTTCAGTGCCCTCTGAATAAAGGGATGCGTTTTTTTATGAGTTTAGCAAAGCTTGGAACGGAAATCCGTTATCATTGCTCATACAAATTTCATAAGAAAATGTTTTTTTATGTCCAAAAATACAATATAGTCAGCATAAAATTTATTTTTTGAATATAGGAATAACATAGAGATGATTAGCTTTTACAAATGAATAATGATTCAGTATTCATCGAGGATAGTTACTCAAACAGCCATAAATAACAGTTCTAATAATGTTGTAAAATGCATAATAATTAATCGAAAATGCGTTTATTTTCTATTTTGTGTTTGAAACTATAGTTCTTTTTCATTATAATAGAAAAGAGAATTGACAAAGTTTGGGACAAAGGGGAGAGGACATATGACAGCAAAACCATGGCTAGTAAATTATCCTGAAGAAGTACCATCGTCTTTAACGTTTGAGGAAATTCCAGTGCAAGAGTTGTTGACACGTGCCTATCAAAAGAACCCATCAAAAGTAGCGGTTCATTTTATGGGGAGGGAGCTAACGTATACAGAGCTCTATGAATCTGCTTTAAGGTTCGCAAATTATTTACAGACATTAGGGGTAGAAAAAGGAGAGCGTGTGGCGATTATGTTGCCTAACTCACCGCAAAGTGTAATCGCTTACTATGGAGCTATGTATGCGGGTGCTACAGTTGTGCAAACAAATCCGCTGTATACAGAACGTGAGCTACAATATCAAATGGCTGATTCAGGGGCAAAGGTTATTCTTGTGATGGATATTTTATATCCACGAGTAATGAAAATTATAAAAGAAACAGCACTTGAAAATGTTATTGTCACAGCGATTAAAGATTATTTACCATTCCCGAAAAATTTGGTGTATCCATTTATTCAAAAAAAGCAATATGGCTTTAGTGTAAAAGTGGAGCATAGTGGGCAAAGTCATTTATTTACAGAAATTATGCGCTCTTCTCCAATAAAGATAATTGATCAAACAGACTTCGATTTTGAGGAGGACGTAGCATTACTACAATATACAGGCGGCACAACAGGCTTCCCAAAAGGAGTTATGCTCACACATAAAAATTTAATTGCCAATGTAACGATGTGCGATGCATGGATGTATAAATGTGTCCACGGCGAGGAAACAATTATGGGCATACTGCCATTCTTCCATGTTTATGGAATGACAACAGTAATGATACTATCTGTTTTTACACAAAGTAAAATGGTGCTTTTACCGAAATTTGATGCAGAAACAACATTAAAAACGATTGATAAACAAAAGCCAACGCTTTTCCCTGGTGCGCCAACATTATATATTGGGCTCTTAAACCACCCGGATATTGCAAATTATGATTTATCATCGATTAAGGCATGCTTAAGTGGCTCCGCTTCACTGCCAATTGAGGTTCAAGAGAAATTTGAAGCCATTACAGGCGGGAAGCTAGTAGAAGGCTATGGTTTAACAGAAACATCGCCTGTAACGCATGCTACACCAATTTGGGGCAAGCGAGTGATTGGCTCGATTGGCTTACCTTGGCCAAATACAGATGCTGTTATTTTACGCACAGGAGATACAGAGGAGCTGCCAGTGGGAGAAGTTGGTGAAATCGCTGTTAAAGGACCACAAGTGATGAAGGGCTATTGGAACCGACCAGAGGATACTGCTGCTGCATTTGCGGATGGCTGGTTTTTAACAGGTGACCTTGGCTATATGGATGAGCAAGGCTTTTTCTATGTAGTTGATCGTAAAAAAGACTTGATTATCGCTGGCGGCTATAATATTTATCCACGTGAAGTCGAGGAAGTATTATATGAGCGAGAAGAAATTCAAGAATGTGTTGTTGCAGGTATACCTGATCCGTATCGCGGAGAAACTGTGAAAGCATATATTGTTGTAAAAGAAGGATATTCGATTACTGAAGAAGAATTAAATAAATATTGCCGTCAACATCTAGCGTCATTTAAAGTTCCGCGTTATTATGAATTTAGAGAAGAACTGCCAAAAACAGCGGTAGGGAAAATTTTACGTCGTACGTTAGTGGAAGAGGAAAAAACAAAATTAGCGAATAAAGAAGCAAAATAAATACGTGATAAAGTATTGACAAGCAATGCTGTAAATTATAATATGAAAATATGAATGAATGACCATTCATATTTTCGTATTTTTTTAGGTTTACACGTCACATGCAAGTTGTTATTTACTATTTAAGGTAAGCTTGTATGAGGATGTGCGCATGTTTTTTAGGTGGTGATATAAGAGTGAAACGAGATAAGCCAAAATATAAGCAAATTATTGATGCAGCTGTCATCGTTATTGCAGAAAATGGGTATCACCAAGCGCAAGTATCGAAAATCGCCAAACAGGCAGGGGTGGCCGACGGAACAATCTATTTATATTTTAAAAATAAAGAAGATATATTAATTTCTGTCTTTAATGAAAAAATGGCTGTTTTTGTAGAGTCATTACAAGATATAATAGAAAATGGAAGTTCATCGAGAGATAAACTTTCTCGAATGATTGAAAATCATTTTAAGGTTCTAGCGACAGATCGATACCTAGCAACTGTCACGCAGTTAGAGCTTCGCCAATCAAATAAAGACTTACGACTAAAAATTAATGCAGTATTACGCGAGTATTTACAGCTACTGGATCAAATTTTAATCGAAGGTATGCTTTCAGGTGAGCTTAATCAGACGATGGATGTACGCTTGGCACGTCAAATGGTTTTTGGCACAATTGACGAAACTATTACAACGTGGGTTATGAATGACTATCGATATGATTTACTGGAACAAGTTCCAAAGGTTCAGGCATTAATCTTGAACGGTATTAAAGCTTAAAAGGATGTGGAGAAATGGAATTTCTAAGTTGGAAAGTGGAAGATGGCGTAGCGATTATTACAATTGCACGTCCGCCAGCAAATGCATTATCTCGCGGAATCATTACAGAAGTAAATGATGTATTAGATGCTGTTGAAAATGATGACGCTGTAAGAGTTCTTGTCCTTCATGGTGAAGGCCGTTTCTTCTCTGCTGGCGCAGATATTAAAGAATTTACTGAGGTAAGCTCTGGAGAAGAGTTTACAAAGCTAGCAAGTAATGGTCAGCAAGTGTTTGAGCGTGTTGAAACATTCTCTAAGCCTGTCATTGCAGCTATTCATGGCGCAGCATTAGGCGGTGGACTTGAATTGGCAATGAGCTGTCATATGCGCTTTGTGACAGAATCCGCAAAGCTAGGTTTACCTGAGCTACAATTAGGGCTTATTCCTGGCTTTGGTGGTACACAGCGCTTACCACGCTATGTTGGTGTAGCAAAGGCGGCTGAGATGATGTTTACAAGCGAACCAATCTCTGGTGCTGAGGCTGTGCAATGGGGCTTAGCGAACCGTGCATTTTCAGATGAAGCATTAATAGATGAAACATTAACGATTGCTAAGAAAATTGCTAAGAAAAGTCCAGTAGCATTAAAAGCAGCTATTCAAACATTGCAATATGCAAAGCATGCTTCATTCTATGAAGGCATCGAAGCAGAGGCAAAATCCTTTGGCACAGTATTTGTCACAGAGGATGCAAAAGAAGGCATACAAGCGTTTATTGAAAAACGTGAGCCTGTATTTACTGGTAAATAAAATTCCCAATGTCGATAGCTATACATATGTTATCGATGTTATTGAAACTAAAAATATATAATATTTATAAGTTTACTTAGAATTATAAAACGTTCCAGGAGGTATGGATATATGAATATTTTTGCATTAATTAAACGTACGTTTGATACAGAAGAAAAAATCGTTGTGTCGGGTGGCAAAATTCAAGAGGATGGTGCAGAATTCATTATTAACCCTTATGATGAGTATGCCATTGAAGAGGCAATCCAAGTGCGTGATGCTGCTGGTGGTAAAGTAACGGTTGTCACAATTGGCGGCGAGGATGCAGAGAAGCAATTACGTACAGCGCTTGCTATGGGTGCAGATGAAGCAGTGCTTATTAATACAGAAGATGACTTAGACGAATTAGACCAAAATGCAGCTGCTTATCTTTTAGCTGAATATTTAAAAGATAAAGATGCTGATTTAATTTTAACAGGAAATGTTGCGATTGATGGTGGTTCTGGTCAAGTAGGTCCGCGTGTTGCTGACCTATTAGATATTAACTATGTAACAACAATTACAAATCTTGAAATTGATGGTACAACTGCAAAAATTGTACGTGATATTGAGGGGGACTCAGAGGTAATTGAAACAACTTTACCACTTTTAGTAACAGCTCAACAAGGTTTAAATGAGCCGCGTTATCCATCTCTACCAGGTATTATGAAAGCGAAAAAGAAACCGCTTGCAGAGCTTGAGCTAGATGATTTAGATATCGATGAAGACGATGTAGAAGTAAAGATTGAAACAGTAGATATTTTCCTACCTGCTCAAAAGGCAGCAGGACGCATTTTGGAAGGTGATCTTTCTGCACAAGTAAAAGAGCTGGTAAATCTACTTCATACAGAAGCAAAAGTCGTGTAACGAATAAAAGCGATCAATCGAATCTTAAAGGGTAACGGAGGGAATATGCTATGTCAAAAAAAGTATTAGTATTAAGTGAAGTTCGTGAAGGAAGCTTACGTAATGTTTCATTTGAAGCCATTGCAGCTGCAAAGCAAATCGCTGATGGTGGTGAAGTTGTTGGCGTATTATTAGGGGATGCAGTAGCAGATTTAACAGGTCCATTATTTGAATACGGTGCAGATCGTGTTATTACAGTGGAGCACCCACATTTAAAACAATATACATCTGATGGCTATAGCCAAGCATTATTAGCTGTTATTGAACAAGAAAAACCGGAGGGAATTGTCTTTGGTCATACAGCGAATGGGAAAGATTTATCACCAAAAATTGCGAGTAAATTACAAGCAGGTCTTGTATCGGATGTGACAGCTATTGAAGGTGCTGGCGATGATGCTGTCTTTATTCGCCCAATCTACTCTGGTAAAGCTTTCGAAAAAGTGAAAGTAAAAGATGGCGTTGTATTGGCATCCATTCGTCCAAACAATATTACACCACTCGAAAAAGTAGCAGGTAAAACAGGTGATGTTTCTGCTGTGACTGTAGATATTACAAACCTACGCACAATTATTAAAGAGGTTGTTCGTAAATCGTCAGAAGGGGTTGACTTATCAGAGGCGAAAGTAGTTGTTGCTGGGGGTCGTGGTGTAAAATCTGAAGAAGGCTTTGAGCCATTAAAAGAACTTGCAGATTTACTTGGTGGTGCAGTTGGTGCATCACGTGGTGCATGTGACGCTGAGTATTGCGACTATTCACTACAAATCGGTCAAACTGGTAAAGTTGTAACACCTGATCTTTATATTGCAGCAGGTATTTCTGGGGCTATTCAGCATTTAGCTGGTATGTCTAACTCTAAAGTAATTGTTGCCATCAATAAAGACCCAGAGGCGAATATTTTCAAAGTAGCTGATTATGGTATTGTAGGCGATTTATTTGAAGTGATTCCGCTTCTAATTGAAGAATTTAAAGCATTAAAAGTAAATGCTTAAATAGTAGGGCTGAGGAAGCTAATTCCTCAGCTTTTTATATGACTACGGAAAGCTTGATATAGCATGAATAAGCGATAGAAGGGTAAAAAATACATTCTAGGCAGATTGTTCGCTCAAGTGAATTTATCCATGCTATACTACAAGCATAGTAAGTTTAAGGAGGATTTCAAATGGCAATTGTACACGCAACGGACGCTACGTTCCAAGATGATATTAAAGAGGGGTTAGTGCTAGTAGACTTTTGGGCTGCTTGGTGTGGACCATGTAAAATGATCGGACCAGTTCTTGAAGAAATGGACGCTGAAGGAAGCGCAGCTAAAATTGTAAAAGTGGATGTAGACAACAACCAAGGCACAGCAGCACAATATCAAATTATGTCCATCCCATCTTTACTATTATTTAAAGATGGCGAATTAGTTGATAAAACTGTAGGCTTCCAACCTAAAGAAGCACTAGAAGCATTTATCGCAAAACATGCGTAAGCAATGAAATTTACAAAAGTCGAACCATCTATAGATGTGTTCGGCTTTTTTTCGTTATAATAATATCATAAATAGAAATTTTAGGAGATGGGGGCAGGTAGGCAATGAATGATTTAATAAAACGTAAGCTTGAAATTTTACCAGATCAGCCTGGCTGCTATTTGATGAAGGATCGACAGGGGATCATTATTTATGTGGGGAAAGCCAAAATATTAAAAAATCGTGTGCGCTCCTATTTTACAGGTACACATGAGGGGAAAACGCAACGACTTGTTGGTGAAATTGAGGATTTTGAGTATATTGTGACATCCTCTAATATTGAAGCACTTATTTTAGAGCTAAATCTTATTAAATTACATGACCCTAAGTACAATGTCATGCTAACAGATGATAAAACATATCCCTATTTAAAAATTACCAATGAAAAATATCCTCGCCTTCTAACAACACGTAAAGTAAAAAAAGATAAGGCGAAATATTTTGGTCCTTATCCAAATGCCTATGCAGCAAATGAAACAAAAAAGCTTCTAGATCGTCTATATCCGCTACGAAAATGTGTGCAATTGCCATCTAAAGTTTGCTTATATTATCATATGAACCAATGTTTAGCACCGTGCGTCAAAGATATTGAGCAGCAAGTTTATCAAGAGATGATTGAGGATATAACGAAGTTTTTAAATGGCGGTGTTGAGGCTGTTAAAAAGGAGCTTGAAGTGAAAATGCTGGCAGCTGCTGAAAATTTAGAGTTTGAGCGAGCAAAGGAGTTTCGGGATCAAATCGCACATATTGAAACGGTGATGCAAAAACAAAAAATTGTGTCAAATGATACAACAAATCGTGATATATTCGGCTATGCCGTTGAAAAAGGCTGGATGTGTGTTCAGGTGTTCTTTGTGCGACAAGGCAAGCTTATTGAGCGTGATGTTTCGATTTTCCCAATTTATCAAGAAGCAGAGGAGGAATTTTTAACATTTGTTGGACGTTTTTATGAAAAGCCTGAACATATTAAGCCAAAGGAGATTTTTATTCCACAGGCAATTGATGCAGCTATTTTAACAGAGCTATTAGCGATCAAAGTATTAACACCAAAGCGAGGACAAAAAAAGGAACTTGTTGATCTTGCCACTAAAAATGCTGAAATTGCAGTGGCAGCAAAATTCCAGCTCATTGAACGGCAGGAAGAGCGAACAATTGGTGCATGTGAGGCACTTGGAGAAGCAATGGGCATCTCTGCGCCCCTGCGCATTGAAGCTTTTGATAATAGCCATATGCATGGAGCTGATGCGGTTTCTGCAATGGTTGTATTTGTCGATGGCAAACCTGCTAAAAAGGAATATCGTAAATATAAAACACGTACAGCTGCCAAACATGATGACTATGGTGCAATGCAAGAGGTGATACGTCGACGCTATACACGCGTTTTAAAGGAAGGCTTACCGCTCCCAGATTTAGTATTAATTGATGGTGGGAAGGGGCAAATGGAAGTGGCTCGCGAAGTATTAGAGGATGAGCTTGGACTTGTTATACCGATTGCAGGTTTAGCAAAGGATGATAAACATAATACATCACAGTTGTTGTTTGGCGATCCCCCAGAAGTAATTGCCCTAAAGCGTACAAGCGATGGCTTTTACTTGCTACAGCGTATTCAAGATGAGGTACACCGCTTTGCCATTACTTTCCTGCGTCAGCAGCATGAGAAGCATGCTATCCAGTCTGTGCTTGATCATATTGAGGGTGTAGGTCCAAAACGAAAACAGCAATTGTTAAAGCATTTTGGCTCAGTAAAAAAAATTCGTGAGGCTAGTGAACTTGCCTTACAGGAGGCTGGAATGCCAGCTCATCTAGCAAGCAATATCTATGCCTATTTTCAGCAACAGTCATTGTCAAAGGAATAAACATATGCTAAGGTTATGAATACAAAGGCTAGACAAATTAAATACTTCACTATTTAAGTGATGATAGAGGTGCAAGGTTCAAAAGTAACACGATTGAGGATGAACAAATCCAAGGACATTGTGTGAAAGGGGAGCTTGCCGAAGTATAGCATTGTTGTTTCCAGTGCTGTACTGGTTTTGCATTTAAGAGATGTAAGACTGTCGATTCTAAACGTTTCGGAGAGCTATCACACATGCACAAGTTACGTTTATTGTACATGTTATCAGCAGCTTTCACGTTATGTGAAAGCTGCTTTTAGTTTTCTGGAGAAACAGAGAGGGGAATACAAATGGCTAGAATTGTGATGAAATGTGGAGGAGCTATTTTAGCTTCCACTGAACAAATTCAAGAAATGGCTCAAAGAGCTATTGCAGAAAAGGATAGAGGGCTAGATGTGATTGTTGTAGTTGCTGGCATAGGGCAATCTGCAAATGAGATAAAAAGAATGGTGCAGCATTTAACAGATGAGGTATCAAAGCGAGAGCTAGCTGTACTTATGTCAACATGCTCGCAGCAGTCAAGTGCCTTATTGGCTATTACACTACAGGAAGCAGGATATGGTGCGGTGTCATTAACAGGGTGGCAAGCAGGTATTCATACAGATCGTATATATAGTCATGCACGTATCGATTATTTAGATGTTAGTCGTATCGAAGAGCATTTTACACAAGGCAGTATTGTGGTTGTTGCTGGTGAGCAAGGCATTGACGATATGAATAATATAACAACGCTTGGCAAAGGGGGAGCTGAAACAACTGCTGTAGCGCTAGCTGTAGCATTGAAAGCAGAGCGTGTTGATATTTATACAGATGTTGATGGTGTTTATACAGCAGACCCTCGTTATGTAGCAAAGGCTCAGCAGCTACAGGAAATTTCCTATGATGAAATGCTAGAGCTAGCCAATTTAGGATCACAAGTTATTCATCCACGTGCGATAGAGTTGGCAAAGAAATTTCAAATGCCTGTAATTATACGTGCTAGTTCGGGGCAATCAGTAGGCACTTTATTGAAGGAGGAAGTTGAGATGGAGAAAAATTTAGTTGTTCGTGGTGTGGCCTTTGAGTCAGATATTATTCGTTTAACAGTTGGCTATGATACATATTCTGATGCTTCGTTAGCTGATATTTTTACAGTGCTTGCGGAAAATCATATTAATGTAGATATTATTGTTCAAGCCATTATTGATGGAGTGAAGCCGACTGTGTCATTCTCGATTTTAAAAGAGGAGTTTGCAGACGCATTACGTGTTTTAGAGGATAGCAAATTATCGCTAGGCTTTAACTTTGCAGACTTTGAGATTGGATTAGCGAAAGTATCCATCATTGGCTCAGGTATGGCATCTAATCCCGGTGTTGCTGCACGTATGTTTGATCGCTTACGTTGTGAAAATATCCCAGTTAAAATGGTAAGCACATCTGAAATTAAAGTATCTGTTGTTGTACCACAGGATGAGATGATTCGTGCAGCAAATGCATTGCATGATGAATTTAATTTAGAGCAAACGATTTATATATAATGAGGCGTGTTAATAGACCTTTGTTTCACAGACTTTGCCTTACCATAATCAATAGATGAATATCTTCTATAATAATAGTAGAAACTGTAATAAAAAAGGGGAAATCTCATATTCATCAGAGATTTCCTCTTTTTGTCACTTTGCAGATATGATATGTTCCTTAGCATCCCATTTTACTGTAAACATAACATATTGTTGCTTCTCACGCTTTTCATCATAGCATTCTGTTAACAAGCCCTTTTCGAGCTGAATTTGTTCAGCTATAAATCCTGCCTCAAGTCTAAAGCTGCGCTGCTTCATTTGCAGTAGTTCGGGGTCATTTGTCAATTGAAAAATGCGCCCATCCTTTGATTCCTTGATAAGCTCTAATGTACCCCAACAGGCATCTGTGAAAAATGCGATTAATTCGCCTTGTGTTTTACAGGGAAACTTGCGTGCAAGGTCTTTACCAGCCCAATAAAGGACATCATCTTCATGTTTACCAAGGATAGCAGATAAAATATGATCGCGAATAATTTCATAGCCAAATGCTGAGATTGTAGGAGATGGAGTGTTTAACATTAGTATCCTTCTTTCTTAGAATTTTCTTAAAACTCAATGTCGATAATGTAAAAATAGATTTTTCGAGAAAAAACAACGCATTATGTACTAGATTAATTCTTTAATAAGCGCTATGAAAAACGCCAAGCAACCTTGACGCTTGTAGCTCTTGAGAGTACAATAAACATGTCATAATATTGTACCATGATGAAATACACAGTCAATGAAGTATCATTTACAAAATGATGACTTCTTTTGTTGTGCTATTTTAAGTACTAAGGGGGGTAATAGTCTTGTCGAAAGATCGAGAGTTTTTATGGCGCCGCTTACATTCTCTACTTGGGGTCATTCCAGTAGGTTTGTTCTTGGTGTTCCACTTGTCATTGAACTTCACTGCTGTTGGCGGTGAACAGTCTTACAATGATGCAACAGGAGTTATGGAGTTAGTTCCTCACTCACTACTGCTGCTAATTGAATGGGTTGTGATTTATATCCCATTGCTATTCCATGCATTCTATGGTGTGTATATTGCATTCACGGCTACACCAAACACAGGACGTTTTAGTACATACCGTAACTGGATGTTCTCTTTACAACGTTTCACTGGTGTATTTTTAGTGATTTTCATTGCATGGCATATCTTCCAAACGCGTATTCAAAAGGCGCTTGGTGCTGATGTTAACTTTAACATGATGGAAGAAATCGTTGCTAATCCATTTATGCTTGGATTCTACATTGTTGGTATTCTATCAGCAACTTTCCACTTATCAAACGGTTTATGGGCATTCCTAGTAAGCTGGGGTATTACACAATCTCCTCAGTCTCAAAAGATTGCTACTTACGTAACAAACATTATTTTCGTAATTCTAAGTGTCGTTGGTGTGGCTGCTATTCTAGCATTCGTTTAATTGAATAAGAAGCTATAGTAGAAGAGCACATGCAATCATTGCAATTTTTTAAGAGGAGTGAGAAATAATCATGGCGAAAAGCAAAATAATTGTTGTCGGCGGTGGTCTTGCCGGTCTGATGGCAACGATTAAAGCAGCTGAAGTTGGTACTGAAGTTGATTTATTCTCATTAGTTCCTGTAAAACGCTCACACTCTGTTTGTGCGCAAGGCGGAATTAATGGTGCGGTAAATACTAAAGGTGAAGGGGATTCTCCATGGATCCACTTTGATGATACAGTTTATGGTGGGGACTTCCTAGCGAACCAACCACCAGTTAAAGGTATGTGTGATGCAGCACCTGGCATTATCCACTTAATGGATCGTATGGGTGTTATGTTCAACCGTACACCAGAAGGACTTTTAGATTTCCGTCGTTTTGGTGGTACTTTAATGCACCGTACAGCTTTCTCTGGTGCAACAACAGGTCAACAATTACTATATGCGCTAGATGAGCAAGTTCGTTCTCATGAAGTAGCTGGTTTAGTAAATAAATATGAACATTGGGAATTCCTTGGTGTTATTATCGATGAAGACGGCGTTTGTCGTGGTATCGTAGCGCAAGATATGCGTACAGAGGAAATTAAATCATTCCGTGCAGACGCTGTTATTATGGCGACTGGTGGCCCTGGTATTATCTTCGGTAAAACAACAAACTCTGTTATTAACACAGGCTCTGCTGCTTCTATCGTTTATCAACAAGGTGCTTCATATGCGAATGGTGAATTCATTCAAATTCACCCAACAGCGATTCCTGGAGATGACAAAAACCGTCTAATGTCAGAATCAGCTCGTGGTGAAGGTGGTCGTATTTGGACTTATAAAGACGGTAAACCTTGGTACTTCTTAGAAGAGAAATACCCAGCTTATGGTAACTTAGTACCACGTGATATTGCGACACGTGAAATTTTCGACGTTTGTGTAAACCAAAAACTTGGTATCAATGGCGAAAACATGGTATACCTAGATCTTTCACATAAAGATCCACATGAATTGGACGTTAAACTTGGTGGTATCATCGAAATCTACGAAAAATTCGTAGGGGATGACCCACGTAAATTACCAATGAAAATTTTCCCAGCAGTTCACTATTCAATGGGTGGATTATGGGTTGACTACAATCAAATGACTGAAATTCCTGGTCTATTTGCAGCAGGTGAATGTGATTACTCTCAACATGGTGCAAACCGTCTTGGTGCAAACTCATTATTATCTGCTATCTACGGTGGTATGGTTGCAGGACCAAACGCAGTAGACTATGTAAAAGGTCTTAAAAAGCATGCTGAAGATCTTCCACAAGAGATTTACGATGCTCGTGTAAAAGAGGAACAAGCGAAATGGGATGCTATCATGAAAATGGAAGGCACAGAAAACGCTTACTTACTGCATAAAGAGCTTGGTGAAATGATGACTGCTACAATGACTGTAGTACGTTACAATGATCAGCTTGAAGATACATTGAAAAAACTTGATGAGCTTACTGAGCGTTGGAACAACATCAACATCAATGATACGCAAAAATGGAGCAATCAAGGCGCACACTTTACACGTCAGCTTAAAAATATGTTAGTGCTTGCAAAAGTAATGACAAAAGGTGCACTATTACGTAATGAATCTCGTGGTGCACACTATAAACCTGATTTCCCTAACCGTGATGATGAGAACTTCTTAAAAACAACAATGGCGAAGTTTGACCCAGCTACTGGTAATCCAATCATCACGTACCAAGAAGTCGACGTTTCATTAATCCCACCACGTAAACGCGACTACTCTGCGAAAGGAGACTAAAAGTTATGCAAATCGCAGCTAATACTGGAAGAATGGTCAAAGTGGAAATCTTACGTCAAGATACACAAGGCGGCAATAGCTACTGGCAAAAATTCCAAGTGCCTTACCGTCATGGTATGAACGTAATTTCAATTTTAATGGAAATTCAAAAAAATCCTGTTACTGAAGATGGTGTAAACACATCACCAGTATCATGGGATATGAACTGTTTAGAAGAAGTTTGTGGTGCATGTTCAATGGTGATCAATGGCCGTCCACGTCAATCATGTTCTACACTAGTAGACCAATTGACAGAGCCGATTAAATTGGAGCCAATGAAAACATTCCCTGTTATTCGTGACCTACAGGTTGACCGTGAACGTATGTTCAACGCGCTTAAAAAAGTTAAAGCATGGGTGCCAATCGATGGTACGTATGATTTAGGTGAAGGTCCACGTATGCCAGAAGGTAAACGTCAATGGGCTTATGAATTATCTAAATGTATGACTTGTGGTGTATGTATGGAAGCATGTCCAAACGTGTCTGAAAAAGCTTCATTCATCGGACCAGCTCCATTATCACAAGTACGTCTTTTCAACACTCACCCAACTGGTGCTATGATTAAAGATGAACGTTTAAATGCGATTATGGGTGATGGTGGTCTTGCAAACTGCGGTAACTCTCAAAACTGTGTAGCTGCATGTCCAAAAGGTATTCCTTTAACAACATCCATCGCTTCATTAAACCGTGCAACTACAGTGCAAATGTTCCGTAACTTCTTCGGTTCTGACCACTTTGTGGACTAATAATGGACAACCTAAACTTCCTTATACATTATGTATAAGGGAGTTTTCATGTTTTTTCTATCATAATATAGTGTTTTCTTTTATAATGAATATGTATTCATTTACTATTTGCCATTAGCTATCAATGAAAAGTAGTTGCTAAAATTGGCAAATAAAATAATAGGGGATGGTGTTCACATGAAAGCAAGCTATATTGGAAACTTTCAAGAGTGGGTAAAGGACTTTTCATTTTATTCGGAAGTGCGTGTACGCTTTTCAGAAACAGATATGTTTGGGCATATGAATAATACGGTGAGCTTTATTTATTTTGAGCAAGCAAGGACAGACTATCTTCGTCATTTAGGGGTGTCAATACCTGTAACAACAGGACAGAATACACAAAGCATTCCAATAGTAGCTGATTTACAATGCGACTATATAAAGCAAGTTTTCTTTAATGATGTGTTACGAATTTACACGAAAATTGCAAAAGTCGGCAATTCATCATTGGATATTCATTATTTAGCGAAAAATCAAAAGGATGAAATTTGCTTTACAGGTCGTGGTACACTTGTTCAAATTGATGCGAAGACAGGCAAAAGTGTACCTCTTTCGGAAGAGGAAAAAGTACGCCTCGTCAACCTATCAACCATTTCACACTAATTATAAAGTTAAATTTATAGTAGCGGGCTGTGCAAAAATGAAATTCTTTTTGCACAGCTTTCTTTTTATGCTAAATGAAATTGCCTTTGTGATTGTCACAATTAATTGTGATAACCTTTACTTTTAAAAAAGCCAAGCCTATGGAAGATTTTTTTCTTTTAATAAAATGGAAATAATTGTTTTAGTGACTGTCTGTAATGAATTTTATCCCGTATTAACGGGAGCCCCACATCCAAATAATGAGTAGAAACGCAATAGCTAAGTGGGGATCACCAGCCTGTAAAAACCCGATTGGTGAAACTACCAATCAGTGGGGATAAGGATTTCCCCACTGATTGAAGGTTCACTTTATATGCAATTTTTGAATAAGAAAACACAATTTCTGAAATTTTTAAGGAAACATGTAATATTCATGCAAATAGCCGTCACCGCTCCACGCTCCTTAACATAAGTTACAATACGTGCGGGGGAGGAGGGTGTAACTGAATGAATGGCTCTCATCATCGTTCTCTTTTAACAAACCGAGAACGTGAAATATTTGCGCTTTTATTAGCTGAAAAAACAACGAGAGATATTGCAGAGCAGCTTGGTATTAGTGAAAAAACAGTGCGTAATCACATTTCCAATACAATTCAAAAGCTAGGTGTAACGAATCGATCTCAGGCGTTGATTGAGCTGTTACGCTTGGAAGAATTTAAATTAGACTAATGGACACTTGCTATTTCGTGAAAAAAACGACAAAATAGAACTATTCAACGTATTTTTAGGAGTGAAATAGTTATATGTCGAATGAAGTAACAAAGCACTCACCTGAAACCGTTGCAACGGTTGAGAAGGAATTACGCTATATAGCGGCCATCGTAAAGCAAAAAGGACGAGAAATCGTTTCCGATTATGCGATTACACCGCCACAATTTGTTGCATTACAGTGGTTAGAAGAGCTTGGTGATATGACAATTGGCGAATTATCAAACCGTTTATACTTAGCTTTTAGCACAACAACAGATTTAGTAGACCGAATGGAGAAAAATGAATTAGTAAAGCGTGTGCGCGATGAAAATGATCGACGTGTTGTTGTTGTTCATCTTCTCGAAAAGGGCGAACGCATTATCCAAGAGGTTATCGAAAAAAGGCAGCGATATTTGCAGGAGAAACTTGTTGGTTTTACTGAACAAGAAGTCGCACAATTATCAAGTTATTTAGAAAAACTACATGTACACATGAAACAGGATTGAGGCGGAAGGTATGAATGCCCCGATAGGCGTTATTGATTCAGGAGTAGGCGGTTTAACCGTAGCAAAAGAAATTATGAAACGATTGCCAAATGAAACAATCTATTATATTGGCGATACAGCAAGATGTCCATATGGTCCAAGAAGTCGTCAGGAAGTACGAAATTTTACTTGGCAAATGGCGAAAGCACTTGAAAAAATGAATATTAAGATGCTCGTTATTGCTTGTAATACAGCGACTGCAGTAGCACTCGAAAGCTTACAAAGAAATATGCCTTTTCCAGTACTAGGTGTTATTAATGCTGGCGCACGTGCAGCTGTAAAGAAAACGAAGCGACATGAAGTCGTTGTGCTTGCAACAGAAGGAACCATTAAAAGTGGGGCGTATGAGGAAGCCTTATTATCATTAAATACGTCCACACATATTATTCCACTAGCTTGTCCCACATTTGTCCCACTCGTAGAAAGTGGAGAATACAAAGGTGACTTTGCGAATAAATTAATTGCGGAAGGCTTAAGACCACTAAAAAATCAACATTTTGATACAGTTATTTTAGGATGTACACATTATCCGATCCTACAAAAACAAATTGAAGCTGTTGTCGGAGAAGATGTCCATGTTTTATCTTCTGCGGAGGAAACAGCAAAGGATGTTCAAGAAATGTTAGCGTATAATGGCACTTTGGCAGATGCTGATGCAGTGCCTGCTCATAAATTTTTTGCAACAGGTTCTGTGCCAATCTTTCGCTCTATCGCTGAAAATTGGTTAGAGAGAGGCACTCTCGATATTAAACGTATTACATTAAAATAAAAAATCAGCTTAGCAATTGGGCTAGGCTGATTTTTGCCGTTTTTAGCATGCTATCATAACTGCTTTTCTAAGTGGAATAAATTATGATAAGATGAGTGCGCGAAAGTTTTTAGGAGGAAAATATATGACAAGATTTGATGAAAGACAAGCAGATGTACTACGACCTGTAGCAATCGATAGCGAGTATCTATTACACCCAGAAGGTTCCGTATTAATTCAGGTAGGCAATACAAAAGTAATTTGTACAGCAACAATAGAAGAAAAAGTACCAGGCTTTTTACGTGGGCAAGGAAAAGGATGGATTACAGCGGAATATTCAATGCTTCCTAGGGCAACAGCTCAGCGTACACCACGCGAGTCTTCTCGTGGCAAGGTTAATGGACGAACAATGGAGATTCAACGCTTAATTGGCCGCGCATTGCGTGCTGTTGTTGATTTAGAGGCACTTGGTGAGCGTACTGTATGGATTGACTGTGATGTCATTCAAGCAGACGGCGGCACTCGTACAGCCTCCATTACAGGCGCATTTGTCGCAATGACACAGGCAATAGCTAAGCTGGCTGAAGAAAAGCCATTTGCTATCTTCCCAGTAACAGACTTTTTAGCAGCTACAAGTGTAGGGATTGTAGAAGAACAGGGTGCTATTTTAGATTTGAACTATGTAGAAGATGTTGACGCTGCTGTTGATATGAATATTGTTATGACAGGTACGGGACGCTTTGTGGAATTACAAGGCACAGGTGAGGAAGCAACATTTTCTCGTGAAGAATTAAATGATTTGTTAGCATTAGGTGAAAAGGGCATTCAGCAATTAATTGAATACCAAAAAGCGGCACTTGGTGAGCTAGCAATGATGGTGGGAGGCAATCAGTAAAATGAAACAAGTAGTGATCGCAACAAAAAATAAAGGAAAAGCACAAGATTTCGAAGCATTATTTGGTCCACTTGGCTATAAGGTGGTCACAATGTTTGAAGCCGCACCAGACATGGAAATAGAAGAAACAGGTACAACCTTCGAGGAAAATGCTATTTTAAAGGCAGAAGCACTAGCAAGAGAGCTTGGTACAATTGTCATTGCTGATGATAGCGGCTTAGCAGTGGATGCCCTAAATGGTGCGCCAGGCGTGTACTCTGCACGCTACGCGGGCGACCATGATGATGAAGCAAATATGACAAAGCTATTAGAAAACCTACAAGGGGTAGAGGATGCCAAACGTACAGCGCGTTTTTGCTGCTGTATTGCGATTGCAGGCCCAGACTTTGAAACAACAACAGTTTTTGGTACATGTGAGGGTGTAATTGCGCATGAGAAACGTGGAACAAATGGCTTTGGCTATGACCCAATCTTTTTTGTACCAAGCTTAAACCGTATGATGGCTGAGCTGACACCAGCGGAAAAAGGAGCTATTTCGCATCGTGGCAATGCGATTCGCAAGCTGAAGGAGCAATTGCCGAATCTTATAAAGTAAGAGGTGAGTCGATGAAAATATTAGTTATGAGCGATACCCATGGTGATAGCCATGTGATTGATAAAGTGAGAGGCTTTTATCCAAATATTGATATGCTAATACATTGTGGTGATAGTGAACTTCCTTTTTCACATCCAGCATTAGCAGGCATGAAAAAAGTGCGGGGAAACTGCGACCATGATGAAGCCTTCCCAAAAGAAGAAGTGTTTACTGCTAGGGATGTAACGATTTTTGCTACACACGGTCATTTATTCAATGTGAAAAGCTCTATGCTAGCATTAGCCTATCGCGCAAAAGAGGTAGGCGCACAGCTTGTATGTTTTGGTCACTCCCATACCCTGGGTGCCGAAGTTATCGACAATATTTTATTTTTAAACCCTGGAAGTCTTCTAAAGCCACGCGGTCGCAAGGAAAAAAGCTTTGCGATTGTGGAAATCAGTAGCACATCTTTTAAGGTGGATTTTTGGACGGATCATCATGAGTGCCTGGCAACCCAAACATTCCCGAGATAACAAAAAGCATAAAAATTTAAATAACACCTGAATGGTTAGAGAATAATTCTACCCATTTAGGTGTTTTTTTATGACAGAAAATAGAATGATGAAAACTCTAAGATTATTTTCAGTTGAACAATAAAAAAATATATATCAAATGACATCTTACGTCTAGGCGATTTGTTAATGTAATGAGTGAGTTAGTTGTGCTAGGAAGGGAGGTGTCATTTTGGAAAAATGGGAGCAGATACACCGTGTTCTACAATTATATGACCAGCTGCGTAACGGAGAAACAATTAATAAGTCAGAAGCAGCCACAAGACTTGCGGTTAGTATGCGTACAATACAGCGGGATATTAGTAATATTCAAGAGCATTTAGCTAACTCATTTTCTGGACAAACAATAGAATATGATGCGGTTAAAAAGGGCTATGTATTAACAGAAAGTACCCCAAAAGGAATACCAGCTAAAGAAGTATTGATAATATCGAAAATTTTGTTAGAGAGCCGTGTTTTGAGTGCTGATGAGATGAAACGTATGATTGACACTTTGCTAGCACAAAGCAATACGAAAAATAGAAAAACCATTTATACCTTTGTAGGAAATGAATTGCTACATTATCGCCCTTTACAGCATAATCAACCATTAATTGATATCGTATGGGATATTGCTGAAAGTATTCAGAAAAAGAGATTTATAGAAATTATTTATGAGCGAATGGATCAGCAACAGAAGCAACATATTGTAAAACCAGTTGCTATTTTATTCTCAGAATATTATTTCTATCTTATTGCATTTATAAAAGATAGCGAGTACCATTCTCCAGTTATTTTTCGATTAGATCGTATACGGTTATTGAAACAATTGAATGAGCCATTTTCAATTGCTGAAAAAGATCGCGTTGAGGAAGGTATACTACGTCAACGTATTCAATTTATGTATTCTGGTAACTTAGTCCGTCTGCAATTTAAGTTTCGAGGTGTGACAATTACCCCTGTATTAGACCGCTTTCCAAATGGAAAAATTATCAGGACGTTAGAAGATGGCTGGCTTGTAGAAGCAGAAGTATATGGCACAACAGGCTGCATAATGTGGTTGCTAAGTCAGGGCGATAAGGTGGAAGTGACTTATCCAGTGGATTTACGAGAGCATATGAAAAAGCTTATTGAAAACATGCTATACAGCTATAAAGAGGCTTAAGAATACATAATTGAGCTAGGGATAGAATGTTAAAAATAGTATGTTTTAAATAAGTATGGATAAATTTTTTGGCGATTAATAGGAGGCTGAATAATGAAAATTTGGGTGGCAGTGTTAGCAATGATTGGTGGTTTAGCAGGATTAGCAAGTGGTTTTATTGTTACAGCTTTTGGTACAGGCTTTGGAGAAAATGATATGGCAAATGACGGTGCAACGGTCTTTTGGCTGTCTGCTCTTGCTATCTTTATGGGCTTTATTTCTTGGAAGTTTCATAAAATTGGCGGAATAATGTTAATCTTAATTGCTATCTATGGCTTTTTTACAAATGGCTTATTTTTCATAGTAGCATTTATCTTTTTAATATTAGCAGGGATATTAGCATTTCGAATTAAACAAACACCTAAAGCAGATATAACAAATGCTTAAATATTTATTGGATGAAGAGGGGACTATGAATGAAGAAACTATTAGTAGCTAGCACTATCCTATCTTTAGGATTAATTTTAAGCGGTTGTGGAGAGGACAAGATTGCTAGCTCGCAATCAGATAATGAAACGAGTGATAAGGAAGAAAAGAAGCAAGTAACGGCTTTAGCTGAAATTCAAAAACATGTAAGCACAGCATGGAAATCATACGATACGACTTATGTTCATTCAGCAGCAATTTATGAAAACAAAGGAAATGTTCCTGTTGAAATGAAGGAAACACAAATGAATTATAAAGCGACAGATGACTCAATTCTAGGAACAGAAACAATGATTTATGCTGTACCATCCGTTATTTTGCCTGGTGAAACGGCAATTATTGTAGAAACAGGATATTTAGATGGAGTTGATCCAGAGGCATTTGCTGAAACAACTTATAATTTTAGTTTTAAGGAAACAACAGAAGACCCAACGCTTATGGAGGTAAGTGGTATAAAGGGAATTGTTGGTGAATACGGCTATAAGGTAACAGGTGTTCTTAAAAATATAACAGAAGATCAGCAAGATGATATTCGCATTGCAGCAGCTTTATTGGATGCTGAAGGAAATTTATTAGGAGCTTTAGAGGGTTCTGTCGATATAGGACTTGCACCTAATGGGGAAACAGGCTTTGAATTAAGCTATCCTGATTTACCACCAAATATACAAGATAAAATTGCTACGATTGAAGTAAAGCCATATGGATGGAATTGGTAACCAATAATATATTATTCAGTAGTATATAAAATTTAATTAGATTTCAACATATAAAAATGCCGAACTATTCAATGAAACCTTCAATTTGAAGTAAAGTGTTTCAGAATTGTTCGGTTTTTCTATTATTTTTGATTTCACAATTGTTTAAGTAGTTAATTTTATCTTAGCATGATTTTATTTTCATATAAAATATACTCACACTAGTAATTTATATGATATATTTTCACTATTAGTAAATTTAGTGGGTAGGATGACATATTATGTCTAGGTATTTTGTTGCAATACATAACAAATCCACTTATCAATTTAAAGGGGATGTTTTGATGGAAAAGGAGGAACAAGTATATCGTATATTGCAATTGTATGATCGCTTTCGTAAAGGTGAAACGATTAATAAGCTAGGAATAGCTAAAAGTTTAGATGTCAATGAACGTACCGTGCAGCGGGATATTCAAAGTATACGAACGTATTTAGAAAAGTCATCTGTAACCCAATCGATTCAGTATAGTCGGGCGGAGAAAGGCTATCGCTTGGTCGGTGATAGGGAGGGACTTTCACCAAAAGGGTTGCTAACAGTAACAAAGATATTACTAGAAAGTCGTGCACTGAATACAGCTGAAATGAAAGATTTGATTGCATCACTACTAGCACAGGGCACAAAGGATGATAAACAATTTATACATTCGATTGTAGGCAATGAGTTACTTCATTATCGCCCATTGCAGCACAATCAGCCATTGCTCGATACGCTGTGGGCTATTGCGGCCAGCATTCGCAGTAAGACCGTAATAGAAATCGAATATCAACGAATGGATTATCAAAAAAAGCATCATATTGTAAAGCCAGTTGCTATTTTATTTTTAGAATATTATTTCTATTTTGATTGCCTTTATGCATGATAGTGAGCACCCATCGCCTGTTATTTTCAGAATGGATCGCATTTGTCACTTCAAATTATTAAGCAGAAAGTTTTTCTTTGCAGAAAAAGATCGCTTTGAAGAAGGAATGCTACGCCAACGTATTCAATTTATGTATGCAGGACAGCTTGAGCGTCTACAATTTATTTTTCGAGGCGTAACAATTGACTCTGTGCTGGATCGCTTCCCAAATGGGCGCATTGTCAAAACATTAGAGGATGTTGGTTAATTGAAGCGGAGATATACGGTACAACAGGCTGTATGATGTGGCTGCTTAGTCAAGGAAAAAAGATGGAGGTCATTAAACCACAAGACTTACGCACACAAATGATAGAGATGATTGATGTAATGGTAGGTTTGTATCAGGATAAGTAGGAGATGCCCTGTCAATTGTCATCTATTTTTGAATTAAAATCATAAGAAATTTTAGCATGACTGTTTGGTGTGTTGAAGAAAGTATTCATAAAAGCTATAACGCTAACAAATGTAATCTTAAAATTTTTTACTAAAAATAACAATAGGAGTTGGTCATTATGCCATTACCATTAATCCCACTAATCGTAGCAGGAGCAGCAACGGCTTCTACAGCAGTTGCAGGAAAAAAAGGATATGATTCATATAAAAATATGAAGGAAACAAAGGAATTAGCTGAACAACTGGAGAGAAAATACAAAAAAGCGCACACAGCTTTTGAAAAATCAAAAGATAATACTAATGCAACTTTCGAAGAATACGGTAAGCTAAAACTAAAGATTTTAGATGGAGTAATGAAAGAATTTATTCATGAATTTAAGAAAATTAAAAATATTAATTTCACAGATCAAACTGTAATAGACAGTCTTGTGACAACGCAAGAGGTTGAGCAGTTTGTGTTAAATATTGAAAAGCAAGTAGTGAAGGCAGGACAAGTCATGGCAGCAGGTTTAGCTTCTTTAGCGGGAGGAGGCTTAGCTGCAATGGGAGCGGTAGGTGCAACAACAACATTTGCTGCTGCATCAACAGGTACAGCTATTGCGTCATTAAGCGGTATTGCTGCACAAAATGCGACATTAGCATTTTTAGGGGGTGGCGCATTAAAGGCAGGCGGTTTGGGCATTGCAGGAGGCACAACAGTTTTAGGCGGAATTGCCTTAGCGCCAGCACTGGCAATTGGTAGTTTTATTTTTGCAGCCTCTACCGAGAAAAAGCTAGAGGACATGTATGCTAAAAAAGCAGAGGTGAATACAGAAGTTGAAAAGTTACATGCCGCATCAGAAGTAATGGATAGAATCCGTATAGCAACAGAAAGTATGCAGGAATTAGTTGAGAGTACAGAGCGATTATTTAAAGTGAATATTGACAAGATGGCAGCGATTATTAGTCGCCGAGGAGTAGACTTTAAAAGATATTCTAATGAAGAACAAAAAACAATTCATAATAATTATAAATTAGCAGTAATTATGCGTGATATTTTGAATACAACAATTTTAGATGAAGACGGAAATTTAGTACCAAATATCCAATCCGTTATCACTGCTGAACGTCAAAAGCTATCAGCATTTTAAGAGGGAGTTGCTGTGGTAGCGCTACGTCAAACAGAAACTGACCATATTACAGGACAAGTGGTTAGTGAAACCATTGAAAGGCAAGGAAATGCACTTAGTGAAACAGTGGCTGGAACCAAGCGTTTAGTTGCCGTTGCTGAGCAATATATTAATTGTGCTAGCGATAAGACACAGGGGCGTATGTTTGAAATTATTGAAACGACCAAATTTAATGTGAATGCTGTTAAAGCAGGTAGTCTATTGAGAGCTGTTACAACAGATGAACTAGGGGAGCCCCATGCCGCAGCCGACCTATTAATTCGCAATCCAAGTGGTCAGGTTTTAAAGGAAATTCAAGCAAAATCCTATAGTACAACACCAACTGCAGCAAGAGCTATAGCCAATCCAAAATATAATGGGATGGATCGATTAGTAAATGTTGAGAAAGCAGAACGAGTTAGTGAGCTGGTAGAGAAACGTATGAATTCACAAGGAATTTATGCTCAAGACTATAAAGATGCATATGGCGATATTACAGGTGAAGTTTATTATGAGGATATAAGTAGTGGTGGTACTACTTATGAAGAGGCAATGGATGCAGCCGAAAACTCAGAAACCTTTGCAGCCAAAATGAATCGTACTGAATTTATTTCTGGGGTTCAAAGTGCAATGCTTAGTGGAGCGCTAGCAGGTGCTTTTATAGGAGGGACAGTTTCAGCAACTCAAGGCTATTTTAAAGATAATTTTTGTGTGAAAGAAACAGGTAAAGCAGCAGCTAACAGTGCAGCCCGTGGTTCAGTAGTTGCAGGCATTTCTTATGGCATTAAATATTTAAGTAAAAATAATCCAATAGTTAATGGGAATGTAGCAAGTGCGTTAGCAAGCTCTGCAGTAAATATGACAGAATTAACATATAAATTTTTAACGCAAAAAATAACAGTAGATGAGTATGTCATAGGGCTAGGTTCTAATGCTGTAAGCTGTTTTTCAGGTGTTGTTTTAACTGCAGCAGGTGCAGCGTTATTTGGCCCAATCGGTGCTGCTGTAGCTGGTACAGTAGGATTAATCGCAATGAAGCAACTATATAAAGTATTTGAATCAGCAAGAGGAGATGTAGAGTTAGCGCGAGAGGCTAGATTACAGGCAGAAGCATTATCTGAGCTATTAATTGCAGAAATTAAGGCCGAAGAAGCTAGACTAATTGCGTACTATGAGGAATACAGCCAAACATTGCAGGATTTAAAAAAATTAGTTGATTTAGCTGTTGCAGATGGTTCATTTACTGAAAAGGCAATCGTTGCATTAGCAGATGGTCTATCTAGCGAATTCCAATACAATACATTAGAGGAATTTCAAGACTTTATGCTAAGCAAAGATACATTAGAGCTATGACCAAGAAATTTCCTTGTACCAAATGCGGAGCCTGCTGTAGCTCGATCGAAGGCATTGGTTTTTTAGAGCTATATAATCAAAATGGTGTCTGTGTAAATTTGGTTGAAGGAGAATGTAGTATTTACACAGACCGTCCTTTACTTTGTCGCATTGATGAAACCTATGAAGCGGTCTTTTCAGTTTACATGTCCAAGGAGGAGTTTTACACCCTCAATGCTAAAGCATGTAACGAACTACAGGAAAGGCTGGGGATTGATGAGAGATATAGGGTTTTCATTTAAAGGGCCATGGGTATAGAAAAGCAGAATGATTAAACATCTAATTTGGCTGTTAGTTTATAAATTCCAGAAGAGGAGTCATTTCTTTTAAACAGCAAGTGCGAATGTCAAGCAAACATAATTTTCTAGGGAGATTCGCACCTATAATTTAATTGATTTTCCATGAAAATGGAAAGAAGTTTATGCTAATATAACTATAAACATTTATATTTTAGTGAAAATCGATTATAATTAATATTTTTATATCAATTTTCACAGTTTCTCTCCGTATAGAGAGAATGGATTGAAATTAGCACGTCATAGATAGTAAGCTGATTTTTTAGAAGTTTCTCTCCGTATAGAGAGAATGGATTGAAATATGCAATTAACTAGTTAAAAGGATGGTGATTTTAGTTTCTCTCCGTATAGAGAGAATGGATTGAAATATCACCTGAAATAGTGGTATATGTCTTAGTCATCGTTTCTCTCCGTATAGAGAGAATGGATTGAAATTTTTGAATGTCCGTCGTAGGTAACATTTGTATTTTTGTTTCTCTCTTTATAGAAAGTTGATTGAAGCATGGTAAAATTAACTAAGCATGATTTATAATCAACTAGAAAAAATAAAGGGAAATAGCCATAAAGGAGAAACGATGGAAAAGACAATTGGTTGGAATTTTGATAATCGTTATGTTCGTTTACCGAGTATTTTTTATTCTGAGGTTTCATTACAGCCTGTGCGTTCGCCAAAGCTAGTGCTGCTCAATAAAGAACTTGCAGCTTCACTCGGATTAAATAGTGAGGCATTGCACACTGAGGAAGCGGTTGCTCAATTGGCGGGCAACAAAATGCCTGAGGGAGCTGAGCCAATTGCACAGGCCTATGCAGGGCATCAGTTTGGTCATTTTACAATGCTTGGGGATGGACGTGCTCTGTTATATGGCGAGCATCTTACACCTCAGCATGAACGATATGATATTGCATTAAAAGGCTCAGGAAGAACAGCTTATTCTCGAGGTGGCGATGGACGAGCTGCGCTAGGGCCCATGCTGCGAGAATATATTATTAGTGAGGCAATGTTTGCGTTAGGGATTCCCACTGCGCGAAGCTTAGCAGTTGTAACAACAGGTGAAACAGTTTTTCGCGAAACGGCATTACAGGGAGCGATTGTTACACGAATTGCAAGTAGCCATTTACGGGTGGGTACTTTCCAATATGCGGCACAATGGGGAACAGATAAGGAGCTACAACTACTAGCAGACTATGCATTAGAACGCCATTTCCCTAATAGCGACAATAGCCAAAATCGTTATCTTTATTTACTACAAGCCGTAATCAAACAACAAGCCTCTTTAATTGCAAAATGGCAATTAGTTGGGTTTATTCATGGTGTCATGAACACAGATAATATGACCATTAGTGGGGAAACGATTGATTATGGACCTTGTGCATTTATGGATACCTATGATCCAGCAACAGTGTTTAGCTCTATTGATCGACAAGGTCGTTATGCATATGGTAACCAGCCAAATATCGGTGGCTGGAATTTAACTCGCTTAGCCGAAGCTTTATTACCACTAATCCATGACAATCAAGAGGAGGCTATTCAGCTTGCACAAGATGCATTACAGCAATACCCACAGTTATATTATCAAAACTGGCTAACAGGAATGCGTGCAAAGCTTGGAATTTTTAATGAGGAACAGGAAGATGGACAGCTTGTTGAAGACCTTCTCGAACTTATGACACAATACAAGGCAGATTACACAAATACATTTATCGCATTCACTTTAGAGCAGGCTGATGCATCGGAGTTATGGAATGCATCTGCATTTAAAGAATGGTATCAAAACTGGCTTGCACGTTTAGCAAGACAGCCACAAACAAAGGAAATGTCCCAACAACTAATGCAGCAGCATAATCCTGCTGTTATTCCACGTAATCATCGAGTAGAAGAGGCATTAGAGGCTGCTGTTGAGCATGGGGACTACAGCTTAATTGATAAACTACTGAATGTTCTTACACAGCCCTTTGCCTATACAAAGGAGCAGCAGGGCTATGCTTCATTGCCAGAGCCATCGCATCAACCATATCGCACTTTTTGCGGCACATAAGCTTAAAACGAGGGGACCTATTCTCTCGTTTTTTAGTGTCCCTATAGCGATCAAAAGCATATTCTATGTTATGAATATAGCTAAAGGGGAATGGAGAAGATGCATAAATATTCAAAAGGATGGTTTGTGAAAGAGCTACGCACACATGGAATTTTAGTACATCCTCAATTAAAAAGTCATCTAGGCTTATTTAAGGAGTCTGAATTACGCAATTTATATTATCGTTATGTGGAAGTGCAGGCAAAATAGTTTGAATAACTCCTTTCTAGGAAAAACTAGACGATAGAAAGGAGTTATACTATGTGGATTCTGACACAAACATGGCAAGATGTATTATTTTTACATTGGCCAATAGCACCTGAAATATTGGCGGAGCATATTCCGCAAGAGTTAAAGCTAGATATTTATAAAGATAATGCTTGGCTTAGCGCTGTTCTTTTTAAAGTAAAAGGGCAACGACTGCGATTTCTTCCACCGTTTCCTGGTATTAGCTCCTATTTACAATTAAATGTTCGAACATATGTGGAGTACAACGGCAGGAAAGGTATTTATTTTTTTCATTTAGATATTACGCAACAGCTTCTTGCAAAACTAGCTACAGTGGGTAGTTTACCATATCGTTATACAGAAATATTTTTACAGCCAGGCTTATATACAAGTCATTATAGAGAATTTGATGAAAGATTAAGGGCTACTTATAAGCCAGTGGATAATACTAATTTAGAGATTGATCAATGGCTAGTGGAACGCTATCATTCATGGGCAAAATGGGGTAACGCTTTATTTCGTATTGATATTCACCATGCGCCATGGCAGCTACAGCAAGTCCAGACTACGATCCAAAGCAATACACTGGCACCTTTTATTAAAAACACATTTCAGCATACGCAACCAATCGCTCATTATGCAAAACAACAAGTAGCAAAGGTTTTTCTACCAGTTATTGAACATACTTAATCTTCATAAATCATTTTCTTTGTCATACCACCATCAACTGTCAAATTAATACCTGTGACAAAGTTATTGTTAGGGTTTGTTAAATAGAAACAAGCCTGAGCAATATCCTCAGGAACGCCTACTCGTCCTGATAAATGCTGGGCATGATCGATTGGACGAAGAGCCTTATAATCCCCTGTTTCAATCCACCCTGGAGAAATACAATTCACAGTGATGCGATCAGGACTTAGTGACCGTGCTAAAGCATGAGTTAATGCTACAATGCCACCTTTTGAGGCTGCGTAAGCTTCTGTATAAGGCTCAGACATTTCAGCTCTGGTAGAGGCAAGTGAAACAATTGCACCACCTCTTACATTATTTCTCATTACTTTAGCTGCCTCTCTTGCACAGAAAAAGGCACTTGTTAAATTTGTTTGTAAGAGATTATTCCATTCTTCAAACGTCACATCATAAGGAGCCTTATGCTGAAATTTCCCAGCATTATTAATGAGTATATCAATCGTTTCAAATTGCTCAACAGCACGTTCCATTAAATAAACAATATCCTGTTCCTTTGTAACATCCGTTTGCACAAATAAAGCAGGGAAGCCTTGCACTAGCAACTCCTTTTCTAACTGCTGTCCTAGCTCCTGTGCAATATCAGCAATTACAACCTTTGCCCCATTTCGTGCATAGGCAAGCGCAATCCCTTTCCCAATTCCTTGTGCCCCACCCGTCACAATCACAACCGAATCCTTAAACATCTGCATACCTCCAAGTGTTATAGTGCCAATATTTTAACAAACATTCATGTGTCCCCTACTATCTAAAAGATCATAGAAATGGCATCATAAACATGTTCCCAATAACTTATCACTGTTACAAGCCAAACCTTGCCTTCATAGTAAAATTAATGTTGACATTATGCTTTAAAGTACATATAATAAATATTGTCCTTCATATGGGATACATCATTGGAACGACTAAAAGTAACATCATAATATTATGTCTCAGTAGCTCAGCTGGATAGAGCAACGGCCTTCTAAGCCGTCGGTCGGGGGTTCGAATCCCTCCTGGGACGTTTTTTAAGAAAAATCACAGGTCAGAGAGTGATTACAAAGACGTTAGAAATGTTGATATATCAATGTTTCTAACGCTTTTTACTTTTGGGAGAATATGAGAGAAAACGGTTATTTTTGAAAGTAGGTATACAAGGTAAACATCCAAAACAGCTTACTGTGTATAGACATTTACCGCAATTAATTCGTCTTGCTGCTCTATTGCTTTTAAAATATGTGTATAGTAATCTGCAGTTGTTTGAATGTCTTTATGTCCTTAACGTTTCGATACAGAATGAATATTTGCACCTTCATTTGTAATTACTTTGACAGATGATGGACGATAGAAAATTCAATTACATGGGTTTTCAGGTAAAGATAAAATTAGTTTTTTAAATTCATTCACCGCTCTTTTGTCGTTGGAAATAGTTTGCTCTGAGCTTGTATTTTTTAAATCCCCAAAATCAGCCTCATCTTTATAATTCCAAGATTGATAAACATATATTTTATTATTTTTGAAGTTGAAGTAGTCAGGTGCTAAACCAACTAATTCACGTAACGCAAGCCAGATACAAGACAAAAAAGTAAATAGATGGTATGTGCCTGTGGAACTGTCTAAATGTTTGAATAGTTCATTATATAGTTTCATGCTGTCCGTGTAGTTCAAATGTTTTTCAGATGCCTTCTTAGCAATTTTAGATGCTGTTAATTCGACTTTTCGTGCAAAATCCAAGTGAATCATGCCCGTTTTCGATGGCATTCTTTACATATGTTCTGATGTAAGTATTTAGCTTCCTGACAGTTTCCCTCGATTTACTCTCTCCATAAAATTTAATGAATTTTTGGTAATCTGACTGTTTTTCCTTTAAGTTTATATTAGCTTAAAACATATTTTAGTAAGTAATCATTAGCTGCTTTGATAGAAAATCTAGTATGGTCAAATAGAGCGTAAGCATTATCAAGATTGGTTTGTACGAATGTGAAAACATAATTATTGTAACCATCTAGAGTTAATTGGTTTCCAAGTCTTTTACAGAATGAAGGTAGTATTAAATCATTAAAATCATTTTGTGTAACAATACCTTCTACCTCCATTAAGTCTAAAATTTCTTGATATGAGTTTATTTCCAAAATAATCAATCTCCCTTCATTCATATAATATCCACTTTCAGGATCTGTCGTGCTTTCCTCGATTTCTTTCCCTTACTCCTTTTCAATCTTCTCCGGGAGAAAGGGTTTTTTCGTGTTCCTCACGATCCAAATTTAGCTCTACTTGTATAAGCCCGTGTTTCTTTTTGCACAATCTTTTTATCATATTTTCGTTTATTCGCATTCACTTTCACATGCGTAGAATCAATAAATAGATGGTCTGTATGAAGGAATCCTCGATGTATAAGATATGATAGAAAATCTGTTCAAACACATCCGTGTCTTAAAGAAATGACGAGATCAATACTTGGACGCTCATGCGATGAATAGAGGTTTTCTAGGAATAAATAAACATAAACTCAATAGTAGCCTCTAATTTTCGTACTAAACGATCTTGGGGAACCAATTAATCAATCGTCAGCATTTCTACTTGTTCACGTTGATTGATTAGATGCTTTGTCAACGTGATTCTTCACCTCAACTCCACCCACGGAAAACCTCCGCCCGTAATGGAAATTAACAGCCCTCTTTTATTTCATTTGTAAGAGAAAAAAGATCATAGGCAAACTAAAAATTCATTGAGTTTGCCTACAGTCTGAGGAAACCCAAATATAAGGGTTTTTCGCTTTTTTATTTTAGACTTGTTCAATGTTAAGAAATATTTTTTAGCCAAGTAATAACTCGAAGTAGATGAGATGGTTCAAACCAAGTAATTAAAAACATCATAATGAAGAAAGAAATGGGTGATATAAATTTTAATGTTCCTTTTTCCCTTTTAGCAATTGCTATAAAACTTAATACCATCCCAACTAAAAAAGAAATAAAACTAAAAAGGACTATCGGTTCAGAATAACTATCTATTATCCAATTTAAGCCGAATAATAATAGCCCTATAAATATCAAGGCTATTGACAATACACTAAATTTTTTCACAATTTCACCTCCATATATGATTTTACCATTTTAAGGAGTAAACGATAATTATTTTTGTTGTATAAGAATGAACAATTACACGATAGACCTAGGACGTGTCCAAAAATTCCATTTTATTGGGTATAGAGGCGATGTAGAAGAACGTTAAAAAGGAAGTCGCTAGTTTGTAGTAATGAGTAGCCACTCAACAGACCAAGTTTTTTGCATTGCTATCTAGTGGATATGATGAAGAAAATAATGAAATTGCTTTTAAATAAAAAAAGAATTATTGATCCTCTATTACTATATAATGATTTAATTATAAGAGCTTCATCAATTTCAGAAAAAGTGAAATTAATGAATAAAAATGCCAAAGAATTTTGATAAGGGTATTTTTGTAGGAAATATTGAAAGTTATAAATAGTCTATATTTAATAAATACGATACATCTCCTCAATAGGGTTTATGTCGTCATCTAGATTCCATCCTTTATTATATAAACTTGTCCAGTGCAAATTTTTTATTTTGGAAATGAAAATGGTGATTTTTTTTAGTTGACAGCATATTAAGTTTAGATACATATGAAATTATATACTTGAGATACTAGGGGGAGAGAGGAATATGACAACGATTTATGAACAGTTGAAAGAGGCGTTAGTGGGGCGTGAAGGCGATATAATAACAGCAACAGCTATCAAGGGATTGCTTGAGAAAAAATATGGTGTGAATAAATCAAGTGTACTGTTGTCGGATTATTGTTACAATCGCTACAATGAAGGAGTTTTGTTTACAAAGCATTTATTTCAATATATTGACCATAATATGTATCAATATTTGGGAGAGAATGCGTTGTATACAGGGCTCATTTTTCAAAAGAAGAAAGGTCAAGCGAATGAGTGTATAGTAGGAGAGTGGATTAATGGTGTGAAATATGTGAAACGTGATGGACTTAGTAAAGCACAAATCACTCAATTGCATACTCACTATAATGAGATTTGGCGTTATGAATTGCATATTTTACAAAGTAAACCGACAGAGTTGCGTCATTTAATGGGGCGTATTGGAGAATTTTTATGCGTGCTTCAAACAGATGGACAATTAGCATTAAATGCAAATGAGCGTGGTTATGATGTTGTCAGCGCAAATGGTCGTAAAATTAGTGTGAAAACTACGGCTCAGACAAATGGCTTTATAGCGATTAATCGTAATACATTTCATTTGTGTGATGATTTATTTATTGTTCAATATAAAAATGATATGTTCCAAGTTGTGTTTTTTGGAGAGAAAGAAAAAATTATTGATAGCTGTCGTGTTTATCAAAATACATATGAGCTTGATGTATCTAAAATTGTACATTTGAAACACTAAAGTGAGAGCTATTGATTTAAAGAAAGCCGATTATTATTTGCTATAGTTTCTATATTCTTAGAAAGACAATATACAGGTTCATATTTACAAAATGACAATATCATTGCATATTCCTATATGAAAAATTACTTGGAGGGTAAAATATGGCTTTAACTGATGAACAGGTTAACTTGTTACTGGAAGATGAAGAGTTTGGGAGATACACTCAAGAGTATAATGACTATAAAATAACCTATAGAGATTTTAAAGTTAAGATGGATGAAGTTTATAAGAGACGTGGTATAAAGAATGAAAGTAAACCTATTAACCATCAGGAAAGAATAAAAAGAGTTGAGAAACTATTTGCTAAGGGATACATTGATAAAGATAGGTATGAAAATCGATTAAACAGGATAAAGCAGGATATAAAAGATGAGAGTTCCAATTCAGAAGAGAAAAAACAGGTAGGTATAGAAATTAATGGCTGTGTATTTGCTAATAATGGAGATATTGACCTAGATGATTTTCTTGATAAATTTATTGAGTTTATTGAGGAGAATGGCTGGCATTTTGGGGGAGGTACAAATCACGTAGACGAGGATGGTAACTATATAAAGTAGAGAATGGAGCTAAGCAGATGCTTGGCTCTTTTTTTTGTATGAATACTTATCAATTTATCATGGGTTTTACTTATTCCAATTTTAGTTCCTCTGTTATAGCAAGAAATCTTATCTATTAGAGTAACTGTTTTATAAGAGCAATAAAGAGCAAGGTAAATTACTTGATAACTATATTCCATTTTTTTCGTCTGATTTATTATAAGGCTTAATATTGCTTTAAACTAATATATAGTCCTCGTCTTATAGAAGAATACAATTTAAGATTATTTTTAGTATTGTAGGTTTACTCTATAATTTAGTAGAAAAATACAAAGTTTGTTTGAATAGGAATTTTTACAATTCTCTTTTTTTCTCAGCAAGAATTATTGATAATTGACTCCGATTGAAAGTAGGTAAAAACCATTGTTAAAATAATGTTCCTCATGTAAACTTATCCATATATAAGTTCCTTATTTTGGCTAGGTTGTTTCCTATCATAATAGAAACGTTCTTATAAAGTATGACAAGGGGGTATTGGTAAATGAAAAAGATATTGGGTATATTGCTTGCTGTTTTTATGATATTTGTAGGTGTACCGAGTGCTTTTACAGCAAATGCAATGGAAACGAGTGTGGATAAAAATGAGATGATGTCCACTGTCGAAATTTTATCCTCCTATCCACGAGGACATGATAATGAAGAAAAGGAGCTTGCAAGGAAATTAATCATAGACACATTTGAACAATATGGCCTTACGGTGACAAAGCAAGAATTTGAGGCAGAGCATCTCGATTGGGATAAGATTGACAGGGGAGAGGATGAGCCTTATAGCAAATATTCAGCGGTCAATCTTATTGGCACAATTGCACCGAATACAGCTGTAAAAACGAATGATATTTTGATTATTGGTGCGCATTATGATGGTATTAGAAATATACCAGCAGCCAATGACAATGCTTCTGGTGTTGCGGTTATGCTTGAGCTTGTGCGTTTATTACATAATGTACCTACTGATACGGAAATACGTTTTATTGCCTTTGACGCAGAGGAGGATGGCTTGCTTGGCTCAATGCATTATGTGAGTCAGCTAGGGGCCGATAGTGATCGAGTGATTGGTATGCTTAACTTTGATATGCTAGCGGCAAAAAAAGAGGAGAATGTGAAAATTTATTCGGCTGATGGGGAATCAAGCTTTTTATCTGATTTATTAAAGAACAATGACAATTATAAAAATATTGAAGTTCTTGAGTATAACAGTGGTGGGACAAGTGACCATGCTGCCTTTGCGCCAAAGGCTATTCCAAATTTGTTCTTTTCACATCCGGCTGTACATGGAGAGTATCATAATGATAATGACACGATAGAGCATGTCAGCCCTGAAATGCTTGCCTATGCGGCTGATGCAGGACAGGTCATTGCGCGGGAAATTATGAATGAGCAAACGCCATCCTATCAAGCAGTAGCACGACCTGTCTTTGATCCTACGGTATATCCCATTTCTAGTACGATCAGAATACCGGATGGTTCGAAAAAAGAGATAGAAGAAGCATTAGGTATTCGATTTAGTCAAGTTCCGTCGGAGGATAGCACATCGAGGTATCAGGCAAAGGTACAGCTTTTTGATATTCCTGAGCCGCTTACATTGACTGCAACGAGTCATTGGGGATGGTTAGGTTCTCTTACTGTAGATTTCCGTGATACAGGTATTTCCTTTGAGGAATTAAGTGCGATTTTGGATGAAAAATTTAATAAGTCAGAGAACAATCGCTGGAACAATATTTATGGAAATTCCTATGATATTGAGTATGATGAGCAGGAAAATATTTTTACATTGCATATCACACCTTACTACGATGAGCCACAGGAGGGCTATACGCTTGTCGATGGCGAGCTTGTTCGTATGGAATCGGGATATGGCGCACATGAAATGCGTATTTCCAAAAAAGACGGTAAAATTATGAAAGAGGAAATAATAAATAAGCCTTCTGCTACATTGCCTGTAACAGACCATGCAAAGCAGGCATGGGAGAAGGTAAAATCACAGCTTTCTGCCGAGGAGCTGGCAGAGATTAGTTTTATTCGGATCGGCTCAGATGGTATAGATGGTGATTTTGCAATTAGTATGGTAAGAGCTGCTTCTGAACCTATGGAGGATACCTCTGAATGGGAAGAGAGCTTGCAGGAGGGGCAGGATATAGGTGTGTTTATACCTATAGAAGGTACGCATCTTTATCTTGACCATATTGATCTGACACATTCTTTGGGTAGCAGTTATACTGACAAGGATATGCAAGCAAATATGAAGATGGCAAGAGCAATGAAGGCAGGCATTTTCCCTTATGAGCTTCGTAAAAACTATTATGACGATATTAAAAGGGGCGACTTTGCTATGCTTGTCGTTGGACTTCTTTTCCAGAAAACGGATTGGGAGCCAGATATGATGGAGCCTACGCCATTTGAGGACACAACTGATAGCTATATTATTGCTGTGAATAAACTTGGTCTTATCGATGGCAAGAGTGACACGTTATTTGCGCCAGATGATACGATAACTCGCGAGGAAGCAGCAGTCATTCTTCATAAAATCTATACGTATTTAGGTATCAAAGATGCTTCTGGTAATGTTAGTCCTACAATTTACCTTGATGATAGCGATATTTCTGATTGGGCGAAGGAAAGTGTTTATGCTATGCAGTTGGCAGAGATTATGGCTGGTACGGAGCAAGGGTTATTTTTACCGAAGAACAATTATACATTGGAACAGGCAATTATTTCGATGTTACAATTGTATGAGAAAAAATAAGCATTTTTCTTCACAATAAAGCATCGGAGTGGACGGTTAAATGATAGTGTTTAGCCGTCCCATATTTTGAATCATTAATTGCTTTTTATTGTGAGCGTCTTGCAAGCTATAAATTTCCATACGACTACGCTTTCCTTCAGATGAGCCGATGCTGCAAACCTTAACCGAAATCAATTAGTTGAAGCCGTATCTATAGAAAGTGTTTGCCCATAATAGGTATTCTCTTTACATGGGAAAATTGCGGATAATGCTCGCTCACATACCTAGCGCTTGAAAAAGAAAATAATTATAGGGGATAATTTGTACATTATTGGATTGTATAAATTATCTCTTTTTATTTTGAAAAGTTTCGACCAAACACTGTATTTATAGGGGGCAACGGCAGGTTGCGCCTTGATGCACCTATAACTATCTTTACTTTTTTTATTCACTCTCCACATAATGAATAGTAAGAAAGGGCGATGAACAACATGATTTTTAGCGAACGATTAAAACAAGAAAGAGAGAAGAGGGGCTGGTCACAAACGGAGCTTGCTGAAAAAATTCAAGTTAGTCGTCAGGCTGTTTCAAAATGGGAAACAGGCAAAAACTATCCTAGTATTGAAATCATTATTGATTTAAGTGATTTATTTGGTATTACGATAGATGAATTATTAAGGAGTGATGAAGAGTTGAAGGCGAAGGTTATTCAAGATAGTAAACAGTTGGCATATCCAAAATGGAAGGTATTTTTTGATAGTGTATTTTTATTAGGGGCTTTCCTGCTAGTCATTAAACTAAGCATTCTTGCGCTTAATCACTTTGCGGGCACAAATATTACGATTTTAGAAGGCTTACCAAAAGCTGTGCCTAACTTTTTACCATTAGCTCTTATGTTAATTGGAGGCATTGCTTCAGATCAATTAAAAAATAAATATATAGATTAATGTTAAAGGGGCTACTTTGCAAAGTAGCCCCTTGCTATTATTTAGAAAGCTCTGATAGTAATTCTTTGCCGTTTATTGTTAGCTTAGAAGCGGAGATAAGAATCGGTCTAAGTTCTTCGTAATAAGTGTCTAGGATAGCATAAAATGCTGTCCACTGTTCGTCAGCTTTTTCATCTTCACCACTTTGACTAAGAGTAATAGCTTCCTCATAATATTGCTGCAACTTGTTATAATCATCTTCCTGAATATCAAATTCAAAATGAGTGATAAATTCTTCAAAAGAAGCAGGCTTTATATGTGTGCTTAATAGTTGATGGAATTGTTCCCATAGCTCTGTCGATAGCTCTTCGTTATGCTCTGCATCTGCCGTTAATGCTTTTTCATAAACGGCTTGAAGGTTTGCTAGCTCATCTTCTGGTATCTCTACTTCGTAATCAGCCATATATTCTTCAAATGTTAATGGTGGGTATAGCTCATCGAAATAGGGATTGAGAATTGTATAGAAGGCATCCATTATTTCGCTTGCTTGTTCTGCTTTATTCTCTTTTGCTAGCTTAATGTATTCCTGATAAAGTGTTTCAAGCTGCTTGCGATCCTGCTCTTTGATAACAATATCATTTTTAGTAAACTCAGCTTCATTAATAAATTCTTCAAATGGTTCAGGTTCCCAACTTGCTAGCTCATAAGGCGTTACGATACGTTCTATTTGTTGCCACGCTTTGTCTAGCTCATCATAATTATCTTCTTTGGCTGCCTTTTTCAAGTCATGAAAGAACTTTTCTAGCTGTACTAATTCTTCGGCTGTTATACCCTCAGGTAAGGTTTTTTTATAGACATCAAATGTAAGAAAATCTAAATAATCTTCCACGATGCTTCCTTCAACTGAAACTTCCTGACCTTCTGCTAATGCTAGCTGCTGAATTTGTTTGTCAGAGAAGTTGTATAGACCGATAAAATAGTTTTTGCCGTCTGCTCCCTTTAATGTGATGCTTTCCTCATCAAAATATTGAATAGTGCCTGTGAAGGTTTGCGCTAATTGTGTAACGGCATTGCTTGTTGTTTCTACAGGCGCTGCACCAACATAAAGAGGTGTTAAAACAGTTAGACCTAATGTAAGTGCTGAAGCAGTGATCCATGTTTTTGTAAATGGCTTTCTCATAAGTATCGATTCTCCTTTTAAATTGACTGGTGTTTCCAATTATTAGACGTTTTACCAACCAAAAAGGTTTTCTCTTTTTGGAGGAAATTTAATTTACTATTTGGGCAAATAAAAAAAGTAAGACCTTCTAAACATAGAAAGCCTTACATAGTTGTTATTACCCTACTGGTACGGGTGTTACTTCAGCGGGTTTTGGTGGTACTAAGTCTTGTGGGATCAATGCTTCATAGGCTTCTCCATCAAGACGTTGTGCCAGCTCTACCTTTGCATCCTCAATCAATGCTGGGTTTTCAAGCGCAGAGATAGCTGTGCAAGCAATTGCTTTGCCAGCAAATAGGGTTGCTTCATGTGCATAGGCTGATTTTCCTTGTGCAACAGCCTGCCATGTATGGAATGGTGTACCGAATGCCCAAGTTGCTGTTGTACATTGTGCAGTTGGGACATTCCAGCTAACATCTGCGACATCTGTTGAACCGCCCATAAACATAGGCTCGCTTGGAAGCGGTGCAAGGAAACTAGCAATTGGTTTTTCTGCTAATTGCTGTGCTAGCTCCTTGCCTACTTGTGCAGCAGCTACTTTTTTCTCTTCCTCAGAAAGTGTTTCATAAAGCTCCTTAGCAAATTGTAAATCCTCATCTGTTATAGCAAAGCCACCTAGCTCATGCATATGCTGATGCATTACTTGCTCTAATGTTTTGTTAGGAATTAAATTATGGCAAGAGCCAACGATTTGCTCCTCTACAGATGTTTCGGTCATTAAAGCTGCACCTTTTGCACAGTTTAGTACACGTTGATATAAATCCTTTACTTGGCTTGGCTTTGGTGCACGAATAAGGTAAGTTACCTCAGCCTCTGCTTGTACAACATTTGGAGCAAAGCCGCCTGTATTTGTCACAGCGTAATGAATTCTTGCTTCATCCACCATATGCTCTCGTAAATAGTTGACACCGACATTCATTAATTCAACTGCATCTAATGCACTTCGCCCAAGATGCGGGGAGGCAGCGGCATGTGAGCTACGTCCTTTAAACTTAAATGTAGCATTAATAACAGCATTTGCTCTTGCATGCATGACCGCATTAATTGTTCCAGGATGCCAAGAGAATGCCACATCCACGTCTTTAAAATAGCCATCACGTGCTAAAAATGCTTTACCATAGCCACTTTCTTCAGCAGGGCAGCCAAAGTATTTTACTGTTCCTGTTAAATTGTTTTCTTCTAAATATTGCTTTGTAGCAATAGCACCAGCAAGCGCACCAACGCCTAAAAGATTGTGACCACAGCCATGTCCATTGCCATTTGGGGTAATTGGATTATAGCTTGAGCTACCTGCCTGCTGGCTTAAGCCTGCAAGTGCATCAAACTCACCCAAAATAGCAATAACAGGCTTGCCACTTCCAAAGGTTCCAATAAAGCCTGTTTCAAGATTTGCAACACCTCTTTCTACATGGAAACCTTCAGCCGCTAACGTTTGGCATAATACATCAGCAGAGCGAACCTCATCAAATCTTGTTTCCGCAAAGCCCCAAATACTATCACTCACATTTTTATAGACTTCACTTTTTTGATCAATAAAACTAGCAATTTTTTCTGTTAAACTCATACTCTTTCACTCCTTAGCTAATGATTTCCTTATACGGAAGGGGAATTGGCAACAACAGCCTGCTTATTTGGCCGAATCATAAATAATGACACTGCACATACAAGCGTAAAGCCAATTAACATGGCAAATGCAGAGCTATAAGAGCCGCCAAAAGCGTCTACTAAAAAGCCAATAAGCATTGGTGTTAAGACACCTGCAAACTGTGCCCCTGTATTAATAAAGCCGTTTGCTGTACCTACAACAGCCTCTGGTAAAATTTTAAGTGGGACAGATGTAATTAAAATAATATTAAAGGACAACATCACCGTTACAATACTTTGACAAATTGTGAAAATTAACATGCTTGGTGCATTTGCCATTAATAAAAGGAAAATACCTGCGATAATAGCGAAAATGCCTGCGATTAGTTTATCTTTTCCTTGTGGCAGTTTATCTAAAATATAACCGCTACAAAGCATCGCGAAAATGCCAACAAATGGAGGAATAGCTGAGTAAATGCCAACAGCAGTTAGCTCTAATCCTTTTACTTTTGATAAGTAGGTAGGCATCCAAGACATTAAGCCCCAATTCACTGCGTAAATACTAAAATAAGCAATAAACAATTTCCAAATCATTGGTGTTTTTAAAACATCTCTTAACGGTGCTTTTGTAGCTGGTGTTTGCTCTATTGTTGCCTGTGCTGGCTTTTCTTTTACGAAAAAGAAGAAAGCGAGTGCAATAAAAATACCAGCTGCTCCAACAATGTAAAAAATCTCTCGCCAGCCTAGCGCTAGCATAAGGTAAGTTCCTGCAATTGGTGCAACAACCCCCATAATAGAGCCAGATGTTAACATAATTGACATTGCTTTACTACGTTCATGTATTGGGAACCAATTGGCAATACTTTTTGATGCTGCAGGGAAATAGCTGCCTTCACCAACCCCGAAAAGAAAACGAATAACAATAATCGATAAAAACGACCATGCAGCCCCTGTTAGAATGGTGAATACAGACCATACTAAAATGGTTGAAATTAATACTTTACGATAGCCAAAGCGGTCTGCCAGCCATCCACCGGGAATTTGCATTAAAGCATAGCCAGCAAAGAAGCTACTTAAAACGATACCTGTTAGTGAGTCTGTTAATTGTAAATCTTTTGAAATATCGAGGATTGCGAAGTTTATAATGAAACGGTCAAAGTTTCCTAATGACCATCCTATAAACAACATAGCAATAACAATATATCTTGTGTTTTGTGACTTTGCTGCTGTCATTGTTTTTCCTCCTCACAATAGTAGTTTTGTGTATATTGCAAAGTATAAAAAATTAAGACTTTTCTAATAATGTGCGTTTCTATATAATAAAGCTATTAAATATAGATGTTTATACATAAAAGTGAGGCATATATGAATGATCGATGTAGAAAAAATAGCACAATTTCTCCTTAACACCTGTCAGCTTACACAATTTCAATTATGGAAAAAGCATGATGGAACTGGTTTTTCGCTTGCTATTTCTCAAGGCATAGAGCATATACTACCGCCCTCCTCAGCTATTTCTGTAGATTTTCATGATTATTATGTTGAAATAGATCACAAATGTACATTTGTGATTCGTACTGATCATCAATGGATGCCCTCGCCGACGGAAGAACAAATACTAGAGGCATTACTATATGCATATCAATTGGCATTAATGGTCGAAAAAGAGCAATTTATTCGAGAAAAAATGATGGAAAGTATAAGAGAAATTTCTGCCTTAAATGATATTCAAATATTGCTGACAAAAATTTTGGAGAATGCATTATCCGTTATTCCATCAGCAGATTTTGGTGTGCTTTGGATGTACGATGAAAATAACACAACATTGATACCAAAAGCTTGGACAGGTGGGCCAGGTGAGGATATTCAACATATGCGTGTTAAGGTGGGAGAGGGGATTATTGGCAGAACATTTAAAGAACAGCAATCCATTATCCTTACTTCCTATCAAGATGTTTTAAAGGCATCATCATCGTTAACAGAAGAAAATCTACGCCATTTATTAAAAGCCTATACATTTGAGCATGTGCAGTCTGTTATTTCTGTGCCAATTGCAGTAGAGGACCAAACACTATGTGTATTAATTATTTATCAAAATGGAGAAGATGCGCTGCTGACAATTGAGGATATGCAGCTTTTAGAAAGCTTTTCTGATCAAGTATCGATTGCTCTAACGAATTCAAAGCTATTTCAGCATTTAAAGATGCAAAATGAGCTGCTGCTTCAACGCGATCAGATTCATCACACCTTTATGAAACTGTCCTTGCAAAACACAGGAATGCAAGTCATTGTCAATGAAATAAGACATATGCTAAACTTACGCCTTGTTATTATGGATTTTACAGATGATTTGATATATGCAAGCCCGCGTCATTGGTTGGATGATATCCATTTATTGCGCGCTATTAATCGAAGTGATGCGCCAGCATTTTATACAATAAATATAGATGATGAGCTTATTACTTGCTATATACAGCCAATTGTTGGGATTGATCAAACACTTGGTTTATTGCTGGTGGAGGTGAATAAGGAGAAGCTTGAACCGCTTCAGCAGCTTATTATTGAACAAGCAAGCGCAATGATTGCCCTTGAAATGATCCGAAAACAAACAATTGTGGATGCATTTTATAAAAAAACCCATGATCTTTTTCATGATTTTTTACTATGTAAAGACCCTGTTCAGCTTATAAAAAAGGGGGAAGAGCTTGGTATTCAGACAAATGTCTATTATGCTGTTGTGCTTATTCAATTATCGTCAGCCTCTAATATTCAAGGAATGGATATGCAGGTGCATTTTTTAATTGGTGAAATAAAAAAACAATTTCAAGAGCATGCACTGATTGTCTTTGGTTTTGGCAATAAAATAACGATTCTTTGTCAATTTAAGCAACTAAGTAATGAGCTGCAATTTCTAATGCAGCAATTGCAAACAAGCTGGGAGAAGGCAAAACATAATATGCTAAAAGTTGGTGTTGGCTCCATGTATCAAGGGATAGAGCAAATTGCGAAAAGCTATAATGAGGCGGATAAAGCACTATCATTTTTAATGACACGTCAGCGCTGGGGCATTATGCACTATCAGGAGATTGGTGTCAATCGACTATTTATCCATCAAACACAAGAGGAGCTACTCAGCTTTGTTAACGAAGTTTTTCAACCGTTAAAAAATGAAAAAACGAGGCATCAATTACTAGAAGAAACACTGCTAATATATATGGCGCAAAATGGCTCTATAGGGGAAACTGCAAAGCAATTGCATATTCATGTTAATACATTATATCAGCGACTAAGAAAAATTGAGGAAAAATTAAATATTTCTTTTCAAAATACAGAGGATGTTTTAAAATTACAGCTTGCCTGTTATTTAAAGGAAATGGTTTATTAAAAGGTAAAAAATCTGCCTAGGGAAGGAAAGCAGATTTTTTTACCTGTTTACATTTCATCTTGGAAATAAATTTTATAGAACTTTCGATTGGTTGCTTCATCATAGCCAACCTCAATTAGCTCATCAATATGTTCAATATGCTGAATATTGACCTGAATTTCAATATTGCTATCTAGCTTAATTTTACGTTTATATTTCTTTTCAGCTTTTTCAAGTGCGCTGTCAGAAATAATCGTTTCATAGGGTTTAACGGTTTTAACAATGATATCCTTTTCGGTAGCATCTATTTGCTCAAACACCGTATCAATATAATGGTCTACTTGAAATTCCTCCTCATTTCTAAAGTAGTCCAATGTTTTATTTAACAGCCCTAGCTTCTCAGTGCTTGTATAATGCTCTTCTTTTAAAATATATTTCTTGCATTCAGCCAACGCTAAATCTGTTTTATAATAGTGCTCATCCGCTGCCTTTATTTTTAAAAAACGCTCTTGCCAATAAACAATGTCCTCTTTTCGTTTTGTTTTAATAAAAACGGCAGGGGGTTGGTCTGGTCCCATATCAATAATAATCGCTGCATTGTTGATTTTTTTGACATTGATGCCATCAATACCATTGACGGTCATTTGATGATGGTCATTTTGCACATCTAAAAATATTTCTTTTTCATCAATTTTTACAATGGCGATTACTTTTTTTGTTTCATCTAATAATAAGCAATTATCAAACAAACCGATAAATAGTTCACCGCTTTTAATATTAGGGTGCTGCGATACACTATGTAAGTGTTTAGCGATATTTTGGGATTGTTCAAGAAAGCTATTTTCCTGTGTAAAGATTGCCTTGGCATAGGTATAAACTTCGTTAAGGGTAATCGTTATTTCATGAAAAAATTCGTATTGCTGCTCCATATCTATTTTATGAAAGGCAAGCTGTGTAAAGGCTGCTTCTAGCATTACCTCGGGCTGCGTCAGTGCTTCTTCCCCTAAAATAAGTGTTTCCCCTATAAAATGCATACTATATTGCGCTAATGTACTTTCACTCACTTCTAGCATAAAATCCACCTTTTAATTATTTATCGTAGCTAGTATATCATATCAGATTAACCATTGATTGCGACGCTATGATCGTATAGATTTATAACTAGCAAACACGCCCAATATTCAATGCATCTGTTTATAGTAGTAGTCAAAAGTCTTTTTTTCTACAATAGGAATCTAGCATTATATTGAATAGCGTTATGATATAATTATTTAGAAAAGTATGAAAAAGGAGAGGGTTTGTGTGGGGAGTTATCTTAAGATTGCAGTAGCTATTGATTTTTCGGAGCAGTCACTTAAAGCTTTTGAGCGAGCAAGTCAATTAGCATTACAATACAATGCTGTTTTACAATTAGTCAGTGTTGTGGATACAAAATCATTTGGAGCAGCATCGGCATATGATTTAAAATATGCAGAGGCACTAAAGCAGGAATATGCAGATAAGATTGAAAAATTGGTAAAAGAGGCATTACAGGCAGGTGTGAAAGAGGTAGAGTCAGTAGTAGAAGCAGGTTTGCCTAAAGCAATCCTAACACAGCTACCAAATATTGATTTACTAGTTTGTGGGGCAACGGGTTTAAATCGGATAGAAAAAATGGTGTTAGGGTCAGTTGCAGAAAAGGTGGCTCGTCATGCACCATGTGATGTTTTAATCGTGCGCTAGAGTAGAAGAAAAAACAACCTGCTTGTACGCTAAGGTGGCGATAAGCAGGTTCTTTTACTTATTCAATTGTTTGAGCGTTATCGATAACTTCTTGAGGGATATCAATTGTTTTCAGGTGATCGAATTCCGTGTATGTGATAACTGATTTTGTATTCATCACCATTTCATTACCTTCAACATTCATTTTTAAGTCAAAATTCATATCCATTTTGTTTGTATCGAATGTATCTTTGTCAATGTATAGAACATAGTTGATTTGATCAATTGTTAGTCCATCTAGTGGGTTTTCACCTAGCTCCATACCTTGCATTGATTTTTCAATTTCTTCATCAATTAATGCTTTAAATTTATCGCCTTCTGCATCTAATGTTAGTACATATTCATCATCTGTTTGTTCAAATGAGAAGTCATCGATAAATGATTTTAGCTGCTCTAATTGTTCCTTTGCATCTGCAGAGGAAGCTGTTTGCTCTAAAATTTCATCAAAGTTATCATCAGGAAGCTTTAACCAGCTATCAGATGCTGTATCCTTCATGAAGAATCCTGTACCTTGTTTCATATACATTTCCATTGGTAAGTCTGTTGTTTCTCCACCCTCACCTAGCATATTAGGCATTGTCATCGTGCCTGATAAATGCATTTCCAGCGGATCAACGATAAAATCCATATCCATTTTTGTGCTAGAAGAAAACTCCATCGCTTCCTCACCAGCACCAACCTTTGTTGCCTGTGTCATATCCATCGTGGCACTTGCACTTTTAATATTTGTCTGACGTTCCACAGCCTTATCATATACTTGTTCTAAAGTAAGGTCACTTGTTTTTGTTGTATCTTTTTTAGGCGTAGCGCTAGAATTACAAGCGGCGAGTGTTAATGCGAGTGTTCCAACTGCTAATACTTTAATAAATTTCTTCATTCGCTTCATCTCCTATTTTCGATAATAAATACTATCTTGCTCTAGTATACATGGTAAAAAAGGAAAAGTTTCGTTATTTAAAGAAAATCATCGTATTGTACTAGTTGGAAAGGGTCAAAGGAATCAAATAAAAGCTGTCGTCAAAATACCATTTAGCATGGTATTTTGAGACAGCTTTTTGTTTGTTAATGATAGCCCCAAATCATCGCGAACAATGTACCAATAATTGTTACAACACCTACGAATACTGAATATAAAATCGTTGTATATAACGTTTTCTTATCTTCAGATTCGCCAATATGCATAAATAATACTAATTGTACAGTTGCTTGTGCAAGGGCAGTGACAAGTAAAATAGCGAATGCCATTTTATAACTCATATCAAAGGTTACAACGGCTAAAGCGACAAGTGTCAGTAATAATGAGAAGCCGAAGCCCATGACATGTTGTTTAGGGAATAATTCCTTCATCAGCTAATCAGTCCTTTCAAGTAGACGAAGCTGAAGATGAAAATCCAAACAACGTCTAGGAAATGCCAGTACAATGAGAAGATAAACGCTTTATTTGCTGTTTGTGGATTTAAACCACGTTTTGCGACTTGGATTAAAATCGCTACGCCCCAGAAGAAACCGAATGTTACGTGGGCACCATGTGTTCCAAGTAATGTCATTAATGATGATAAAAATGCACTTGTTTGAATTGTTGCACCTTCATGTACATATGTGACAAATTCATCAATCTCAATGGCTAAGAAGCCAAGACCTAGTAAAAGGGTAATAATGAAAAATGTCATCATTGCCTTTTTACGGCCGATACGCATTGCGTGAACGCCAAGACCAATTGTAAAGCTACTTGTTAATAATAAGAATGTTTCCCATAAGACAGGCGTTAATTCAAAAATTTCAGCGCCATTTGGGCCACTGCCTGTGCGTGTATGCAGTGTGAAATACACTGTAAATAACGTGGCAAATAACACGATTTCGGCGCCGAGGAAAACCCAAAAACCAAAGATTTTTAGGCGGTTTTCCTCTGTACTATATTCTAATGGAAGTGAAGAATCGATTTTCATATTATTTATCACCTCTCAAGCTTTTTTCAGTTGCCATTACTTCCTCAACTGAAATGTAACGACCGTGATCTTTTTCGAATGAACGATGGATCATAAAGCCAAATACACCAAGCATACTAATAATGGCTGGAATCCATAGATTGAAGACAGCGAAGAATGCTGCAAGGAAGAAGAATCCACTCATCCAAAATGGTGTGCCAGTATTATTAGGCATATGAATTTTTTCAATTGTACCTGCTGTAATATCGCGACCTTCTTTTTTCGCAAACCAAAATTCATCTAAACGAGTGACTGTTGGTACTACCGCAAAGTTGTATTCTGGCACTGGTGAGTGAGTAGCCCATTCAAGTGTGCGACCATCCCAAACATCTGCTTTTTCATTACGAGGCATATGTTTCCAGCTGTAGTAAATATTATAGACAAGTAATACAAAGCCGACTGCTAATCCTAATGCACCGACAAACGATAGCATATTCAATGGACCGTAGCCAGTAGATTCAGAGTATGTGTACATACGACGAGCATAACCATCTAAACCTAAAATAAATAGTGGGAAGAATGTTACGTTAAAGCTTACGGCAATAAACCAGAAAGCAGCTTTCCCTAATTTTTCATTTAAACGGAAACCAAACATTTTTGGCCACCAGTAATGGTATCCTGCAAGTACACCGAATACAGTACCTGGTATTAATACATAGTGGAAGTGGGCAACTAAGAACATTGTATTATGATATTGATAGTCGGCACTTGCCATCGCTAGCATAACCCCTGTAACTCCACCAATTGTGAAGATTGGAATAAAGCCAAGCGCATAAAGCATTGGGGTTGTAAACTGAATTTTCCCGTGCCTCATTGTGAGTAGCCAGTTGAATATTTTAACCCCAGTAGGAACGGCGATTGCCATTGTTGTAATAGAGAATACACTGTTTACCATTACACCATGACCCATTGTATAGAAGTGGTGGGCCCAAACTACGAATGATAGTAGGGAAATGACCACCATACTCATCACCATTGATTTGTAACCGTATAAGTTTTTACGTGCGAATGTTGCAATGATTTCTGAGAAAATACCGAAAGCAGGTAGGATAACAATATAAACCTCAGGATGTCCCCAAACCCAGAAGAGGTTGGCCCAAAGCATATCCATACCACCATCTTGCATCGCAAAGAATTTTGTACCGAATTGACGGTCAAGCATCATTAGTGCAAGCGCTACAGTTAATACTGGGAATGCAAAGACAATAATAATATTTGTAATTAAAATGGACCAAGTAAACATTGGCATTTTCATTAATGTCATACCAGGTGCACGCATTTTAATAATCGTTGTAATAAAGTTAACACCTGTCATTAATGTACCAATCCCTGATAATTGTAGGGCTAAAGAGTAATAGTTATTCCCAACCGTTGGACTGAAATCCGTACTTGCTAGTGGGAAATAGGCTGTCCAACCAGCATCTGGTGAACCACCAATAATAAATGATAAGTTTAATAAACCAGCACCTGCTGCGAATAGCCAGAAGCTGACTGCATTTAGACGTGGGAATGCAACATCACGTGCCCCGATTTGTAGAGGAATCACAATGTTCATTAACCCAATAACAAATGGCATTGCCATAAATAAAATCATTAGTAATCCGTGTGTTGTGAAAATCTCATTATAATGTTGTGCATCAAGAAGTCCGTTATCTGGAACGGCTGTTTGTGCACGCATTAATAGTGCATCGATACCACCGCGGAATAGCATTAATAAGGCTACTGCGATATACATAATCCCGATTTTTTTATGGTCAACAGTTGATAGCCAGTTTTTGTAGAAATAGCCCCATTTTTTGAAATAAGTAAGGCCAGCTACAATCACGACTGCTCCAACAACGATACTAATAGCTGCCGCTAAAATCATCGGTTCTTGCATTGGATGGAATAATTCTTCCATACTCATGGGATGCGCTCCTTTCAGCATTAAAAATTAATAGGTATATGTGTTCAATCTTAATGACCTGAATGTTCATGCTCCATATCTGTGTCAGACATATCGTCATGCTCCATATCCATATGTTTACCATGCTCCATTGGTGCAGGTCTGAAATCTAAATGTGTAGATGAGAAGCTTTGGCGACCAACATGCTCTGCCTCTAAAAGCTCATCGAATTTTTCTTCAGTTAAAGGTTCTTCTTTTGCCTTGACATCAGCCACCCATTGATCGAAGTCCTCTTGTGTCATAGCTTGTGCTTCGAATTCCATTTCGGCAAATCCACGACCATTGAAATTAGAGTTACGTCCCATAAATGAACCAACTTCATCAGCAGCTAGGTGAATCGTTGTTAACATATCACTCATCGCATATTTTTGACCTGCTAATTGAGGAATCCAAAAGCTTGTAATTGGTCCGAATGAGTAAAGTTTAAACTCGATTGGACGGTCCACTGGAAGATTGACATAGTTGACTGTTTCCACACCTTCTTCTGGATAGCTAAAATGCCATTTCCAGTTAGAGGATGATGCATAAATAACTAAAGGCTCCTTATCGTCATAACCTGCTGGCTGCGCTTCTACAGTAGATGTTGTTTTAACCGTTACGATTGCTAAAAATGCTACGATAATAATTGGAATGACTGTCCAAGTGATTTCAAGCAAATGGCTGCCTTCTTCATGGGGAGGCTCATAATCTGCTGGTGCTTTGGAAGCGCGATATTTTGTTAGCATAAAGGCTAAAAGCACATACACGACTAGTAATATAAAGGCCATTGTAATAATGGATAAAATAATTGTGTTTGATAATGTTTCAGCATTTGGTCCTTTTGGATTGAACACTGTTAATGGTTCACATCCAGCGAGAAGGGCACTTAATGCTACAAACAATAAACTTAATTTTTTCTTCATGTTTGACTCCTTTCTATTAGAACAGCTATTCATAAAACTCTTGTGTTTTTTTATCAGTGCACATTTACAAATAGTGGATACTGAGGTCACCTCTTTTATAATGGCGTATCAATCAATTATTGATTGATCTAATGCGAACATTAGCAAAGGCAATAATTGTGCAATCGTTTGCAAGCTTGTGCATTGCACGCACCTATGATTGTCACAATTTGTCGTTGTTTGCATCTTGGATTATACGCCCTGTTTTTAAGAAAAAACATTATTTTGTTATGAAAATGATAGTAAAGGGGAGTTGAATTTGAACATTTTTTGAACAGAAATCATTATTTCAATATTAATATTTTTAAGTGCTGTTTATTAAACACTGTAAAAACGTTGAAAACACTGGATTCTTGATATTTAACTAAGTAAATAATTTTTTTTGTGAAAAATGTATTTCACATTTTAGACGCTGATTTGTAATAAAGTCAGTGCTTTGACAAGTATAAGCTTATTTTTTATTTGCCTTTTTTTAAAATAAGGAGTAAAAGCCAATAGGGGGTATGGAAATAATAGGGTGAATTCTCAGTGATAAGAAAGGATGGAAAAGGTATAGAATAGAAGAGGATATAATTATTTTGAAATAATAATAAATTTTCTTTGTTATCCATAAAATTCCTGTATATGTTCTATTTGAAAAATAAAAAAGCAAACTAAGAATTATCCTAGTTTGCTAACAAGGTAGAAAAATTTATGCAAAATAAGCAGGATACGGACTAGAATAGCATTTTTCTAAAAGCCAGCTAGGCACCGAGCTTTAACCATTTTGCTACTTGTCCATAAATGATATTTTGAAGCTGAGGGGCTTTATTATTCATTTTTAAAGAAAAATACAATGTTTTCATAAAGTTTAATGTACTAGTACGTCCACTAAAGAAACTTTCATTATAGCCCTGTGTCATTAAGTGTATTTCAAATTTATCAAAGGACTGCTCTACAAATTCAATAAGTGCCTCTTCAGAGTAGTGCTGATCTAATAATGCCTCTACAATATTAACGAAACGTTCTTCCTCATCATTGATATAGACAATGTCTTTCCATGTAACAAGCTTTAATGCATGTAAGATAGATGGTGCATATTGTAAGTTGAATTTGGGGTGTTTAATGGCTGTTGCGGCTAAATCTGCACCGTGAGCAATGCTATGAGCCCATCCTTTGTCTTGTACATATCCTCTTGTATCTTGCTCTACTAGTAAATAGCGACCAATTTTTTTAAAGAATGTTTGCAGGTCATCATCATCTAAAACAAGCAGCTCAGCATCCTTGGCAAGCAGACCTGCAACAAGTAGTGCAGAAAATGAGCGGGTAAAAACACTATCTGTATTATTTTCACCTATGTGTAAATAAAGGAAATCCTCGCTTATTGCCGTTTGAAATAAATATTGCAGTTGCTGTGTGCTTAACAAATTATCACTTAGCAAATCAATAAATGTACGATAAATAGAATGGTCACGTAGTTCAGCATCTGTAGAGCCAATGTGTGCTAACATTTGTTGTAATAGCCATTCACCGTGCTGTGACATAAATGCTTGTCGCTCAGAAAGTGTCATGGTAGAAAAATTTTGTAATGCTTCTTGAATCATCATATTTTGATAAGCCCCTATCTTAAAATTGATACAGGTATATTATAGCTCGAATTGCCTTAATTTGCTGATGGGGCAGATATCTTTCTATTTTCAGAAACAATAGAAAGTTGTTATGATAGAAGCGCATTAAGGAAATATCATAAAAAAGACATACCTATTTAAAAGTATGTCCTGATCAAACTATAAGATGGATGCTGATTTTATACCGATAGGCCATTCTGTATAGGTATGTTGGTTTGTTTTTAGCTCAACGAGAATATTGGTATTTTTGATAGCATCAATTAGCCATTCACTATAATGTTGATCTGGCTTAGGGTGCTGTAAAATTTGTTGCATATCCTTTTTATCAAGATGTAGTAGCTTATAGTTACATTCAATATTTACTTTTTGTGGGATAATTGACAGCACTTCATATGGATGACCAAGTGAAATAGGGTTAGGAATCAAGCCTTGGATACGCAAAATATAAGTACAGGCTTCTTGAGTGTATACATCGACCTTTGTACGCGTTAAAAATTCAAATTCTAACGGACTATCTTGCCGAGGTCCGTTCGCTGTAGCGAATGAAATGACTTTAATTGATCGTGCTTTGAATGCAGATGAGATACAATGATCAAATTCAGTGATTGTATCTAGTAATTGCATGTAGTCCACTCCTTGTGAAAAAACGTGATTTCTTAATAGAGAGTAATGAATAGCATAAAAATTTAGACTATTCTAAGTATAATACAATTTATTACAAAACATGAATACAAAAGCAATGATTTTTTACTAAATGAGTCAAAATAATTACTGCTAATTTCAGGTGGTATAGGCATACTGTTGTGCTTTTAGTGCAAAGTAATAGCAAAAGGTAATTCAAAATCATTGCTTTGGTCATTGTCGATGGTGAGAAAAAGTGAAAAATAGCCATAAAGAGGTGAGAAAAATGACAAAACGGAAACATCATGTTATTAAACATAACAATATTGTAGTTTTTCCAGGCACTGTCCAAGCTTTAATACGTGAAGGGCATAAGTTTGCAGAGAATTATCAATATGAAGAGGCTGTTGCAAGTTTTGAAAAAGCATTTATGTATGAAGCAGGAGATGAGTTTGCTCTTAGTGCCTATGCCTTTGCTTTATACGAAGTAAAAAACTATGCTAAAGCGAAACATGTATGTGAACAGCTCCTTGCGATGGGAACAACATTATATGCAGAAGTGATGGAGTTGTACATTACTATATGTATGCAGCTAAAGGAATACAATCATGTAGAAACGTTAATTACAACGCTTCTTGAAGAAAATGTATTACCATATGACCAAGCTGAGAAATTTAAACGCTTGAAAAATTTGAATCGGGATGTATCTAACAATCTTGCAAAAAAGGAGCAGGCGCAATATTTTGTAGAAACAGGCGAATATGAGCTGACGCAATTTTGTGCGCTTACACCAAATGAACAATCTAATCGCCTGCATCGTCTAATGGATACAAATGTAAGGCAATTGAAAGAAGCTTTAAAGGCTATTGTTGAATGCTCCAGCATTCATCCATTTGTCCAAAGCCTAGCTTTAATTTTACTAGTGGAACAAGAGGTGGCAATGGATATTAACGTGTCAAAATTTAATCAAACAGCAACGGTTAATCCTGCACAGCTTGCATTACCAAATCAGCTGCCACAATATGAGGAAATAAAAAATATTGTTGAAAATAAATTAGAGCAAGACCCATCGACCTTAGAAATGGTACAATATTTAATGGCGAAACATGCTATTGTCACATATCCGTTTGAATGGCATCCATTTGAAGCCGATGATGTTGCCTATAGCTATATTGATTTTGTCTTTTCAATGTTAGGGAATGTGCAAGAAATGGATTATGAAATCGTTGAGTTTTTACAAATGTTAGAAAAGTTAACAGAACTACAGTCGATATGAAAAAAGTTGAAACTATACACATCTATGTTATACTAAAATGGTTGTCAAAATCGTAGTTACGAATGAATTGTCTAACATTTAAACTTGATTATTTATTTGGAGGTATTTATACATGTCAGCAAAATGGGAAAAACAAGAAGGTAATATCGGTACTCTTACAGTTGAAGTACCAGTTGCAGAAGTAGATGCAGCAATGGACCAAGCGTTCAAAAAAGTTGTAAAACAAATTAACGTACCAGGTTTCCGTAAAGGTAAAATGCCTCGTAAAATGTTTGAACAACGCTTTGGTATTGAATCTTTATACCAAGACGCACTAGAAATCATCGTTCCTGATTCTTATGCAAAAGCAATTGATGAAGCGGGAATTATGCCAGTTGATTACCCAGAAATTTCTGGTACAGAAAACTTTGTACATGGTCAAGATTTCACGTTCACTGCACAAGTAACAGTGAAACCAGAGCCAAAACTTGGTGAATACAAAGGCTTAGAAGTAGCAAAACTTCCAGTAGAAGTAACTGATGAAGAAGTAGAAGCTCAAATTCAAGAGCAATTAGCTCGTAAAGCAGAGCTTGAAATTAAAGAAGACGAAGCAATCGTAGAAGGCGACACAGCAGTAATCGACTTTGAAGGTTTCGTAGGTGAAGAAGCTTTTGAAGGTGGTAAAGGTGAGGACTACCCACTAGAAATTGGTTCAGGTTCTTTCATCCCTGGCTTTGAAGAGCAACTTGTAGGCGTAAAAGCTGGCGAGTCTAAAGATGTTGTTGTAACATTCCCAGAAGAATACCATGCAGCTGAATTAGCTGGTAAAGAAGCAACTTTCAAAGTAACAGTGAAAGAAGTAAAAACAAAAGTTCTTCCAGAATTAAACGATGAATTTGCAAAAGAATTAGACCCAGAGGTTGAAGGCGTTGACGCTTTACGCGCTAAAATTAAAGAGCAAACTGCTGCTCAAAAAGCAACGGAATCAGATGCGGCTCTTCGCGATGAGCTAGTAGAAAAAGCGGCAGAAAATGCTGAATTTGAAGTACCAGCAGGTATGATTAACTCTGAAACAGATCGCATGTTACAAGAGTTTGGTCAACGTTTACAAATGCAAGGTATGAATTTAGACCTTTACTATCAATTCTCAGGTCAATCTGAAGAAGATTTACGTGGTCAAATGAAAGAAGAAGCTGAAAGCCGTGTACGTGTATCTTTAACACTTGAAGCGATTGCAGAAGCTGAAAAAATTGAAGCAACTGAAGCTGATATTGAAGTAGAATTAGAAAAAATGGCTGCTCAATTCAATATGACAAAAGAGCAAATTACAGATGCTTTAGGCGGTACAGCTGTACTAGAAAATGACATTAAAATTCAAAAAACAGTTGAATTTTTAGTAGAAAACGCTAAAATTACTGAATAAGATTTTTATGTAACTTGATAGCTAATAGAAAACAAGGTACGGCATTTAACCGTGCCTTGTTTTATCACATAGACTGTTTAATCAGTCCTATTTTACTTACTTTACACTTCACTTATACATAGTATTGTTAGTTTTACACGATGGGAAATTAAACTTCATTGACAAAATCCTTCTCTTGAATGTAGTAAACCTTGGCGAATAAATGTAGTAGATTTTAAAGAAAAGCTATGTAGCTGATCGAGATGTCAGTCATTTGATGCCAACTTGTATCTCAAGTGTCAGTAGTGAAGAGCTATAAACATTAGTACACCGTAAAGTCGTGAAGCAAACAAATTCCTGCCAACTAGGAAGGAATGCTAAATGGGTAAAAGTGACTGCTAATATTTCTAGGAGAGCTTCATTCATTTGATGAAAATGGACATCTATTTCAAAATTTGTTCATCGTGAGAAATGAAGTAAACAACATGATGGTACACGATCATCTATGCAATGACATAAATCGTGCAGACAATTTATTTGATAAAGGTTCAATAATCTTGTAAGATTGTTGCTTGAATAGGGGTGAAACATATTGTTCAAATTTAATGATGAAAAAGGCAATTTAAAATGTTCATTCTGTGGAAAGCCACAGGAACAGGTACGTAAATTAGTGGCGGGTCCTGGTGTTTATATTTGTGATGAATGTATCGAGCTTTGTTCAGAAATCGTTGTAGAAGAACTAGGTGTGGAAGAGGAAATTGAATTCCAAGATATTCCGAAACCAAAGGAAATTTTAACGATTTTAGACGAGTATGTTATTGGACAGGAGCGCGCTAAAAAAGCATTAGCAGTTGCAGTGTACAATCACTATAAACGCATCAATACGAATAGTAAGATCGATGATGTAGAACTGGCAAAATCGAACATTGTGTTAATCGGCCCAACTGGTAGCGGTAAAACTTTATTAGCTCAAACATTAGCACGTATATTAAATGTTCCATTTGCTATTGCAGATGCCACTTCACTAACTGAAGCAGGCTATGTTGGTGAGGACGTTGAAAATATTTTATTAAAATTAATTCAATCAGCTGATTATGATATTGAACGTGCTGAAAAGGGCATTATCTATATTGATGAAATTGATAAGGTTGCTCGTAAATCAGAAAATCCATCAATCACACGTGATGTTTCTGGTGAAGGTGTGCAACAAGCCCTTCTTAAAATTCTTGAAGGAACAGTAGCAAGCGTTCCACCACAAGGAGGACGTAAACACCCTCATCAAGAATTTTTACAAATCGATACAACTAATATTTTATTTATTGTTGGCGGAGCATTTGATGGTATTGAAGCAATCATTAAACGCCGTCAAGGTGAAAAAATAATTGGTTTTGGTTCCGATCCAAGTAAAACAGATGTAGATGAAGGTTCTATTATGGCCAAATTGATTCCAGAGGATTTACTGAAATTCGGTTTAATACCAGAATTCATTGGTCGATTACCCGTACTTGCAAGTCTAGAGCAATTAAATGAAGCTGCACTTGTACAAATTTTAACAGAGCCAAAAAATGCACTAGCGAAGCAATATCAAAAAATGCTTGAACTAGATGGTGTTGAGCTTGAATTTGATGAAGATGCGCTTGTTGCCATCGCAAAGGAAGCAATTGAGCGTAAGACAGGTGCACGTGGTCTTCGTTCAATTATTGAGTCAACAATGCTTGATGTAATGTACGAATTGCCTTCTCGTGAAGACGTGAAAAAATGTATCATTACAGCAAAAACAATTACGGATAAAGAGAAACCGAAATTGCTTCTTGAAGATGGCACTGTACTCGATGAAGGTAGCGACACAAAAACTTCAGCATAACGAACAGACATAGCTGTCTATGGTTATGAGATAGAGAGTAATTAGCTGACTTCGGTTGTGCAATGTTCGCACATATCGAAGATCAGCTTTTTATTCATTCTTACATAATACCAGCTGTAACTAAAAGAAATTTTTGGCTCGCATGATTAACTAGTGTGAATCAGTTTTTTAAACACATACTAGTAGCGCGGGATGTGAACATGAAAATTTTGACGGAGGTGAATGCCCGCATGGTAGCTATACAAAAAACAACGAATGTACCATTATTGCCTTTACGTGGGCTTTTAGTATACCCATCGATGGTGTTACATATTGATGTGGGTAGAAATCGTTCTGTAGCGGCGTTAGAGCAAGCAATGTTAGAAGACCAAATGATTTTATTAGTAACACAGAAGGAAATGCATGACGAACAACCTGACGAGCAGGATTTATATTCGATTGGCACAGTTGCTTATGTGAAACAAATGTTAAAATTGCCAAACGGCACATTGCGTATTTTAGTGGAAGGGCTTGCTCGGGCAACATGGACAAATTACCGTGTGCTAGAGAAGTATACGGTTGTTGATGTTGATATTAAAGAGGAATCAACAAGTAAAGATGTAGAAACACAGGCTTTAATGCGTACACTACTAACGTATTTTGAAAAATATGCAAAGTCCTCTAATAAAATCACAAATGAAACGATTAGCACAGTAGCAGATATTGAAGAGCCGGGTCGTTTAGCGGATATTATTGCCTCTCATTTGCCATTTAAAATTGCAGATAAGCAAGAGGTACTGGAAATGCTGAGTGTGAAAAAGCGACTTGATCATCTAATTATTCGTTTACACGATGAGCAGGAAGTATTGGATCTTGAAAAAAAGATTAACTCCAAAGTAAAGCAATCGATGGAGCGCACACAGAAGGAATACTATTTACGTGAACAAATGAAAGCTATTCAAACAGAACTCGGAGATCGTGAAGGGAAAACTGGTGAAGTAGCAGAATTACGTAAGCGTATCGATGAAGTTGGGATGCCTGATTCCACAAAAGAAGTCGCACTTAAAGAACTGGATAGATATGAAAAATTACCAGCTGCTAGTGCAGAGAGTGGCGTTATTCGCAATTATATTGATTGGCTAATTTCCTTGCCATGGACAGATGCTACAGAGGATCGCATGAATATCAATTATGCAGAACAAATTTTAAACCGTGATCATGATGGTTTAGAAAAGGTAAAAGAGCGTGTCCTTGAATATTTAGCGGTACGCCAGCTTAAAAATTCTTTGAGAGGCCCTATCTTATGCTTGGCAGGACCGCCAGGAGTAGGGAAAACATCATTAGCTCGCTCGATTGCTGAGAGTCTAGATCGTAAATTTGTCCGTATTTCCTTAGGTGGTGTACGTGATGAATCGGAAATTCGTGGTCATCGCCGTACGTATGTAGGGGCAATGCCAGGGCGAATTATTCAAGGAATGAAAAAAGCAGGCACTATTAATCCTGTATTTTTATTGGATGAAATTGATAAAATGTCTAATGACTTTAGAGGGGATCCCGCAGCAGCAATGCTGGAAGTTTTAGACCCTGCACAAAACAATACATTTAGCGATCATTATATTGAGGAGTCCTATGATTTATCCAATGTTTTGTTTATTGCAACAGCCAATGATTTAAGTACAATCCCGGGACCTTTATTAGACCGTATGGAAGTGATCTCAATTGCAGGCTATACGGAAATTGAAAAAGCACAAATTACGAAAAACCATTTAATACCTAAGCAGTTGAAAGAGCATGGCTTGAAAAAAACACAGGTTATTATTAAAGATGAAGCAGTTATCGATATTATACGTTATTATACGCGTGAAGCAGGAGTTCGAAGCTTAGAGCGCCAAATTGCTACGCTTTGCCGTAAAATTGCTAAAATTATTGTATCTGGTGAGAAAAAACGTGTAACCGTCAACTCCAAATCATTACAGCAGCTACTTGGCAAGCACCGTTTCCGTTATGGGCAGGCAGAGAAGGAAAATCAAGTAGGAGTTGCTACAGGATTAGCTTATACAACAGTTGGTGGCGATACACTACAAATTGAAGTGTCCTTAACACCCGGAAAAGGTAAGTTACAGCTTACTGGTAAGCTTGGTGAAGTGATGAAGGAATCTGCACAAACGGCATTATCCTATGTGCGTACAAAAATGGATAAGCTAAATGTCGATGCAGAATATTTTGAAACACATGATATTCATATCCATGTACCAGAAGGTGCTGTGCCAAAAGATGGACCTTCTGCTGGTATTACAATGGCGACAGCAATTGCTTCAGCCATTTTACATCGCCCAATTCGTCGTGAGGTTGGGATGACAGGTGAAATTACACTACGTGGTCGTGTATTACCAATTGGGGGCTTAAAAGAAAAAACATTAAGTGCTCATCGTGCAGGCTTAACGACAATTATTTGTCCAAAGGATAATGAACGAGATTTAGAAGATATTCCTGATAGCGTACGTGAGCAGCTTACATTTAAACTAGTGTCAACGGCTGATGAAGTGTTAGCCTATGCACTGGATGGAGGTTTTTAGAAAAATGAAAGTCCATAATGTCGAAATGGTCATTAGTGCAGTGAGGCCAGACCAATATCCAGAAGATGGACTGCCAGAATTTGCATTAGCAGGTCGTTCAAATGTAGGGAAATCTTCCTTTATCAATCGAATGATCGGACGTAAAGCTTTAGCACGTATTTCTTCTAAGCCCGGCAAAACACAGACATTGAACTTTTATAAAATCGAAGAGCAACTGTTTTTTGTAGACGTTCCGGGTTATGGCTATGCGAAGGTTTCGAAGTCTGAGCGTGAGGCATGGGGAAAAATGATTGAGCGTTACTTAACAGGACGTCAGGAATTAAAGGCTGTTGTACAAATTATTGATTTACGTCACCCCCCAACAGCGGATGACCGCATGATGTATGATTTTTTAAAGCATTACAATATTCCTTGCATTGTGATTGCAACAAAGGCAGATAAAATTCCAAAAGGTAAATGGGATAAACATAAAAAAATCGTCAAGGAAACATTGGAGATGGAGAAAAGTGACCCACTTGTTGTATTTTCTTCAGAAACGGGTCTTGGCTTTGAAGAAGCTTGGCGAATTATCGAAAGTAAAATGTAACAGAAAAACATCTATTGCGTCTAACTATTTAGGACAGTAGATGTTTTTTGTTTTCTATAGGAACCTGTATAGAAAATCGAGAAAAATACTTGATGAATAAAAGATTTGTCCGATAAATTACATAGGAGGTGGGCCAATATGGATATCGCAGCTTTATCAATTGCAATGAATCAAGCAACGCTTATGCAGAACGTTTCGTTGGCTGTTACAAAACAAACAATGGAAATGCAGCAGCAACAGACAGAACAGTTAGTTGAAATGCTAGATGCTCCACATCCAACAGCTGGACATACAATTGATATTCAAGTATAAGGTTACGGAGGTAGTTGAAAGTCAAAGGCTACCTCTAACTTTATAGAATGATAGATATGTATAATATTCGAACATATACTTTTCCATCGCTGAAAATTACCAATTATACGATATACTATTATTTGTTAATAATTTGATAAGGAGGTACGTTTTTTGAAAAAATATTCATACATAGTCATGATGATGTTGCTCTTAGTGCTAAGCTTTTCCTTTAGCCAACCAGCAAAGGCAGCTCAATTGGTGACTGGAACTTTTGTGGATGTAACCTATTCAGAATACACAAATCCAGATGGCACAATAGAGCAAAGGTTAAGTAAAGTAACATTGCAAAATGCAAGTGGGCGAACAGTGACGTTCAATATTAATAAAAATACTCGTCTATTTATTAATAATACGTCTACAACGATTGAAGGCTTTAAAATGGGCATGGAAATTGAGGCAGATGTATCATTAAGAACAGTTGTTGAGCTTCGAGGTACATCTAACGCTACAACTGAACCAAAGCTTCCATCTGTTGAGAACAATGTTAAAAAAATGAGTGGTGTGGTCACAAGCATTGATCCAAACGGTTTATTTATTATGGTAAAGCCTGATGTTGGCAAAGAAACAAGTTATTATTTAAACAAAGATACAAGCTATCAAAAAGGCGCTTCAGCAACAGATATTAGCGCGCTATATGTGGGAGATCGCGTAAAATTAAACTTTAAAAATAGAAATACATCTGTTGTGACAAAGATAGAAATTAGTGAAACAGGTACAGTTGTCGAAAATTTATATAAAGGTGAAATTCAAGCGGTTAACCCTAATGCCAATAGATTAACAGTGAAAAATCAGCATGCCTTTGAGAACTGGCAATTTGGCGCTCAGGCAACAGCAAATCTTTCGACAATGACCTTTGCATCAAAAGTACCGATATATGTTGGGAATACAAAAATTGACAAAGGTAAGCTAAAAAATTATGTTGGCAGTGAAGCTTATTATGCTACAGTGAAACAATTTGGAAAAGAAGTAATCGAAAAAATTGTCGTATTGAAAAATAATGAGCGCTCTTATTATGAGCCGATGCTATCTGTCGATACGGATTATCAACTATTAAAGCTAAAATCAGCAGGTACAATGTACTTCCATGATGGAACAATTTTAATTCGTAATGGACGTTTAATTGAGCCTACAGGGTTAATGGCATATGGTACAGCTTTTGTTATTGCAGATGGTGCTGCCCGTGATCATTATGCACAGGTTGTACAAGTAACAAGCGATAGCTTTATGTCACCAAATCTTGCTGGCCATGAATTATATTATGGACGCTTATCACAAGCTGATGGCTACTTAATTGAAATTGACGATGCAATGAAAATTGAATCAAATGTTTTCAAGCGAACAGAGGATACAGTTCTATCCATTAGCAATTCAACAAAAGCGAAGGTTGATGATGGCAATAAAACATACACAGTGATGCCAGATATTGAGCTTTATTTATCAGAAGGTGATTATGGTTACTTCTATGTGAAGGATGGTCATGTACAGGCACTTCATATTTTAGATAATGCGAAGCCTGTTGCACCATTAATGCTGACAGGTAAGCTGCAATTTGTAAAAGCTACTTATCCTGCTGTTATAAATGTGAAGAGTGTAAGTCAATGGCAAAATGGTCGCTGGTATGAAGCTGGTGAAATGATTGATATGAATATTGATCAAGCAACACTTATCAAAGCTGGTAAAGTGATTCAACCTTCTGATTTACAACCATCAGATCGTTTAGTTGTATTATCAGACCGCTTTGTCAAAGGTCATTTTATTTTAGTTGATTAAAAACAAGGAGAAAATCTGCGAGTCCAATATGAATAGTATAGAGAAAATAATATATTCGTAAGCTAAACATGCAATGATTTTGCATAGGTGAATGACTATATTATGATTACTTTCAAAGGACGAGCAGATTTTTTTGATGAAGCTTCATCATGCAACAATGCACAATGAAGGAAAGGAGAAGCGAATGCAAAAAAAATTATCCAAAATAATGCTAGTAGCGCTTGCAATTTTTGTGATTGGGGCTACTATTCCGTTTAATGCATCTGCTGCTTCATTGGAAACAACAGGTGCTGTAAAAAATGAGTATACATATGAGGAAGCTGTTTTTTTATCAGGACAACCTGTTATTTTTAAAGGAACAAGCAGAGATATTAAAATTACGCAGAAGGAATCAAAGGGAAAGTTAACAGAAACTTATAATATGAAGTTAACAGGCAGCAATGGGGAAACCTTAACACGAAATATTGCTTATGAGTCTGATGTTGTGGATTATGCAGTGCTTGGCCAAAAAACATCGAATGGTGAAGTGAACAAATATACAGAAAAGGTGACAATTGGCGGTGTTACGTATACATTAGTAGATTATCAATTTTCTCAAGGAACTGTAACAGATAATCGTGCAGCCTCTGATTATTACTCAGGAAATATTATTTCTCGAAAAACATATAGCTATGAAACAGGACGAGGAAGAGATGCTGTTCAAAACACAATAACAGTTGAAACAGATAGTCGCCATGCAGGGTATGAAAATTTTTGGGGTGCTACAGAAACACAAATTACAGAGTCTGTTTATGCCTATAGTGATGGTAGAACAAGTCATGTGAAAAATCGTTTATCTACAAGTAAATCTCGTATTTTAAATTATGAGGAAAATCTCGGCAGTTTAGGAAGTTTTGAAGGTGGATACGCGGTTGTTAGCGAAAAGGATGTTATTTCTGAATACACGTATGATTTAGCTTCAGGGCAAAAAGGTACACTTGATTTAGATACAGAATATATGCCAACAATTGAACGTCTTATTATTCCGAAATTCCGCGATTTAAACAATCATTATGCAAAGGAATCTATTGAAAAACTTTATTCTTTAGGTATTTACTCAGATTCAAGTAATTTCTTTTCACCAAATACACCAATGAAACGTATTGATTTTACGGCTGCAATTGGGAAAGCAGTTGATTTACGTGTATTTGAAGAAGAAAAGAAATCTAGAAAAACACCTGCTAAAAGTGTTTTTCTAGATTTAAAACGCTCTGTAAAAGATTATGGCTATATTGAATCGGCATTAAATAAAGGCATTATTAAAGGCGTATCTGCTGATTACTTTATGCCTGATGCAGCCATTACAAGAGCACAAGCAGCCACTATTTTTGTCCGTGCATTAGGGCTTGAAAATAGAGCGCCAGACCCAGGCTATTTAACGAGTTTTGTAGATGATAGTCAAATTCCGAACTATGCAAGAGATGGTGTTTATATTGCTAGTGAGCTTGGATTAATCATTGGTGATACGACAGGTCGCTTTAACCCAAATAAACAACTTTCAAGAGCAGATGCATCCATTATGCTGGAACGATTCTTAAAATATTTAGAAGACGATTTAAAACAAAACTATCGTGATGACATATTGTTCTTCAACTAAGGAAAGGGCTGAACTGAATGGTATATGTGAAAAAAACATTGCTCTCTTTATTGTGCTTTGTCCTGCTGTTAACGATTGCAACACCTACTGTTACACATGCAGCTACAACAATTAGAGATGTGCCAACAAGTAACACAAATTACACGGCAATTTCATGGGCAGTTGATAATGATGTGATGTCGTTAAATAGTGCCAATAATTTTTTACCAAATGAACAAGTGACAGATCGCGAGCTTGTTCTTATGTTTGCAAAGCTTGATCGTAACTATGCATTATCCTATGTTGATAGTGTTGCGTATAATTTTTATAGTGATTTTTATTTACCATTTAGTGGTACACATTTAAATGCTAATCGTACAAAAGCGGTCACACGTGGTCAATTTGCTCGTATTTATGCTGCTTTTAAAGGATTAGATTTAGATGAACCACAGGCTGTGCAATATTTATATGCCAATGATTTATCAACGAACCCTACAAAGACATTTGCTAGCTTTAATCCATCAACAAAGCTAACACGTAGTGAGGCGGCTGTCTTTTTATATCGAGCTGTTCAAAATAGCTCCTTTGCTTTACAAGGATTAAAGCGTAGTGCTGCTGGTCGTGACAATGCTAGCGTTACATTACCGCCAGGCTTTATGGGATCAGGCAGTGTTGATTTTGAAGAGCCAAAGAATAACAATAATGATTTTACAGGCCCAGAGTATGTTAATAATGCATTGCAAAGCATTGTTGTTGAAAAACCTGATCTAATTGCGAATGATGTGGATTCAACACTTGTTACAGTGTCTTTAAAGGCTTGTAATGGCGATCCAATCGCAGATGATAAATCGTATACATTCCGTGTTACATCATCCTATGGTGCAAAAATTGTTGATACCTCGGGTGAGGCTGTTCGTAATGTGCAATCGGATGGTTCAACGGTTTCAGCGATTGTTATTGCACCAGCCTTAACAAAATCTGTGCGTGATACGATTTCTTTTGAGCTTATCAATAATACAGACCCAGCGATGAAATGTCTTGTTGGTGAGAAGTTAAATGCACATGTTCGTTACACACCACAGCCAGAATTACGTATTGATTATCAAGTATATGATCCTGAAAATATAGATGATGATAATGGCAGTGTAACACCTCCATATGTACCATATGAAAAATTACCAGAGTTCTTTACAGAAAATTTAATTGATGTCTATGGTCCTGTTCCTTTAGATGATGATGCAGATGAAAAGCTCTTTAGCATTGGACAGCAAACTAATGTAACAGATGCTTTAGGAAATGTGCAAAATATTTATTTACAATATGGTGGCTCTGACCCACGATATCCAGCATTAGGGTATGAGCATGCGGTTTTACAATTTGAAAACTACGATATTTCTGTATACTTATTTGAAAAAATATTAAATGATCGGATAGATACATCCATTACAACACCTGCTAAAACAGAAATTATGTATATGATTTCAGATGATGGACGCCCGATTTATCGTATTCAAGGAATCGATGATGCGATTGCTTCACAAGTTGAAAATATTAATCCTGTTGGTTCGATTATTCAGCTAATGAGCTATATGCCAGAGGAAAGAGATTTAACGTTAGAGCATTATGATAGTGTGATGAAGATTTATACGATTCTCACAAATTTAAGTAATTATGATCGTACTGTGCTGTTAAAATATCAAGGTGGGCAATTACTTGGGCAAGTAGAAGCTTATCGAGAGCGTGTAGAGGCATTAAAGGAAAGCGCTGATGCTGCATCAAGACCATCTGGTAAAGACCGTTATACAAAAGTAATGGTGACATTAGTGCGTCCTGGTGGAGAGCCTGTGACGGATTATCAAGGGACAGTGAAAATTAAATTTGATGGTGTAGAGAAAACAGCATCATTTGTCACAAATACTTCAGATCCATTAAATAATACAGGGAATCCAGGTACGGCTGTCGCATACTTTGATTCTGTTATTTATGGAAAATCGAAGGTAGAGGCTGTGCTTGTTAATCCAATAGACCCTCGCTATACAACAATCTTAAAAGACTTAAAAGATAAAAAAGTAACAGAGGAAATATTTACAAACCCATACTTTAGCAAAAACTCTTGTTCCTTAACAACAGAAGTTGCTTATGTAGTGGATTATTCTTCCTCTATGAAAACAGTGGACCCAACAAATTATCGTGGAAAGAAAATGATTGAATTTATCGATCAGCTAAAGGCTAAGCATAATATTGTAGTCGAAACCAATACAGCAGCGACTGTACTTGGAGAGGGAACAACAGAGGCTGTGCTGACAAAAGATCTTTATCAAGCATCAAAAGAAAAAGGTGCAACAGATATTCTAGCAGGCATTGATATTGCGCTCTCGAAATTTTCTAATGACACAAGAACATCGAAAGCAATTGTTGTTGTTTCTGATGGTAAAACAAGTAAATCGAAAATGACAAAGGTTATTAATGAAGCGAAAAAGCAAAATGTGAAAATTTACACAGTGAGCATGGGGAAAAAATCGCAAGTTAATGATGCTACATTAATGCAATTAGCAACAGCAACAGATGGCGCTTATTTCCATGCACTTGATAATTTGCAATTGCATCAAGTGTTCCAAAAGCTAGTTGACGCAATTTTATGTAAAACACCAGCTTCAAGTTGTATTAACCCTGAGGATTTATTTGAGGAAGCTGGAGTATCATTGCGTAAAGGTTATATTACAATGAGTGCACGTGTTGACGGTAATTGCCAAAACGTTGATAAAATGAATGTACGCTTTAAATCGGTTAGTGGTGATATACAATTCGAATTGCAAAAGCGTAGTGATAGTGTTTATATGTTAACGAAAACAGTTCAAACAATGCAGGACTTTAAAGTGAATAATGAGATAGAGTTTGTAGCATATGATAAAGATGGCAATATTATTGCGTTAAAATCAGTTACCATTACAAATTAATTCTGAAAGGAGCCGTTTGACAAGTTATTTTGAAACGGCTCCTTTGGTTTTTAGCGAATCGTTATGATAGAAGCTTGAGCTATCCAAAAAGAGAATCTCTTTTTGGATAGCTCTTTTATTGCTGAAAAAAAGCGTGTGTCAGTAGCACAGCGAAGAAGAATTTTGGTTACACTAGTATGAAAGAAGTGTGTCAGCAACGGAAATGATTGGTAGTGATGCTTCGGAATTTTTCGAAAAAATTTTTCATTTGAAACAGGATGTATAATTTGCTACACTTAGTTTATAATAATTCTAATGTAGAAAAACGAAAGATAGTTCTTCATGACATGTTCACAAATTATAAGTGAACTATTGTCGAACTATGTTATAATGAGAATTGTCAATTAGAACGTGTGAGGTGTTATTCATGCATACCATCGTAGTAGGCTTGAATTATAAAACAGCGCCTGTTGAAATACGTGAGAAGTTATCATTCATTGAGAGTGAACTACCACAGGCAATGGAAGCGCTGCAAAAGCAGAAAAGTATTTTAGAAAATGTTATTGTTTCGACATGTAATCGTACCGAAATTTATGCTGTTGTGGATCAATTGCATACGGGGCGTCATTTTGTGAAACAATTTTTAGCAAATTGGTTTGACTTGCCTGTGGAGACATTTTCTTCGTATTTAACAATTCGTGAAGAAGATGAGGCAGTCGAACATTTATTTAAAGTAACAGCTGGAATCGATTCAATGGTTCTAGGGGAAACACAAATTTTAGGGCAAGTAAAAAAAAGCTTTTTAAATGGACAAGAGATTGGCACAACAGGAACGATATACAATCAACTATTTAAACAAGCTGTCACATTTGCAAAGCGTGCACATAATGAAACAGCTATTGGTGAGAATGCGGTATCTGTTTCTTATGCAGCAGTAGAATTAGCTAAGAAAATTTTTGGTTCTTTACAACGCAAGCATGTAGCAATTTTAGGTGCAGGGAAAATGGGGGAACTTGCGATTGAGAACCTTTATGGTAGCGGTGTAGGAAAAGTTACTGTTATCAATCGTACATTTGAAAAAGCGGAAAGCTTAGCGGCTAAATTCCATGGTGAAGCTAAATCCATGAAAGAATTGCAATGCTCATTGTTAGAAGCGGATATTTTAATCACATCTACAGGTGCAACAGATTATGTGATTGATTATGAGCTTATGCAATTTGTAGAGCGTCTGCGTAAGGGTAGACCTTTATTTATGGTAGATATTGCAGTGCCTCGTGATATTGATCCACGTGTAGGCGACCTAGCAAATGTTTTCTTATATGATATTGATGATTTACAAGGGATTGTTGAAGCGAATTTAGCAGAGCGTGAACGTGCTGCTGCAGATATTACAGCAATGATTAGTAAAGAAGTTGTACAATTTAAAGACTGGATTGCTACATTAGGTGTTGTACCAGTCATCTCGGCTTTACGTAAAAAGGCAAGTCGTATTCAAGAAGAAACGATGACGAGTATTGAAAATAAAATGCCAGATTTAACGGAACGTGAACGTAAAATTTTAAGTAAACATACTAAATCAATTATTAATCAATTGTTAAAAGAGCCAATTCTTCAAGCGAAGGAAATGGCAAATTCATCAAAAGCAAATGAACAGTTACGTTTATTCCAACAAATTTTTGGTATAGAAGCTGCTGTGGAAGCTGAAGTTCAAGAGATGACAAAGCAAGAGCTTGAGCGTAAAGAACGCTCACAAGCAACTCAAGCTTCTGCTGAACCAAAGTATTCTTTCTAGAGTGCGTAAATAGAGGCTGTTTTACGCATTTAGATTCTCTACTGATATTACATGAGGCGTTTTCGTATCTGTATGGTAAACTAAAGATACGAAAACGTTTTTTATTGTCTAAGCGTTGATATAGCTTTACAATTTCATAACAAAGAAGGGATGTCTATTGGCTGATTTGACCATGACGAGGCTTTATGAAGTGATGATTGTCTTGTATGCGATCAGTCTAGTTTTTTACTTTACTGATTACTTTTATAAACAAGTACGAGCAAGACGTATCGCTTTTTGGCTTGTTTCATTTGTATGGATGATTCAAAGTGCCATTATTATTTTAACGTTTGTGGAAACAAAGCGTTTTCCGATTTTATCGTTATCCGAGGGAATTCTTTTTTATTCCTGGCTGCTTGTGACATTATCAATTATCTTGCATTGTATTGCAAGAGTGGATTTACCAGTGTTTATTATTAATATACTAGGGTTTTTATTTGCTAGTATTTTTACTTTTATGCCTAAACGTCCTACAGGAGCTGTCGGAGATACGCTTATTTCGGAGTTGCTTTTTATTCATATATCATTTGCGATCCTATCGTATGCAGCATTTACATTAACATTTGTGTTTGCTATTTTGTATCTTATTTTGTATCGTTTGCTGAAGAAGAAAAAGTGGTCACACTTATGGACAAGGCTGCCATCCTTACAGCAAACAAGCAGCTGGATGAATGTTTCCTTTTTCATTGGGATTCCGATGTTATTTATAAGTTTAATATTAGGGTTTGAATGGGCACTATTAACATTAGAGAGTCTTTCGATTTTCGATGCGAAGGTTATAGGGTCTGTAATTATCTTAATGTTATATTGCATTATCTTGTATGTGAATCGCAAAAATAAGCTAACAGGTACATCATATGCATGGGTACATATTTACGCTTATTTATTAGTAGTTGCAAATTTCTTCCTTGGAAGTAGTTTATCGCGATTCCATCTATGGTATTAAAAGAAAGGTTGGAGACGGTTGAGAAAAATTATTGTAGGTTCTAGGAGAAGTAAGTTAGCACTAACGCAAACAAATTGGTTTATTAATGAATTAAAGGCAGCGGGTGCACCATTTGAATTTGAAGTGAAAGAAATTGTCACAAAAGGTGATCGAATTTTAGATGTGCAACTATCAAAAGTAGGTGGAAAAGGGCTATTTGTTAAAGAAATTGAACAAGCTCTTTACGATAAAGAAATTGACTTTGCTGTGCATTCAATGAAAGATATGCCTGCTGTATTACCAGAGGGATTAGTAATTGGCTGTATTCCTTCGCGCGAAGATGCGCGTGATGCATTTATTTCGAACGGGCATGTAAAATTTGCCGATCTTCCTGCTGGGGCTGTTGTAGGAACAAGCTCGTTACGTCGTAGTGCACAGCTATTAACGGTGCGTCCGGACCTTGAAATTAAGTGGATTCGAGGAAATGTGGATACACGTTTAGCAAAGCTGGAAGCAGAAGAATATGATGCCATTATTTTAGCAGCAGCAGGCTTAAAGCGACTTGGCTGGAGTGATGATGTCGTGACTGAATTTTTACCTGTAGAGCATTGTTTGCCAGCAGTAGCACAAGGCTCTCTAGGCATTGAGTGTCGTGCCGATGATGCGGAGCTATTAGCTGAATTAGCAAAGCTTACAGATGCAGCAACATGGCAAGAGGCACAGGCAGAACGTGCATTTTTAGCAGCGATGGATGGTGGCTGCCAAGTACCTATCGCTGGTTATGCAACTTCAAATGGAGCTGAGATTACATTGACGGGTCTTGTTGCCGCACCGGATGCCTCTGTGGTGTATAAGGAAACAGTTGTAGGAACAGACGCACAAAAGATCGGAGAGGAGCTTGCTGCTATTTTAACAGAGCAAGGTGCTTTCGACTTAATTCAGCGTGTAAAGGCAGAGCAAGATGCCGAGTAATTTACCGTTAAAGGGTAAAACAATACTTTTAACAGGTACAGCTAAGACAACGTCAATTATAGATGATATTACAGCGTTAGGTGGCCATGCAGTGATGGCACCATTAATTGAAACTTGTGAGCGCATAAATAGCGATGATGCAGAGTATATAAAGCTTGCACAGCAATTAGATTGGTTAATTTTCACAAGTCAAAATGCTGTAGATGCCTTTGCGAATAAGATACAACGTCATCAGTTAAACATACAAGCCATTCAAGGAAAAATTGCTGCGATTGGAACGAAAACAACAGCAGCATTAGAGCAGCTAGGATTTCAAGTGAGCTTTATGCCTTCTGTATTTAGTGCCGATATTTTCATTAAAGAATTTCCAAGTGTCGCAGGTAGTAAGCCAACTTGTCTGTTTATTCGTGGAGCAAAGGCAAAGCGTACATTGAAAGATGGTTTACCCTTTGCAATACAGGAATGGACTGTTTATGAAACAGTTGAACGACACGACCAGCAAGCTGTTATTATGAATTGCCTCCAGCATCACCAAGATGTAACGGTGATTTTTGCTAGTCCTTCAGCGGTAGATGTGTACGCAAAGGATGTAGCATCGCAAATTGGCTGGGGTGCAACACGTATTGCGGCAATCGGTCATATTACAGAGGCAGCTCTTCAACAATACGGTGCAACTGTGGATATTATGCCAAGCGTATATACAATGGAAGCAGTCATCGAAGAAATAATGAAAGTAGGGGACAAAACATGACAAAACTTCAATTTCAAAGACATCGTCGTTTACGTGCAAATGCTGCGATGCGAGCAATGGTAAAGGAAACATATTTACATAAAGAGGACTTGATTTATCCAATTTTTGTAATCGAAGGCAACGATATTAAAAATGAAGTACATTCAATGCCTGGCGTTTTTCAATTTTCATTGGATAAGCTAGAAGCAGAAATTGATGAGGTTGTAGCATTAGGAATTCCTGCGGTTATTTTATTTGGCTTACCGGCTGAAAAAGATGCAGTTGGAACTGGTGCGTTCCATGACCATGGCATTGTACAAGAAGCGACTCGACTCATTAAAGCACGTCACCCTGAGCTTTTAGTCATTGCAGATACATGCTTATGTGAATTTACAGATCATGGGCATTGTGGCTTAATTGAGGGCGACCAAATTTTAAATGACCCTTCATTGGATGTTTTAGCACGTACAGCCATATCTCAAGCAAAAGCTGGTGCAGATATTATTGCACCATCTAATATGATGGATGGCTTTGTGGCTGCAATCCGTGCAGGGTTAGATGAGGCTGGCTTTGAACATATTCCTATTATGTCGTATGCAGTGAAATATGCTTCTAGCTATTATGGCCCATTCCGCGATGCTGCAGATGGTGCGCCACAATTTGGCGATCGTAAATCCTATCAAATGGACCCATCGAATCGTTTAGAGGCATTCCGTGAAGCAGAGTCAGATATTGAAGAGGGCGCAGATTTCTTAATTGTTAAGCCTGCCCTTAGCTACTTAGATATTATTCGAGATATGAAAAATAACTATCCATTACCGCTTGTTGCGTACAATGTTTCAGGGGAATATGCAATGATTAAAGCGGCTGCTATAAATGGTTGGATTGAAGAGAAAAAAGTTGTGCTTGAAACATTATTAGGCATGAAACGTGCAGGCTCTGATTTAATCATTACGTATCATGCAAAAGATGTTGCACGCTGGTTGGAGGAGAAGTAAATGACACGTTCTTACGAAAAATCAAAACAAGCATATGCAGAAGCTGTACAATTAATGCCAGGTGGTGTGAGTAGCCCGGTGCGTGCATTCAAATCAGTCAATATGGACCCGATTTTTATGGAATCAGGTCATGGTGCTATCATTAAAGATATTGATGGCAATGAATATATTGATTATGTATTGTCTTGGGGACCGCTTATTTTAGGGCATACACATCCAGAGGTAGTGAAAGCCATTGCTGATACAGCTGCAAAGGGTTCTTCCTTTGGCGCACCAAGCTATACAGAAAATCGTTTGGCACAATTAGTGTTAGACCGCCTGCCGGGGATGGAAATGATTCGTTTTGTTTCCTCAGGAACAGAGGCGACAATGTCTGCGTTACGTGTCGCTCGTGGTGTAACAGGGCGTGATAAAATCTTAAAATTCGAAGGCTCTTATCACGGTCATGGTGATTCATTATTGATTAAAGCTGGCTCTGGTGTTGCAACATTAGGTTTACCTGATAGCCCTGGTGTACCAGCAGATATTGCTCGCAATACATTAACAGTTGCCTATAATGATTTAGAAGGGGCAAAAGTAGTGTTCGAAAAATTCGGTGCAGAGCTAGCGGCAGTCATTGTTGAGCCAGTTGCAGGAAATATGGGTGTTGTACCACCACAACCAGGCTTTTTAGAAGGCTTACGTGCCCTTACAACTGAGCATGGTGCATTGTTAATTTTTGATGAGGTTATGACTGGCTTCCGCGTAGACTATGGCTGTGCACAAGGCTACTTTAATGTAACACCTGATATGACGACTTTAGGTAAAGTAATTGGTGGCGGCCTTCCTGTAGGTGCATTTGCAGGGAAGAAAGAAATTATGGAGCAAGTAGCTCCAGCAGGTCCTATTTATCAAGCAGGCACATTATCAGGAAATCCATTAGCGATGACAGCAGGCTATGAAACATTATCACGTTTAGACCATAGCACATATGATTACTTTACAAAGCTAGGCGATCAGCTCGAAACTGGCTTCCGTGAAGCGGCAACGAAATATAATATCCCACATACGGTTAATCGTGCTGGCTCAATGATCGGCTTTTTCTTCACAAATGAGGATGTCGTAGACTTTGCCTCTGCGAAAACATCTGATTTACAGTTGTTTGCGGAATATTTCCGTTTAATGGCGGAAGAAGGTATCTTCCTACCACCATCACAATTTGAAGGCTTATTTATTTCCACAGCTCATACAGAGGAGCATATTGCCAAAACGGTAAAGGCTTTCCACAACGTATTTGCGCAATTAGCGAGATAATAAAGAACTATAGCTTTATGAACCACTACCTGTTAGTTGATAGGTAGTGGTTTTTGTATATTGTGAAAATTAAGCGGATAGTTTGAGCTTGTTGATAGTTAGGGAATAGGAGGGAGCTATCTTGAAAAAAGATATGATAAAGGTGATAACTATTTTTAGTGTCTAGGTACACTTTATAGTTTTATCCGTTCCTATTTTCTTCATTATTTTTTATCAGAGAAGCAATAAAAAACAAGAAGCCCTTTATTATGAGGACTTCTTGTAGAGGTAGCCTATCAAATTATTAAAGCAGTTGTAATAACGAAGAAACCTTTGAGCCGTTTAATGCACGGATAGCGGCAATAATCGTATCAGCTTGCTCCGTAACTGAAGCGAGCTTGCTCTCTAATTCCGCTGTTGTTAATGGATTAGAAGGGGAGCCCTTTGGATTAATGCCTCTGGCAGATAATTGTGTGCCATCTGTTAAGCGAATATCTATTTGCGTGTATTTGGACACAGCTTCAAGGTCGTTGGAGCGCTTTACTTTTTTCATATACTGTTGCAATGTGCTATCAATTGGTTCTGGTAGAAAAGAAGCTAAATGCAAAGGTCTATTGGCTAAAATTAATGACACAATATATTCGATGCTAAAGCGGCCTTCCTCACATGTTTTTGGTTCACGAATCACAAGGGCGGCATCGCTATAATGAGAGAAGGTAATATGAATTTCTTCGATTTTTTCAGCAGTGATTGGGCCAATTTGTAATGCGGCATCAATGCCAAAATAAGAGCCAGAGCAGCAAGGATATAGCTTAAACCATAGCCCTGGTGAGGAGATACGCCAAGTTGCAGATGTTACATCTAACAATAATGCCTCTGCCTTTTTTGGTGTATTTTCACCATATAACGATAAAAAGCCAATATAGCCTTCTAAGCTATTATCATTTACGTGCATACCTACTTGTGCAAAACGAATCGCCTCGATAGCATGTTTGGCAGCAATACCTGCATGTAAAGGCTTTGTTTCTGTACCGAAATGAACGCGCATCCCGCTCGCCATTGTTGTCGCAAAGCCAATTGTACGGCATGTATCATCCACTGTTAAGCCAATTAAATATGCACCTGCAATGGCTGCACCGACAATGCCAATCGTTGACGTATTATGCCAGCCTTTTTCGTAATGAACATTGGATAGGGCAAGAGCAAGCTTTGCCATCGCCTCTACACCAATGGCATAGGCTTGTATCAAGCGTATACCTGTCGTATTTTCATCACATAAAGCAAACAATGTTGGGAGTAATACAGCACTCGGATGTCCTCGTAGCTCATGGTGTACATCATCAAAGTCTAGTGCATGTGCCATAAAGCCATTAATTAAAGCAGCTTGCTCAGGTGATGTATAAATAGAGTGACCAATCACCTTACTTGTCCCCGCATCAGCAAGCTGTAATAATTTATGTACGCCTGGATCATCTTTGCCACAATGGGTGACAGCGACAAAGTCAATAAGCCCACGCTTGGCATCTTCAATGGCAGCGATGTCTAGAGGCTTTAAAAATAGTTGATGAACAAAGCGCCTTGTAATATGGTTTACTGCCATTGCTTCAACACACTCACTGCAAGATTAGCAAAATAAGTAGCAGCAACAGCTATTGCATCCTCATTTAAACGATATTGAGGATGATGCCAGCCAAATGGCCCATCTACACCTACCCATACAAAATATCCAGGAATACGCTCTTGATAAAAGGCAAAATCTTCACCAGCAGGAACCATTTCGGCTTCAACCGCTTGATAACCACTTATATGAGCAGCCTCCTGCAGTACGTCTGTAAAGCGTGCATCGTTAAGGACGGTTGGTAAATAAGGGAACCATCTGAAATCAGCTGTTGCGCCATAGCTTGTAGCAATACCTTCCGCTAATGCTTTCATACGCTGTGGAATAGTAGCACGTGACGTGGCTTGGAATGTGCGTACAGTACCCTCTAGCTCTGCTTTTTCTGGGATCACATTCCATGTATTACCTGCTTGTAATTTTGTTACAGATAACACGGAGTTATCGAAAGAAGAGATATTACGGCTAATAATGGATTGGAATGCAGTAACAATTTGACTGCTAATCACAATAGGGTCTATTGTGCTTTCGGGAATACCTGCATGTCCACCTGTTCCGATAATATCTAATTCAAAACGGTCAACACTTGCCATTAAGGGGCCTGCTTTAATACCAATTGTACCAACAGGTAAATCGGGCTTATTATGCATGCTGAAAATAGCCTCCACACCTTCTAAGACGCCTGCATTTGCGACATATTCTGCGCCTTGTGCAGTTTCCTCAGATGGCTGGAAAATAAAGCGCACAGTACCTTTTAATAAATGGCGCTGTTGTTGTAATAAAATGGCTGTTCCTAGAATGGAGGCAGTATGGAAGTCATGTCCGCAAGCATGCATAACACCAGCGTTTTTAGAGCGGAATGGTACATCTGTTTGTTCTTCGATTGGCAGTGCATCAATATCAGCACGAATCGCAATGGTTGGCCCTTGCTGCTCGCCACGGACCTCTGCAATAACACCAACGCTCAATGGATACGTTAAAATCGTGATACCATGTTGCTGCAGCCAGTTCGTAATACGTTTTGTTGTTTCAAATTCTTGCATGGATAATTCAGGGTACTCATGCAATTCGCGTCGATAAGCAATTAATTGTTGTTGTAAGTCGTCTGTTATAGAAATAGAGGTCATCAAATGGCACCTTCACTTTCTGAAGTAATTTGTCGAATAAACTTTTTCGTGCGCTCCTGCTGTGCATTTGCAAAAAATTCCTTGGCAGGTCCTTGTTCCACAATATGGCCATCCGCCATAAAAATAATATGGTCAGCAACTTCTCGTGCAAAATCCATCTCATGTGTCACAATAATCATTGTTATTTTTTGTTCAGCTAATTTTTTAATAACATACAATACTTCTTGCACAAGCTCTGGGTCAAGGGAAGAAGTGGGCTCATCAAATAAAATCACATGCGGCTTTTGTGCGAGTGCACGGGCAATACTCACACGCTGCTGTTGTCCACCAGACATCGTGACAGGGTAATTATCACGCTTCGTTTCTAAGCCAACTTCGCTTAAAAGCTGCATACCAATTTTATCGGCTTCCGCTTTTGGTGTCTTTTTCACAACAATTAATGATTCTGTAACATTTTCTAATGCTGTTTTATTTTTATATAAATTATAGTTTTGGAACACCATTGCTGTTTTAGAGCGTAGGCTTTGAATATCCTTTTTTGTTGGCTTTGCGGCATCTAAACGTGCATCATCAATTTCGATGATGCCTTGTTGCGGCTGCTCTAAATAATTTAAGCAGCGGATCAGTGTCGATTTCCCAGAGCCAGAAGGACCGATAATTGCCAACACTTCACCTTGCTTAATTTCAAAGCTAATACCTTTTAAGACATCTAATGCACCAAAACTTTTGACTAAATTTGTTACTTTTAACATCAATCGTCACCTCTATGTTTTATATGGGCGATCCAAATATTTCTCGATCAGCTTTTGCACATACGTATAGACAACAATAATTGCCCAATATACTAATGCTACAGTTAAATAGGCTTCAAAGTAGCGGAAGGAGTTAGAGGCTTGCATTTTTGCCTCTGCAAAAATTTCGACTACACCAAGTGTAAAAGCAAGGGATGTTTCTTTAATTAAGCTAATAAATGTATTACCTGTACCTGGCAGAGCATTGCGTAAAGCTTGTGGCAAAATAATACGGCGATATGCTTGGAACTTTGACATACCTCCTGCAAGACATGCTTCTAGCTGTCCTTTTTCAACAGAAGCGAAGGCTGCACGGAAAATTTCAGCTAAAAAGGCAGCTTGCTTAAAACCTAAACCGATAATAGCGGCAGTGACAGCATCTAGCTTTGTAAAAACAGGGAACAGTTGCGGTAAACCGTAGTAAATTAAAAATAGCTGTACAAGCATTGGAATTGCTCGGAAGAAGGAAATATAGACATTGGCTGCGTAAATTAAAATTTTGAAGTTTGTTTTATATACCAGTGCTAAAGCTAAACCAATAGCTACGGCAATAATCATTGCGATTATTGCCATAAGTAATGTGATTGGAATGTACTTTAAAATGGCAGGGAGAACTTCAATCATATAAGAAAAATCTAAGTTCATATCCATCTGACGCCTTTCTGTACAAAATAGTGATTATTCTACTTTCACAGTGATATCTTCACCACCGTAATATTTTTCAGATATTTTTGTTAATGTACCGTCTTCACGTAATTTTTGAATTTCTGTATTGATCGCTTTAATTAATTCCTCATTTTCAGCTGTTTTACGGAATGGGAAGGCAACATCCTCATAGATAAATGGTTCGCCAACAAATTTTAATGGTAAATCACTTTTTTGAATTTCTGCTAATAAAGAAGACTTGGCATTGACATAGCCATCTACACGCTTGTTAATCGCTTCTAATTGTGCGCCATCACGGTTTTCATATGTACGAATCGTGATATCGCCGTTTTTATCAAAGCTTTCTAAGTTTTTCACGTTGTTTGAGCCAAGTACACCTGATACTGTTTTTCCTTTTAAATCATCTAATGTATTAATATCTGCATTGTCCTTATGTGTAACAATTGTCACCCCTGCATAAGAGTATGCATCAGAGAAAGCATATTTTTCTTTACGCTCATCCGTTACAGCAACGGCATTAGCAATTGTATCAATTTTATCAGCTTCTAGTTGCCCCATTAAGCCACTAAAATCCGAGTTTACCCATTCTACAGAGTAGCCTAGATTTGCAGCAATCGCTTCAATTACTTCTACATCAAAGCCCACTAATTTATCACCATCTTTATAGCCATTTGGATAAGATTGCCCTGTTGAGCCAACACGTAATACTTTGTTGTCATCAGCAGAATCTTTATCCGATCCTTGTTCGTTTGTGCTACCACCACATGCTGCTAATACAAGTGCGAATACAGCGATAAATGCTGTCAGTAAAATTTTCTTTTTCATCTATTAAGCCTCCAAAATGTTCTTTTTATAATAGTTTGTCAGATGACCCTTACCTAAATCTTTTTGCCCAAATTTTACATAGCCCTTTTTCTCATACATTGTGCCAAGCCATGGATGAGAGTCTGCTGTACCTAGTGTTACATAGGGTACTTTCAACTGCTCTTTCAATATGGTTGTTTCTAGCCATTCCAACAGAGCAGAGCCAATGCCTTTTTTTCCGCTATTGGGGAGGCTAGCAAACCAGCCAATATGTGGAACAGGGCAGGGACCGGGATTTGGTCCCCATGGCATACGGAGCGATACAGTGGATAGCACAACACCATCATCCTCTAAAAAATAGCAAAGATTATAGATTAAATGCGCTTGTACCTGCTGTAATGTAACGGTTGTTGCATCAAAATGTACGCCGTATTGTAAATTTTCTGCATAGGAAGCATGCAGTAAATTGCGCAATATTTCTGCATCATCGAGTGTTGCTGCACGATATGTATAGGTCATAAGCAAGCCTCCTCTTTCACCTGTTTGTAATGCGCTAAAACTTCCTCTACTTTTGCTGGTGCAAGCCCAACATAAGAGGCATAGTCGAAAATATTTGTTAATTGTTCTTCTGTGAAACTAGCTGTAATGCGTTCATCTTGTGCTAAAAGCTCTTTAAATGGCACATTGTTTTCAAGTGCTGTCATTGAAATTTCATAGAGAATATGGTGGGCAGTTTGCTTCCCAAATTGGCTAGAAAGCTCAAACATTATCTTTTCAGATAATAGTAAACCACCTAATTTGTCTAAGTTTTTCAACATATTTTGTGGCTTCACGACTAAGCCTTGTAATGCGGCAATGGTAGTAGCTAGCTGAGATGATAAGTAAATCGTGATTTCAGGTAAAGCAATCCATTCTGCACGCCATGACATGGCATCACGCTCATGTTCAACAATTAAGGAATGCTGCATCAGCGATACATTTTGTAAAATAGGGCGAGTTAAGCTTGCAATGCCCTCAAACATCGCTGGATTACGTTTATGTGGCATTGTGGATGAGCCGACATTTCCTTTGGAGAAAGGTTCCTCCACCTCATCAATCTCTGTGCGCATTAAGTTATAAAATTCATTGGCTAATTTGCCAAGCGTCCCACTAATAAAGCCAAGTACACTTGCGTATTCTGCTAAGCGATCACGTGAGGAGTGCCAGCAAATTTCAGGTGCTTGAAGTGCTAAAATTTCCATAGCACGCTGCTCAATAGCAATGCCCTGCTCTCCAAATGATGCATATGTACCAACACCACCGCTAATATTACCAGCAAAAGCGCGCTCCTCGATTTGTTGTAGACGCTCAATATGACGTAATATTTCGCTTAATACGACAGCCATTTTAAAGCCGAATGTTGTTGGCAAGCCTTGCATGCCATGTGAACGACCTGCGATTAATGTAAGCTTATGTTCTTTAGCAAGTACGGCTAGGGCATCTGCTACCTTCAATACATCACGTCGAATAATTTGATGTGCTTCTTTAAGTTGTAGGATAGTGCCTGTATCCACAATATCTTGTGTTGTAGCACCATAATGAACAAATTCGCCATGCTCGCCACTAATTTCTTGAATAGCCTTAATGGTTGGCATTAGTGAGTGTTTGAGCTTCGCCATATTTGCAGCAAGCTGTTCGAGATCGAAATGTGCTTGACTTGCTTGTTTGACAATTTCCTCAGCTGCTTCTTGGGGAATAACACCAAGCTCACCTTCTGCCTGTGCTAAAGCAATTTCTACAGCTAGATGCTTTTGTAATCTATTTTCATCAGACCAAACATTGCGCATTTCCTCTGTACCGAAGTTGTTTTTCAACATTATCATATCAATTACATGTGAGGGCATTTTATTATCTCCTTTTAAAACCAACTATTTCACTAAAGTTTATTATGAAACAAAGTATACTGGTTTACTCTGTTTTTATCAAGAATAATTTTAAAATTTTCGAATTTTTCTCTTAATTTGATTAAGCATTTTAAATAGGAAGAAAGTATAGTTATTTAGTGCAAATTTAATAACGTTAATTCTTAATTAATGATGGTTTATTCGTAGGAGATAATGACAAAAGGACTTCCATAAAGAGGAGGGTAACAAAAATTGTGCAGACTCTTTTCTAAAGGGGAGCTTCTGCGGATTGGAAAAAGGACTGTTTTTTGTCAAAATTATATCTTTCAGCATAGTCAAATTACGGGCAAAATCGTTTATAATAAAGCTATTCATAATAGAAAGTAGTGAAATGATATGGCAACAGGCACACATACGGTCGAAGTACCTGTAGGAATTGAACATGTATGGGATTTCGTTAGCGATATGGAAAAATGGGCAAAGCTTGTCCCAGGCTATAACGCACATAAAATGATTGATGATAAGCACTCTACATGGACTTTTAAAGGCAATGTTGGTGTTTTGAAAAAAACAGTAGAGGTAGAGATTACGATTTTAGAATGGGTAGCGCCAACAAAAGTAACTTTTGAATTGAAAGGTATTTCTGATAACTTTTCAGGAAATGGTTATTTCCTTGCAGAAAGCTTAGATGCTGAAAACACAAAAATGACAGGCTTTTTAGAAGTAACAGCAGGCGGATTAGCGGGTCCTGTTTTAAACCCAATTTTCAAACCTATCGTACCAAAAGCTACACAAATGCTAACAGATCGTGTAGCAAATAAAATTAAATTAGTGAATGTTTAATCAACATACGTAACAGTAAAAATGGCATGCTAGAGAGCAATTCTAGCATGCCATTTCTTTGTGAGCCTTCTCGCATACTATCCTTTGCATAGTCATATGATGCAAGGGGAGGGATTATTATCGAACACAAAACTTGGAAGATGTGTGAAACATTTTGTTTTCCTGGCTATGGTTGCCCAACAGAAATAGCAGCTGTGCAAATTAAACCACAGTGGCAGACAATGCAATTAGAGGACTCGCTTCGACTGATGGGTATTTACCATATTACTGCACATGTACGCTTTGATTTTCAGGATATGCAGGCTTATATGGAGCAAGAGGATATTATCGCTATTGATGCGCTTGATATTCAAGGGGATACGGGCTATTTTGAATATGCCGTACCTTTGCATATCGATTTGCCAAAAGAATCAGATGTAAAAGATTTAATGATTAAAGATATTCGCCCTAGTTTAACAAACCAAATGTGTCAACTGGAGTGGACAGTAACAAGTGTCTTTAATGAACTAGAACCTATTGTAGAAAAAGTGCCTGTAAGCGTTGCGGAGGAAGAACAGTCAGTTGCCATTGTAGCAGAAAGTGTGCCAGTAAAGCAGCATACTGCTGTAGCAGCTTCACACCAAGAGATAACGACAACAACAGATCAAAAAGTGACGCTGAGAGAATCCTCAAGCCATATTGTTGTACGTGAGTCGAGCTCTTGGCATGAAGTACCTTCAATGATTTGGGATTTAACGGAGGAATATACACCGCTAAAAGTCCGTGTTTCAAATGATATCTTTCAAAAGTAAGTAGCAAAGCAGCAGCAAAACTAGTAAAAAAATAAGATCGCCAGATGTTGGCACAATAATAACACGGATAAATTGAAAAGCACAAAGCGGTACGATAATCGTTCGACAATAGAAACGAATTTGTCGTAGCCATGGTGGTAAAAGCCAAGGGTTATATTTACGTCGACGCATTTAATGATTCACTTCCTTTTCACAGTTCCTAAAAACAATGAAATCACTTGAAAGACAACACGATTTTGCGGTACAATAAGGAAAATTCAATATGGATGCAATGATAGGGAAGAGTAAATTTGTTGTACATTTTAAGAGAGGAAATGGTAGCTGGGAAATTTCCATTTGTACGAAATTGAAGGTAGCCCTTGAGCAGCTTTAGTGAACTAATAGTAGTTAAAGCCGGTTAAACACCGTTACCGAATTAAGAGCCAGTAGGGTAGGCTAAGAAAAATTCTTAACCACTGCTGGAATTAAAGGTGGTACCGCGAACTAAAACTCCTTCGTCCTTTTAGACGACAGGAGTTTTTTTATTGGGTAAAAAATGAACAGCATTTCTTTACCAATAGTTTTCAAACAATAGGAGGAGTCAAGATGACAGAAAACATTTCAATGCCAACGAAGTATGACCCACAGTCCATTGAGGCTGGACGCTATGAATGGTGGCTACAAGGTAAATTTTTTGAGGCACAGCCTGAAAGTGGCAAAAAGCCTTATTCCATCGTTATTCCACCACCAAATGTAACAGGTAAACTACATCTGGGTCATGCTTGGGATACAACCTTACAAGATATCATTATCCGCATGAAGCGTATGCAAGGATACGATGCACTATGGTTACCAGGGATGGACCATGCAGGTATAGCAACACAAGCAAAAGTAGAAGCCAAGCTACGTGAGGATAATATTACACGTTATGATTTAGGACGTGAAAAATTCCTCGAAAAAACATGGGAATGGAAAGAAGAATATGCTGGACATATTCGTGATCAATGGGCAAAGCTTGGTCTTGGCTTAGATTATACACGTGAACGCTTTACCCTTGATAAAGGGCTATCAGATGCTGTTAAAACTGTTTTTGTACAATTATATGAAAAAGGCTTAATTTATCGTGGTGAACGTATTATTAACTGGGATCCTGCGGCGAAAACAGCATTATCTGATATTGAAGTAATTTATCAGGATGTGCAAGGTGCATTTTATCATATGAAATATCCACTAGCTGATGGTTCAGGTCATGTGGAAGTTGCGACAACACGTCCAGAAACAATGCTTGGTGACTCAGGCGTAGCTGTGCACCCAGATGATGAGCGCTACCAACATTTAATTGGCAAAACTGTTATTTTACCAATTGTAGGACGTGAAATTCCAATTGTAGCCGATGACTACGTAGATAAAGATTTTGGTACAGGTGTTGTAAAAATGACACCAGCGCATGACCCGAACGACTTTGAAGTAGGGAATCGTCATAATTTAGAGCGCATTCTTGTGATGAATGAAGATGGCACAATGAATGAGCTAGCTGGTAAATATCAAGGTATGGATCGTTTTGAATGTCGTAAGCAAATCGTAGCTGATTTACAAGAGGCTGGCGTGTTATTTAAAATTGAAGAGCATATGCACTCTGTTGGTCATTCAGAGCGTTCAGGTGCTGTTGTAGAGCCATATTTATCAGCACAATGGTTTGTAAAAATGCAGCCACTTGCAGATGCTTCACTAGAATTACAAAAGAATGAAGCAGGGAAAGTAAACTTTGTACCAGCTCGTTTTGAAAACACATATTCTCGCTGGATGGAAAATATTCGCGACTGGTGTATCTCTCGCCAATTATGGTGGGGCCATCAAATTCCAGCTTGGTATCATAATGAAACAGGTGAAATTTACGTTGGCAAAGAAGCACCAGCAGACAGCGAAAATTGGACACAAGATGAAGATGTACTGGATACATGGTTCTCCTCTGCGCTATGGCCATTTTCTACAATGGGCTGGCCAGATGAAGCAAATGCAGAATACAAACGCTACTACCCGACAAATACGCTCGTAACTGGCTATGATATTATTTTCTTCTGGGTATCGCGTATGATTTTCCAAGGCATTGAATTTACAGGACAACGACCATTTAAAGATGTGTTAATTCACGGTTTAGTACGTGATGGTGAAGGACGTAAAATGAGTAAATCACTTGGCAATGGTGTCGATCCAATGGATGTTATTGAACAATATGGTGCAGACTCATTGCGTTATTTCCTAGCAACAGGCTCTTCTCCAGGTCAAGATTTACGTTATACAACAGAAAAGGTAGAGTCCATATGGAATTTTGCCAATAAGATTTGGAATGCATCACGTTTTGCGCTAATGAATATGGACGGTATGACATATGATGACATTGACCTAACAGGTGAAAAATCAGTCGCTGACAAATGGATTTTAACACGTTTAAACGAAACAATTGAACGCGTAACATCACTTGCAGAGCGTTATGAATTTGGTGAAGTAGGTCGTGAGCTTTACAATTTCATTTGGGATGATTTCTGTTCTTGGTATATTGAAATGGCAAAATTACCGCTATATGGTGAGGATGAAGCAGCGAAAAAGACAACGCGTTCTATTTTAGCTTACGTACTTGATCAAACAATGCGTCTATTACATCCATTTATGCCTTTCATTACAGAAGAAATCTGGCAGCACTTACCACACGATGGTGAATCAATTACAGTAGCTGCATGGCCAACAGTACGCACAGACCTTCATTTTGCTGAAGAAGCAGATAATATGAAGCTTCTAATGGATATTATACGTTCGGTACGTAATATTCGTGCGGAAGTGAATACACCAATGAGCAAAAAAGTACCATTGTTTATTTCAGCAAAAGATGCTACAACAGTGGCAGTGCTTGAAACAAATAAAGCCTATTTAGAAAAATTCTGTAACCCTGAAACATTAACAATTGGTGAGAACTTAGAGGCTCCAGGTCAATCAATGACAGCAGTTGTTACAGGCGCACAAGTTTTCTTACCGCTTGTTGGGCTTATTAACCTAGAGGAAGAAATTGCTCGTCTTGAAAAAGAGCTAGAGAAATGGGCAAAAGAAGTAAAACTTGTAACAGGTAAGCTATCTAATGAGAAATTTGTTGCTAAAGCACCTGAAGCATTAGTAAACGCAGAGCGTGAAAAATTAGCAGATTATGAGAGCAAGCATGCCGTTGTCTTGAAACGCTTAGAGGAACTGAAAAATATGTAAAAAAATCGGTGGATGGCAATAAAGTCATCCATCTTTTTTTATTTTATGCAACGAAAGATATATGTTGTGTTAGGTAAAAGTATATAGTAAAATCAAGGATAATTAGTAGTATAGATGAGTGTCGTTTTATATAAATTAGGAAGCAAAGACTAATGTTTTGTTGGCGAAAATAGTAAATATCCCATTAAATGGAGGTATTGTAGATGACAGGGAATATTGCAACAATTATTACAAAGGTGAATAGAGCTTGTGACGATCTTGATTTTGTTAGTGCAAGGGTACTAATCGAAACAAATCTTTTAAAATTATCAGAAGCAAAGTATTACCGATTATTGAATACGAGTGGTCGTGTATTGATCAAACATATACTAGCAAGCAATAGCGAGCAAAAAGAAGAAACGAAATTATCACGTACGGATTTATTAACCATTCATAAAATTAATGAATATTGTTCGAACTTTGATATTTCTATGCTTAAAAGAACATTAAAAAATTCCTTTGAATTAGTGCAACGTTCAGATGTATTGCCACTTTTAAATAATGACGCCAAAATTATTTTAGATAATATGGGTGCTTTATTGGGAACGCGCCAGCTAATGAATTAAACAAAAATAGTTAAACACACAGAAAGGTTCACACCTATCTGTGTGTTTTTTCTATTGAAATCGCTGTTATTCAACGTTACTTGTACTAAAATAGAGATATTGCATGAAAAGGAAGTGTTTTTGTTGTTTAATACAATGGATGAATGTACTAAATTTATTTTTTCATTAAAAGCAGTTGACCATAAACGTGCACCGCTTGTCCTTATGCGAGAGGTGCTAGCGCTTTTAGATAACCCTCACAACAAGCTACGCATTATTCATGTAGCTGGCTCTAACGGAAAGGGCTCAACGGTAAACGCATTAAGAGAAATGCTACAACATGCCAATTACAAAGTAGGCGCATTTACATCGCCACATCTAGAACGTGTAAATGAACGGATAACGATTAATGGTAAGCCCATTTCAGATCAGCATTTTTTAGCTTATTTTAATAAGCTCGCACAAATCATAGAGCAACACTATAATGGTGATTTTCCAAGCTTTTTTGAGGTTGTTACACTTATTATGTTCCAATACTTTGCAGACGAAGGTATTGATATCGCATTGATTGAAGCAGGACTTGGTGGACGCCTTGATGCAACAAATGTTGTCACACCGCTTCTTGCTATTATTACAACAATTTCACTGGAGCATACAGCGTTTTTAGGAGATACATTTGCAAAGGTCGCTGCTGAAAAAGCTGGCATTATTAAAGAAGGCATTCCTGTTATTGTAGGCGTTCACAATCAGGAAGCATTAGCGGTCATAACAGAAACGGCTATGCAACAGCAGGCTCCATGCTTTGTTTTAGGGCAAGACTTTACAGTGACTACGAGCTTGCAAGGGGTAGATGGTCAGCGCTTTACTTATCAAATGGGCAATAAGTTAATGACGGATATCGCATTAAAAATGGCTGGCTCACATCAGATTGATAATGCAAGCCTTGCGATTACAGCAATGCTTACATTGCGTGAAAAGAATGCGATTACGGTTACTGACCAAGCTATTCGCCAAGCATTGCAAGGTGCACAGTGGGCAGGGCGCTTTGAACAATGGCAAGACTATATTGTACTAGATGGTGCACATAATTCAGAGGGAACGACTGCACTTATTCAAACGTTGAAAGAGGTATATCCAAACTATCACTATCACTTTGTCTATGCAGCATTAGCAGATAAAGATCATGCAACTAGTATTGCATTAATGGATGCCGTTGCTGCCTCCATTGCTTTTACACAAATTGGTTTACCAAATGCTATGTCTGCCAAAAGCTTAGCACAGCTGTCGACGAATGCGAAGAAAAGCGATAATGAAAATTGGCAAGCCACGATTAGCATGTTATTACGCAAAAGGCAGCCTACTGACATAATTGTGATTACAGGTTCTCTTTACTTTATCGCTGAAGTTCGTCAGTGGCTACAGGAGGTAAAGGAATGATTCCTAAATTAAATTATTATAAAGAGCATTGGCATGTTCACAGCGATGATGTGATTAAGCCCGGCCTTACAGCAATGAAAGAGGCGCTATCCTTAGTAGGCAATCCAGAGCAGCTAGTGCCAACCGTTCATCTAGCGGGTACAAACGGAAAAGGGTCAACATTAACATTTCTTGAAGCAATTGCAAAGGAGCATGGCTTATGTGTCGGTAAATTTATGTCACCGTGCATTGTCGATGTGCATGACCAAATTCAAGTAGATGGGCAAGCGATTTCACAGGCTGCGATGGATAAGGTTTTTCAGCAAATGCAACGCGCTGGTCTTAGTGGAAAGCTCACAGATTTTGAGCTATTAACAGTTGCGGCATTTCTACACTTTAGCAATAGTAATGTTGATATTGCTCTTATTGAAGCGGGGATGGGAGGCTTATTGGATAGCACCAATGTTGTGATACCAATTGTTTCCATTATTCCAAGCATTGCTTTAGAGCATACACAGTTTTTAGGGGATACGCTTGCAAGTATAGCGCATCATAAAGCAGGTATTATTAAAGAACAACGACCAGTTATAATTGGGGAATTGCCAGAAGAGGCAAAGCGTGTTGTTGAACAAGAAGCCATACAAAAAAAGGCAGCTATTTTTGAGCTAGGATATCACTTTTCTGTCGTGCAAACGAGTAATGGGGAATGCTATCGGAATAATAAGCATTTATACGAAATTTCCAACCTTCAACGTACAATGAAGGGGACACATCAGGCAAATAATATGGCATTGGCAATTACAGCATTTTTAGAAGTGGCAGCTACTTTAAATATAGCACCGAGCTCAGCAGCTATTCGACAAGCTATTAAAAATGCCGCTATTTTAGGACGCTTTGAAGAAATTATACCCTTTATTATTGTAGATGGTGCGCATAATCCAGCGAGTGTAGCGAAATTAGTGGAAACAATTCAGCATGAGTTTCCAAATGAAGCCATAACCTTTGTTGTTGGTATACTTGCAGATAAAGATGTCCAACAAATTTTAAGATTGTTGGAGCAGGTTAGCGACCATTTTTATTTCGTTGATTTTGACAATTCTCGCGCAATGGCTGCCGAACAATTGATGGCACTTTCCAATGCGACAAAGAAAGCAGTTTTGCTAGACTATGTTTCCTTTTTACAGCAGCAATCTACCAACAAAGAGCACACAATTGTAGCAGGCTCATTGTATTTATTAACAGCGGTGCGTAATCGTTTATTGATTGAGGATGCTTAAGAGTAGTTTACAAGCAAAAACACAGCGCCTATTGTGAGTAGAGGCTGTGTTTTTTTTGCGAAAATTTGGGGTTGAATATTGTCAATAATGGTTTTAAAGTCTAGTTCGATGCCTATTGATCCAATGCATCTAAATCTGTATATGTCTTTGGCTATGCCGCTTCTTTTGGCTGTGCATAATCTGAAGTGTTGCTATTATGGCTTGAAGATGTTTATGATGAGTACTAAATATTTTATTCTTATAGATTAATACCTATCATCTTGTTTAAAAAATTTTTTTGAGATGAAGATACTAATAAATGCAGAAAAAACTATAACGGGAGCCATAAATAGTAGTTTATATTGATTCCAAGGTGTTGTGATAGCGATAATGATAGATATTATAAGAACAATAAAAGTAGCCAATAATTGCTGTTTTACATTTAATTTTAGCAATACACATAATCCTCCCAATCCTATAGCGATGTTGGTTAAAGAAATTCGATAAAGAGAATATCTAACCCTTTCTTAAGCAGTAAAAGATTAATATAAAGTACCATTTGGATATATAGAGAAAAAGTAGCGACTCGATTTGAGAGCTACTTTTTTGTTTTATTCTTTTAATATGAAACTATACCTATATCTAATACCGCATCCTCTGATATCCAACTTGCACTTTGTGAAGTTCTTGTACTCTGTTTACCATTTGTTGTGTTATAGTAATAGACAACATACTTCTCTTGGTTGTGTTTAAAAGTTTCCTTTTGTTTAACCACAACATAATAAGAATATTGTGTACGTGTAGAATCATAATACCCATTTAAAGAAGCTGTTAGTAGTGGATTGACAACCCCCACACCTAAAGAAGCCAATAATACACCTACTGCAACAATAGGCGCCCCCCATACCATAGTAATTGCAGCAGCAACTACAGAAATAGCAGCATCTTTTTTAAAGTCAAACATAAATTTTTTAATTTGATCTACTTTACTTTTTCCATATAAAGTACCACATTGATTTAATGTCCAATTACACTTTGATGCAATAAATGCATAAGGTCTAGGGAGAGTAGTATTATAAAGTGAAATTTCCCCTGATTCTACGGTAATAAAATCATTAACGTTATATGTTTCTTCAACATCGCTTTCAATATATACAATTTCTTCAGATTCAGATTCTTTAACATCGAATAATTGGTTGTAAATAATCTCATCTTTAGTTGTATTTCCAGACCCATCTATAAAAGTTTCAATATACCCATCACTTATAGTTTCAGAAGCTGGTATCTCTTCGGTCTGAGATTGTATAGGTTGCAATCATACTGATACTAATAAAAAGCTGGTTAAAAAATAGTGAAAATTTTACGACTCATAAAAATCACTACTTCTTTCTATTTATTTTGCTAGATTTCATTTTTTGGATGTTGGTTTTCATTTATTTGCGTATAGTATTTCTTAAAAAAAACGAACGATGTAAAAATAATTAAGTAAGGGTAGAATTATTGCCATAGGTTACAGCAATAAGTTTGTTTCTCAACTAGTAAAATTTGTCCCTATATTAAAAAGCTATCCAGTAGCAGGATAGTATCGTTTTCAATAACACCTCCGCATGTACACTTCTTATTTTACATATACTGATACCATATGAAGGTCATAATGGTATAGCTATGTGGAAGGATGAGGTGATAAATAAATGAAAATTGTTAGTCGTGTCATGAAAAAACAAATCGTGCGAGCAATCATTATTGGTGGAGTTGTTGGTTTATTAGGTGTAGCTATCTTTTTAGGGGTGCTCCAAGCAAGTACACAGATACCTTTACCAAAAAATAATGGTGGAGTGGCAAAGAATGAATCGCAAGCAGAAACGATTCCAACAGCAGGGGAGAATACCTCAAATGCATCAATGTTTTTTGCCAGCCAAGCGGGCGTCTATTCCAATTATGAAAGTGCCAGTGCATTTATTGCTGAATATCCTTCTTTAAAAGAAAGTGCGATTATTCAGGCTGAGGGTAAATACTATGTCTGGACAAGTATTGTGACAGAAGAAAGTCAGCTTGAATTTTTACAGGACCCTGCAACCTTTAAAAAGGCATTTCGTGTCAGTGGTGAAAGCTGTAAGGAGCCTACACTTGCAGAAATTCCTGCTGCCTTAGAAGATAAAGACGGTAAAAAATTAAATTTTAAGGAAGATGCGAAAGATTCAACATTGCCTGAGGATTGGCAAACAATCGGCAAGGCAGCTTCAACGATTTCCGATGATATCAATATTATTCGCTTACATGTTTTTGCTCATTATCAATCGAAAAATACTTGTCTTCAAGTGACATTTTAAGCTGAAATCAACATTATCTTGATTTTTTGAAAATTTTCAAATTATCCATTCTTCGGTATGATAGAAAATAAGGAGGAATGGTTAGATAATGTTACAAACAAATCATCAGCTTGTGCTTGCTTCTGCATCACCAAGACGAAGGGAATTGCTGGACTTGCTAACACTACCATTTACAGTGATAACAAGTGAAGTAGAAGAAACAAGTGTACAAGCGACAACAATGCAGTCGTATGTAAAAGGAGTAGCTCTGTTAAAGGCACGAGATGTGGCTAAAAAAGCAGCCGATGCCACAATTATTGGTGCTGATACAATCGTTGTTGCTAACGATGAGCTACTACATAAACCAAGGTCCCGTGAGGAGGCTATTGCCCATTTATTACGCCTATCAGGCAATAAGCATGTCGTGATGACAGCCGTGGCGATTATTGAGCCTGATGGCAAAGAAACCGTTTTTGTGGAGGAAACAACGGTTGTCTTTTATGAGCTATCACAGGAGCTAATTGAAGCCTACGTAGACTCAGGTGATCCATTTGATAAAGCAGGTGGATATGGTATCCAAACAATGGGAACACTGTTAGTCAAACGAATTGAAGGAGATTACAACAATGTTGTAGGTTTACCACTTGCAGCGTTGTTTTCGCAATTGGTAGACCTACAAATTGTCCAATTTGCGAAGGAGTGAGCATGTTTGTCAAATAATGTTTTGCCAACCTTAATGATACGCGATGTTCATATGGAAGACCGCCCTCGTGAGCGGCTGTTACGACAAGGGGCAAAAAGCTTATCAAATCAAGAGCTGCTTGCTATTTTATTACGGACAGGCACAAAGGAAGAATCTGTGCTTATGCTTGCGAATAGAGTGTTAAATGTTTTTGAACGCCTTCATTATTTAAAGCATGCAACGATTGAAGAAATGATGGCGATTAAAGGCATTGGCGAGGTGAAGGCCATTCAATTATTAGCTGCCATTGAGCTTGGCAGGCGACTGGCTCAAAAAAATAATGATGAAAAGTTTACAATACGCTCTCCAGAAGATGCTGCTGCGTATTTAATGCCTGATATGACCTCGCTGAATCAGGAACATTTCGTAGTTCTATTTTTAAATATTAAAAATCAGGTCATTCATAAGCAGACCATTTTTATTGGCTCGCTTAATGCCTCAATCGTTCACCCAAGGGAGGTATTTCGTGAGGCTGTTAAAAGGTCTGCGGCTTCGATTATTTGTGCTCATAATCATCCTAGCGGCGTACCAACACCGAGCACAGAGGATATTGAAGTGACCCAACGTATCGTAGAAGCAGGTTATATTATCGGCATTGAAGTTATTGATCATATTATTATTGGCGATCATCAATTTGTAAGTCTTAAGGAAAAAGGGTATTTTTAAGAGGCTGGGACAAAAAAAAATGTTAGACCATTTACAAGTTTGGTCTAACATTTTTTTGCGTTATTAGAACACATATACTTTAATAAATCACAAAAATAACATTCGTTTTTTGATTTTTCTCAATAAAATGAGTTATGTCCCAGCCTCTTTCAGATTGTAGACAAAAGGAATCGAGAAGTTCACGCTCGACCCCGCCCGCGGAAAGCGTCCGCCCGTAGTGGAAATCAGCGGCTTTCCTTGATTTCATTGTAAAAGAAAAATGACTGTAGGCAAACCCAAAATTCATTGAGTTTGTCTACAGTCTGTAAGCTCTGCATATAATTTGCAGAGCTTTTTCTTTATGATTAGTGAACCTTTTTTTTTATAAAACGTTAATGTATTCAGGAAAACTCTATTATCTTCACAGAAATTGGTAGTCTATTATGCATTGTCTTATAAGAATAAAAATTATATGCTAATCTATACGTACTATATTTAATTTAAGAGGGAATTAAAATAGTATCTTTTCTGCGAGATAAGGCATGTGGCACTACAAATTCTTGCACTTTTCCGTTATAATGAAGGGTATCAATTTTATCTTTATTCAGGAAAGACCCCCATCACAATTGTGGTGAGGTAAATAGGCGTGTAGTTTTTTCCAGGTATTAGACACCTACTGATGAAGATAGATGCTTTGGCGGGTGTTATGGATATTGAGAGGAGTCAATTGTGTGATGCACAATTCAATGTTCTATACATATCGCGAAGGAAATGAATATGAATGAAAGTATGGCTTAAATAGAAAGGGAGTACACAATTTGTTTGGATTAGGAAGCAAAGATGTCGGGATTGACCTCGGCACAGCGAATACATTAGTGTTTATTAAAGGAAAAGGAATCGTTTTACGCGAACCTTCAGTAGTAGCAAAAAATACAAAAACAGGAGATATCGTTGCCGTTGGTAATGATGCTAAAAATATGATTGGGCGTACACCTGGTTCAATCGTAGCCATTCGTCCAATGAAGGATGGTGTTATTGCTGATTTTGATATTACAACTGCTATGATTGAGTATTATTTAAAAGAAGCTTCTAAAAACTCAGGAAGTAACTGGAAAAAACCGAATGTCATGATTTGTGTGCCTTATGGCATTACTTCAGTTGAGCAGCGTGCGGTCATTGATGCTGCACGACAAGCAGGTGCAAAAGAGGCATTCACAATCGAAGAGCCATTTGCTGCAGCAATCGGTTCGAACCTACCAGTATGGGACCCAACAGGTTCTATGGTTGTTGATATTGGTGGAGGTACAACAGAGGTTGCCGTTATTTCGCTAGGCGGTATTGTAACAAGTGAATCTGTGCGTGTTGGTGGGGATGCAATGGATCAGTCTATCATTTCCTATATTCGTAAAACGTATAATTTAACAATTGGTGAACGTACAGCAGAGGCTGTAAAAATGGAAATTGGTACAGCCTTGGCTGAAGGCTCAGAGGAAAAAATGGAGATTAGAGGTCGTGATTTGTTAACAGGCTTACCAAAAACAATCGAGATTTCCTCTCAAGAAATTTCTGAGTCTTTGCGTGAAGCGGTTGCTGCTATTATTGATGGCGTTCGCAAAACATTAGAGCAAACACCTCCTGAATTATCTGCTGACGTTATGGAGCGCGGTATTGTATTAACAGGTGGTGGTGCATTATTAACAAACTTGGACAAAGTGATTAGCCAAGAAACAAATATGCCTGTATTTATCGCAGAAGACCCTTTAGACTGTGTAGCAATTGGTACAGGTAAGGCATTGGATAATATCGACTTAATTCGTCAACAACAAGTGAAAGGGTAAGGAGGTTTAGGCAATGCCACACTTTTTCTTCAATAAGAAAGTAATTTTGCTGCTCGTAGGCATGGTTTTTCTTGTGGCATTGATTAGCTTCTCATTACGTGATCGGACGAATGCAACTTTACCAGAGCAAATTATTAAAGATACTGTCGGCGTCGCACAATCACTTGTAGCGAAGCCGGCGAATTATATTAATGGTATCTTTAATAATATTGACTCCCTCTTAAACACGTACGAAGAAAATAAACGTTTAAAAGCACGCTTAGAAGATTTTGCGGTTGTGCAAGCTGAAGCTACGGATTTAAAATCAGAGAATACAAAGCTTCGAGAGCTTTTGAATAAATCAGAAAGCTTAAAGGCATTTAATCCAATTCATGCAACAGTAATTGCTAGAAATCCCGACCAATGGGAAGAGAAAATTATTCTAGATAAAGGGTCTTCTCATGGTGTCGAAAAAAATATGGCAGTTATGACGGCGAAAGGGTTAGTTGGTAAAATTATACTGGTGACACCTTTCACATCTGAAGTAGAGCTTTTATATACAAATAATCCAAACTATCGTGTATCTGCGATGGTGTTAGGAGAAAAAGAAGCATACGGTTTAATCGAGGGCTTTGATGAAGAACGTAATGAACTCATTATGAAGCGAATCGATTCTAGCTTGACGGTTAAGGAAGGCGAGCAGGTAGTTTCTTCAGGTCTTGGTGGCATATTCCCAAAAGGTGTGCCAATTGGAGAAATTACGGAAGTAAGTACAGATGATTTTGGTTTAACAAAAATGGCTTATGTCAAACCATCTGCTGATTTTTCAATTTTAGAGCATGTTGTGATTGCTAAACGTACATCAACGGTTGTGGATGGCTCAGATGGCAATGCGACAAATGAAGATTTATCGAATCCGCAAAAAAAGGCAAGTGAAGAGGAGGCGGAGTGATGGTTCGATTTCTCATCCCCTCTGTAGCGGTTCTATTATTTTTACTTGAACCAGAATTTGCAATGCTATCCCCGATTGAAATGAAGGGGGATATCTACTATCTAGTACCACGTTTTTTAATCTTATATTTAATCTTTATCTCCATCTATTACAGCCGTCAACGAGCGGTAATGTATGGACTTTTTTTTGGTGTCTTGTATGATGTCTTTTACATTGATATTATTGGATTATATTCTGTACTTTATCCACTTATTTGTTTTTTAGCAGGGTCTATCGTGAAAGTGATCCATCAGCACTTAGTTGTCACAACAACGATTTCAGTTATTTTAGTAGCAATTTTAGAATTTATACTCTATCAATTCTTCTACCTAATTGATTTTACAGCAATTCCATTAGCAGATTTCTTACGTTCACGACTACTGCCAACAATCATTGCGAATGCCTTATTTTTAATGATTCTTGGTTGGGCCTTCAAGTATCTGATTAATGCGCGTGTCTTACAGAGAGCACGTGAAGTTTCTTAACAAAGAACAACGTGAGGTGAGGCATTCATGAAAAAACAGCTAGTTCATATGAAGGGAACAAAAGATGGCTTTGTACTACGTCTAGACGACCAATGTGCATATAGTGATTTAGTGGAAGAATTAAAGAAAAAGGTGCTAGAGGGCGGTATTGATGGCAAAGTGGATGTACAATTATATTTAGGCTATCGATACTGTACTGAAAAACAAATGAATGAGCTTATTCAGATTGTGCAGGAAACGGAGCAGCTTATTGTATCAAAGGTGCAAAGTGAGGTACTGACTGTCCATGAAAGCAACCAGAAAATGATTGAAAGTCAGCAAGATACATATATAGGTGTGGTCAGATCAGGACAAATTCTCCGTTCGTCAGGGGACATTATCATTGTTGGCAATGTTAATCCAAATGGTCGTGTAGAGGCTGGAGGGAATGTCTATGTTCTTGGGAAACTAAAAGGGATTGCACATGCGGGTGCACAAGGCAATAAGGAGGCAATTATTGCTGCATCACGCTTTGAGGCTACACATATTATGATTGCTGACCAAGTGCAGGCAATGTCAGATGAGCATGTTCAAGCAATGCATCAATCAGAAATGACTTGCGCCTTTATTGGCTACGATGGACGCATTACGTACGATCAAATTCACGCCTTAAAAAATATTCGACCATTGTTAAATGTGTCTAAGGGAGGAAGCTAGTGTGGGAGAAGCGATCGTCATAACTTCAGGTAAGGGCGGTGTCGGAAAAACAACGACAGCGGCTAACCTTGGGACTGCATTGGCTCTACAAGGTAAAAAAGTATGTTTAATTGATACAGATATTGGCCTACGTAATTTAGATGTAATTTTAGGCTTAGAAAATCGTATTATTTATGACCTCGTTGATGTTGTGGAGGGGCGTTGTAAAATTCATCAAGCTTTAATAAAGGATAAGCGCGTAGATGAGAAACTATTTTTATTACCTGCTGCTCAAACAACAGATAAAAATGCTGTTAGCCCTGAGCAAATGAAGAGCTTAATAGAGGAATTAAAAAGGGACTATGATTATGTGTTAATTGACTGTCCTGCTGGTATTGAGCAAGGCTATCGTAATGCCGTTGCTGGTGCAGATCATGCCATTGTTGTGACAACACCTGAAATTTCGGCTGTGCGTGATGCAGATCGTATTATTGGTTTGCTGGAGCAGGAGGATATGACGCCACCAAAGCTTATTATTAATCGCATACGACAGCATATGATGAAAAATGGCGATACATTAGATGTCAATGAAATTACAACGCATTTGTCGATTGATTTATTAGGAATTATTGTAGACAATGAAGATGTTATTGCATCGTCCAATAAAGGGGAGCCAGTTGTGATGAACCCTTCCAATAAGGCATCCTTAGGCTACCGCAATATTGCGCGTCGTATTCTTGGTGAGTCTGTGCCATTAATGGCGATTCAAGACGAGCAAAAAGGGATGTTTTCCAAACTTAAAGCACTGTTTTCAAGATAATCTAAAACCTTTTCGTGCATTTGTGCGAGAAGGTTTTTTGCATGTTTGGACATGCAATCTCATATAGTGTGGAAAAAAGGATGAGGGCTTGTTTAAAAAATGGAAATGGTTTGTTACGATCCTGCTAGTGGCTGCAATTATGCTTGTGATTCGGTTAGAAGACCAAGGTGTTGTGGATACACCTGTCCGCAAACTTGTGACCACTTCAGCAGATTTAACGTATTTAAGTGAGCTTGGACAAAGCTGGCTTGATCAAGAAAAAGAAACAATTATGGTATCGAGTGATGTAGGACAAACAGAGCTTTTAACCTTTGCTAATGCAAAAGCTTTTAAAGAAGGATTTTTATTGCAGTATGATGTTGGCTTACCAGTGTATGCTGGGCAAAATGGCTTGGTTGTTTTTACAGGTCATACGAAATATACAGGTAAAACAATGATTATTAACTATGAAGATGGCACAAAGGTATCGTATGGTATGTTGGATAGTTTAGCACAGCTACCATATACAGCTATTCAGGCAAATGATTTAATTGGCATGAAAGAAGCGGGGCAACTTTATTTATCGATTGAAAAGGGAGATACGCATTACGATTTAGAGCAAATGGTACAATGGCTTGAAATGACGGACACAAATGAAAATTAAATTACATCTTCTCTGTATCCCTCTCGTATTTATCATGATTTTTAGCGGACAATTCGCTTATTATGCGATTATTTTATTGTCACTTTTATGGCATGAGGCAGGTCATTTACTAGCAGCAATGCTCTGCAAGGTCAAGGTGAAATCATGTGTAATTACACCATACGGAGGAGAGATTCAATTTGAAAATCCGGCGGTTGTGCCAGCATCGTCACTCCTATGGATTGCATTAGGAGGGCCAATCGCAACGATTATTGGGGTTGGCCTCGCTTTTTTTATGCCTGAGCTGCTTGCTACACGGTTGATTAGTGTGCAACTTGTATTACTAACTGTTAATATTGTGCCGATTATCCCGTTGGATGGTGGTAGGATATTTTTAGCATGGCTATTTTTACATTATCCAAGTGCCGTTGTTGTGGAAGGCTATTATTGGTTGTCCTTTATCTTAGCAACAACACTATTTTTTGTGACATTATGCTTGCTACCACAAGCTATTTTTTTAGCCATTATTATGTTATTTATTTGGCTGCAAGCATTGAAAGAATGGCATTATCGAAAATATCGTTTAGCCTTTGAAAAATATGTGATGAATCGATTGACTTGAAAAAAATTGTATGATAATATTGTAATGTTATTGTTTGTAGCACCTGTGCTACTACAACCGCTCTGGAAAGGTTTAAGCATCTTTTAGAAGATCACCTTTACAAACAGGCGAGTCTGAGTCTATGAGGAGGTGCAGTAAAATGTACGCAATTATTGAAACTGGTGGTAAACAAGTCAAAGTAGAAGCTGGTCAAGAAATCTATGTTGAAAAATTAGGTGTAGAAGCTGACGAAGTTGTTACTTTTGATAAAGTATTATTCGTAGGTGGCGAAAACGTGAAAGTTGGCGCTCCATTCGTAGAAGGCGCTACTGTAACAGCGAAAGTTGTGAAAGAAGGCCGTGCGAAAAAAATCGTTGTTTTCAAAATGAAAGCTAAAAAGAACTACCGTCGTAAACAAGGTCACCGTCAACCTTACACAAAATTAGTTGTTGAAGCAATCAACGCTTAATTGTGAGGTGAACAATATGATTACTGTTACAATTCATAGTGATGAAAACAGAAAGTCATATGGCTTTGAAATTTCAGGTCATGCTTACTCAGATGAATATGGTCGTGATTTAGTATGTGCAGGTGCATCTGCTATTGCTTTTGGCACGGTAAATGCAATTGGTCATATTTTACAATTACAACCAACAATTGAGCAGGGCGAGCAAGGTGGCTTTTTATCTTGTATCGTTTCAAAAGATATAGATGCTGAAACAGACGCAAAATTACAAGTTATTCTTCAAACAATGGTGACACAGTATTATACTATGGTCGCAAGTTATGGAGAATTTATCGAACTAAAGTATAAAATGCTGTAGGAGGTGGAACACGATGAAATTATTATTAGCATTAGACCTTCAATTTTTCGCATCGAAAAAAGGGGTAGGTTCTACTAAAAACGGACGTGACTCTGAGTCTAAACGTCTTGGCGCTAAACGTGCTGATGGCCAATTCGTAACTGGTGGTTCAATTCTTTACCGTCAACGCGGTACAAAAATTTACCCAGGTACAAATGTAGGTCGTGGTGGTGACGATACACTATTTGCTAAAGTTGATGGCGTTGTTAAATTCGAACGTTTAGGTCGCGATCGCAAACAAGTATCTGTATACCCAGCAACACAAGAAGCTTAATGTTGAAAGGACTGCTATTGAGGCGGTCCTTTTTTTGCTTATAGAGGCATGATACTAGGTAGAAGGGTGAGAGCATATGCAAAAGGCACAGGCTTCATTTGATTATATAAAATTGGAAGCTGCTATTGTACTTGAGATGGAACAAGCATTGCAAACATATAGAGCTATGTATGATGATTTGTACATTGTCGCATTGGATTGTAGCAGCGATTTGTGGTCAATTGGTTTAATGGCAAATACAAAGACTTATTTGGCAGAACAAGCCGATAAGGATGCAGAAGATTATTGGTACTATAAATATTGTGAAGAAGAATGGTGCATTTTTGCAACGTTTGACAAACTGTCAGCGGAGATGCATCAGTATATGAAAAAGCTTCATGACACGACCGATGATACAGAGCATTTTGAGCAGCACCGGGCTACCATTATTGCTACCTGTAAAAAAGCGCTTTGTCAGCTTATTGCATCGCCTTTTTATCAGGCATATACAGATATTTTATTAACCTTTAATGTAAGGGAATATTTAGAGCAAGAAGAGCGAATTGCTATATTTGAGCGATTAAATGGAGCAGTAAGGGCACAGGAGTATGCGGAACATATTGAAGAATTCGTATAAAATAAAGCAGCATTCAGTGTGTGATAGCTACAACATACTGAATGCTTATGTTAGACAAAAAGCTTTGCTAGTCGAGGCTGATAGATGGCTAAAAAGAGGCTTCTTCCTATTGTAAATACAATAAATGCAAACCATAGCCCATGATTTCCCCACAGCGGCAGAAAAATTGCCAATGTTAACACATAGCTTATTAATGCCCAAATATGCGAATTACGAATGGGGGCAATCATCATTGCACCTGAGAAAATACCACTTAGCATTAATGCCCAAAAGCCAACAAGTGGGAATAGCACAAGCCACATTTGATATTGCAATGTTAGCTGATAGATGGCTTCAATATTTGTAAAGCTTGCTAAAATAGTAGGCCCTAAGAAATAAAAGAGAGTGGATAGCCCAATTGCAAGTCCAGATGACCACCAGAATGAAATACGAATCGTTTGATTGTAGAGCTGTTTATTGTTACTGCCCACTGCATTGCCAATATAGATACTGGATGCATTGGCAAGCCCATCAAAAAAGTAAGCAAAAACAAAATGAAGCTGAAATAAAATTGTATTAGCTGCTAAAATATCCACACTGATGGATGCACCAATGGATGTAAAAAGTGTGAAGGCAGTTAATAGACAGGCTGTACGAATGAAAAAGTCACTATTGATACGAAACATCATTTGCATAACCTGTTTGTTCAACAGCTCAGCTCGTAGTTTTTGCCAGCCTGCAAGAAGCTGGCGTGATTTTAAAAGATAAAGCCCAATCAATGGTGCTGTAATCTCCGCAATAACGGTAGCGAAAGCTACTCCCCGTATCTCCATATGGAAGATCATCACGAAGACAACACATAAAATAATATTTAAAATATTCATATACAACTGCAGAAATAGTGTTGTTCTTACCTGCTTTGCGCCAATAAGCCAGCCAACAATAACATACATAGCTAACGCAAACGGCGCTCCCCATATACGAATTGAAAAATATTGTTGCGCATATAGCCAAACAGTGGCATCTGCCTTCATAACAATAGCTGCAACGATTAATATCACTTGCTGTAAAATAATAAATACTAAGCCCATCGCGATGGCGAGTAGTAATGGTCGCCAAAAGGCTAGCTTTTGTTCATGTATATTGTCTTGCCCAAAAGCTTGTGCCACCATTCCGGTTGTACTAACACGTAAAAAGCCAAACAACCAATACAGTGTATTAAAAATTGTTACACCAATTGCAACACCGCCAATCAAAGAGGCATTAGATAAATGACCAATGACCATCGTATCAACAACCCCTAATATAGGCGTTGTAATCGTTGAAAGTATTAACGGAATAGCGATTAAAATATAGGTTTTCCAAGTAATCATGATTATCAAAATGTCCTTTATTATAAGTATGTATACAGAAAAAGAGATAACAGTGTGTAAAGGCTTTTGTGCATAGACGCTTCTTGCTGCACGATTTGCCCTTTATAGTAAGGAACAGTAGTCATATGTACTTCTTCTTGGGCAACTTCCTGAGTGATATACGATAGTAGCGTTTCTCTTTGACTTATATAAATGAATATCAAATTTGGTAACATACTATCATAAGGGATAAGGAACTGTCGATATATGAATAAGAAAGATTGAGAAAGTTTTGAAGAAAACATTCGTAAAATTCAAAGAAGAATTAAGGGGAAAAATACAATAAAACTTGTTATACTAGTAAGGATAACTTTATTGGAGTGAATGGGATGAACGATCAATCACTAACCGTGAGTGAAGTATTACGTTTTGCAAATCATGACTTTGTGAATCAATTGCAACTGATTCGCATGAATTTAGATTTAGGTAGAATTGATGAATCCAAACAGCTTATTCAACACTATTCAGAGCAATTACGAGTGCTTTCTATCCTAAATCGACTACAATTACCACAAACAATTGAATGGCTACAAACAGCAGGATGGCGTTATCCTTCATTAGTATGGAAGCTGCATGGTGAGATAAAAAAGCCTGTGACCAATGATATTGATCAGACAGTTGTAGATTATTTAAACAAAACAGTTATGCATGTTTATGATACATTAGATCCATTTACAGAGCAGGTCTTAACGCTTGATATACGTGTTGACGATCATACATTTGCCGTGACATTCACGCTAAATGGGTTATGGAGTGCTGATGCATTCACCGAAAAAGGTTTGACACAATTCGACATTCAAACAATTGAACAGACAAATAGACGCTGGCAATATGTCTTGAGTGCAAATAGGGAGTGAAGTAAATGTTTGTCGATCACGTAAAGATTTATGTAAAAGGTGGCGATGGCGGAGATGGTATGGTGGCCTTTCGCCGAGAAAAATATGTACCAAATGGTGGTCCAGCTGGTGGCGATGGTGGTCACGGTGGAAACGTTGTATTTGAAGTAGATGAAGGCCTACGTACATTAATGGATTTCCGCTACAAACGCCATTTTAAAGCACCTCGTGGTGAGCATGGGATGAGTAAAGGCATGCATGGCAAAAATGCGGAAGATTTAATTATCAAAGTACCACCGGGAACAGTTGTTATTAATGAAGAAACAGAAGCTGTTATTGCCGATTTAGTGGAGCATGGCCAAAGAGCTGTCATTGCAAAAGCAGGACGCGGTGGACGTGGAAATTCAAGGTTTGCAACACCTGCAAATCCAGCGCCAGAACTTTCTGAAAAAGGTGAGCCAGGGCAAGAATTAAATGTTATATTAGAGTTAAAAGTTTTAGCAGATGTAGGGCTAGTAGGTTTCCCAAGTGTTGGTAAATCAACACTTTTATCTGTTGTTTCTGCAGCAAAACCAAAAATTGGTGCATATCACTTTACAACAATTGTACCGAATCTAGGCATGATTGAAACAGATGATCACCGTAGTTTTGCGATGGCAGATTTACCTGGGCTTATTGAAGGGGCGCATCAAGGAGTTGGATTAGGTCATCAGTTTTTACGACATATTGAACGTACACGTGTTATTGTCCATGTGATTGATATGTCAGGAATGGAAGGGCGTGACCCGTATGAAGATTATTTAACAATTAATGAAGAGCTTAAACAATATAATCTTCGTTTAACAGAGCGTCCACAAATTATTGTAGCCAATAAAATGGATATGCCAGATGCAGAAGAAAACTTACTAAAATTCCGCCAAAAGGTAGGAGAAGATGTTCAAATTTTCCCAATCTCAGCGATTTCACGTCAAGGCTTAAAAGAGCTATTATTTGCGATTGCTGATTTACTTGAAGTAACACCTGAATTCCCACTATATGATGATATAGAGGAGCAATCAGAGGCAACGGTTATGTATAAGCATGAGGCAAAAGGCGAGGAATTTGAAATCACTCGTGATGATGATGGGACATTTATCATCAGTGGTTATGCAATTGAACGTCTATTTAAAATGACAGACTTTAGCCGTGAAGATGGCGTTCGTCGTTTTGCACGTCAATTACGTGCAATGGGCGTGGACGAGGCTTTACGTCAACGTGGAGCACAGGATGGCGATACAGTACGCCTACAAGAGTTTGAATTTGAATTTGTCGATTAAGACATGAGTTTTAGGGGGAAGCGTATGAAGAATGTTGCGAATCAGCGATATTATTTAGTTCGTGAAGATGTTTTAACGGATGCAATGCAAAAAACTTTGGAGGCGAAGCACCTACTGTCAAGTGGTTCAGTATCCTCCATTTGGGATGCGGTAAAGCAGGTGGATTTATCGCGAAGTGCGTTTTACAAATATCGTGATGCTGTATTTCCGTTTCATTCAATTGTGCAGGAACGCATTTTAACAGTCTTTTTACAGCTTCAAGACAGAAAAGGAACACTTGCCAAGCTTTTAGAAACGGTGACGATGACACATTGTAATGTATTAACCATCCACCAAACAATCCCTATTCAAGGGCGTGCCAACGTAACATTATCACTAGATGTTACAAGCATGACATGTGAGCTGGATGATTTGATTCAACAACTAAAACGCCTAGACTTTGTGGAATCAGCAGAAGTAATTAGCTCTGGTGCATTATAGTGTTCAATCCTTTTCGTTCTAAGAAACATAAAGGTTATCGCCAGCCTAGATGCTTGCTATTTACTAGACAATCAAGCATATCGATTGGTGAGGAACCAAATATCATAATGGTTATATAAAATAGCTCAAAGAAGGAGCTGTCCTCGTGTGATTGGTCGATCATCAGGGACTGCTCCTTATTTTGTAATAGATGCCATAAAGGAGGCAATTGCCATGATAAAACAACAATGGGAAAATCGAATCGCATATTTAGGACCAGAAGCATCATTTACATATTTAGCTACAAAGGCTATTTTTCCAAATGAGTGGCTTGTACCGTGTGCAACGATTCCAGAATGCATTGAGGCAGTAGCAGAGGGTAAGGTGGATTTAGCGGTCGTACCATTAGAAAATGCCTTAGAGGGCTCTGTGCCGCTTACATTAGATTATTTATTTCATGAGGCAACACTGTATGTAACAGGGGAGTTATTGCTAAAAATCCAGCAACATTTAATGGTTAATAAAGCGCAAAAAGAGCATTGGCAGGCTATAGAGGGTGTTTATTCGCACCCACATGCTTTGGCGCAATGCCATAAATATTTATTTTATCGATTCAGCCATGTACCCTTACACCAAACAACCTCCACAGCAGCCGCGGCAAAATATGTAGCAGAAAATCCACATAGCTGTATCGCCGCAGTAGGCAATGCTGCTGCAGCTGACAAGTACGATCTTGAAATCGTGGAGTCGAATATCCATGATTTCCACTTTAACCATACACGCTTCTTTGTGCTATCAAAGCAAAATAAGCGCTTGCCACAGGAATTATCAGAGGGGCAGCCTAAAACAACATTTATGATTACATTGCCAACGGATCGTTCAGGAGCCCTGCATCAAGTATTATCTGTGTTTGCATGGCGTCAGCTAAATTTAAGTAAAATTGAATCACGTCCGTTGAAAACAGGGCTAGGTGACTATTTCTTTATGGTTGATGTCTTAGCAGATGAAAAAGAGCCAATGATGCGTGGTGCAATGGAGGAGTTAGCGGCACTAGGCTGTAAGGTCAAGTCACTCGGTACATATTTTACGTACGTCACTTCAGATGAGGTATAATAATGACAAGGAGGGGTTTATAATGGGCGGAATTATTTTATTTGATGGCGTTTGTAATTTTTGTGATAGCACTGTTCAATTTATTATGAAGCATGATCAAGCTGGCTATTTTCAATTTGCAGCTTTACAAAGTGATGTCGGCCAAACACTTCTTGAACAATTTCATATACCTAACAATATAGATAGTGTTGTCCTGATTGAAGATGGTAATGTTTATATGGAATCTACAGCGGCTTTAAAAATAGGCAAAAAATTAGATAAAGTATGGCCACTGTATTATTTGTTTATGCCGATACCACAACGAATTCGCGATGCGCTGTATAGACGGTTTGCAAAGCATCGCTATCGTTTATTTGGGCAAAAGCAAGCATGTTTATTACCTACACCTGCACAGCGACAACGATTTCTTTCCTGATACCCGCGGGGAAAAGCGAAATACCCGTGCTTATGAGAGTAATACCCACGAAGGGGAACGAAATACTCGCGCTTACAGGAGTAATATCCACGAAGAGAAGTGAAATACCCGCATTTACGAATAAACACAGTATGAGCATCAAGTCATACTGTGTTTTCTGTTACTAAATAGCCTTTTTGCTGTAAAGCTTGTTCAATTAATGCTAATACCTCTACAGATGGTGCAGCAATTACATGCAAATGAATGCCCCCCGTAAGAGCAGATAAATAATTTGCCTGTGTTTCATTAACACGCTCAATAAATTGTTTTACCTCATGGCGATTTGCTACCATAATGGAGGCTGTTAGCTCACCATAGATAGGATGTTCAACAGTCACATTTTTAACGGTTCCTCCACAATCGACAATCGTCAGTAATTCATCCTCTGTTTGTTCAGAAGTATGCGAACATGCGAATGTACGCTCAACCGTATGTTGAAATTGTTCCTGCTGCATATAAAGATAGCCTTGGCTTGTGGCAATAATTGGCTCATTCCTAGCTTTTAATAATGTCATATCATTGACAATAACCTGTCTAGAAACATTTGCAAATTTAGCTAGGTCTGTTCCTGTAATAGGTGCTTTACTTTTTTTTAATTGTGCTAGTAATTGCAGTCGGCGTTCTTCGCCTAACATTTTTTTCACATTGCTCACCTCTGCCTATAATACAGGAAATCGCATTCCCTATGAAATAGTGTACCATGAAGCATTTCGAACTTGCTGAAATTTTTGTATCCAAATGCAACATTGAACATATGATACGTAGAGAGGAAGGGAGGAAAAAATTGCGTATTCATATTGTTCAAAAGGGAGATACATTGTGGAAGATTGCGAAAGAGTACGGCATTTCGTTTGAAGATTTGAAGCGGCTCAATGTCCATCTTGCCAACCCAGATTATATTGTTCCAGGTATGGAAATTATTTTGCCTGAAAAAATAAATAAAGAGTCGCAGCGCCATTCACCTAAGGAGATGCCGAAGAAGGAAACACAGGTACCAAAGGAGGCTCCTATTACGAAGGAAGCACCTAAAAAAGAGGTACAGAAGCCAACGCCACCACCGCCGCCCATTGTGCCGCCACCACCAGCTCCAATGCCGATGCCGGAGCCACGTATGATACCAATACCGATACCAATGCCGATGCAAATGCCACAACAGCCAATGTGGGTGCCGCAGCCTGTGGAAATGAATTGGCATCAGCAAGTGGTGATGCCGCAAGTTGAGCAAAATGTTACACCGCCAGTACAAATACAGCCACCGCCGAAACCAGCACCAGTACCACCACCTGTCGCTAAACCAAAGCCAGAACCGCCACCACCGAAGCCACAGCCTCAACCAGCGCCACCGCCACCAGTGCAAATGATGCCACAAATGCCTGCTGTTCCATATTGTCCGAGCTGCCATCAGCCTGTTTATCATCAAATGTGGTGGCAAATGCCAATGCAGCCACAAGTCGAGCCGTATATGATGCCACAGCAGCCAATGCCTTGTGATATGCCAAAGCAAAAGATCGGGGGGATAGATGATTTCTTAGAATCTACACCGTTTTTCCCAAAACATGATACACAGATGCAGCCACAATTTGATATGAATATGGGTCAATCCTGTGGATGTGGTACACAACCGCAACCAATGATGATGCCTGATATGAATATGGGTCAGTCTTGTGGATGTGGTACGCAACCACCGCCAATGATGATGCCTGATATGAATATGGGTCAATCCTGCGGATGTGGTACACAACCGCAACCAATGATGATGCCTACTTGGTATATGGACCCTTGTCACTGTCCACCGCCTCCATGCCCGTCAGGTGGTCCTTGGATGCCACCGCATTATTTCCCAGGCGGGATGACGCCTTATCGATGGTGAAAAAGCGTATATTGTTGAAGAAGTAAAGCCAAATATTTGGAAATATAAATATCAATCGAATACTTATTTTGTGAAGCGGGCGAAGCAAGTAGAAATTGCGGAGAAGGTGAGGGCTATCCATCGTCAGCTAGGCTGTATGGAGCCTTCCCTCGTTTTACCAATTGTACAAAGTGATGATGAACAGTTAATTGTGCAAGCATGGCAAGAAGGAAGCCATGGTGCAAACTTTACCTATAAAAAAGATCGCAAGGAAGCTCTTAAGCTCTTAATCACTTTACATGACACACATAAAAAAATTGCTTGGCAGCGAGTGCCAGGCTTGCATACCTACTCACAGCTTTTAAAATGGCAAATGCGCTATATGCGTTTTAAAAGCAGACGCAATGAATTTAGGGCATTTTTAACAAGAGAAGAAATCGATCAAATTTTACATTATAGTGATAAGTCGCTACAGTTGATAGCGATGGAGGATGCACCTGAAAAAGACATCACGCTTTTACATGGAGATGTTGTTCATCATAATTTTTTATGGTGCTCTGATGGACAATTACGCTTAATTGATTTTGATTTAGCGCACCTTGGAGAAGCAGATGATGAATATATTTTATGGCTGCATCGTGTATTGCCAGCTGTGGATTACGATCTTGGTAAGATATTTGCAGAGTTACCAGAGCTGAAACGGCTGGATAAAAGAAAGCTTCATCGTTTGAAATATCCAAATGAGTTATTACGTGAATGGCTGTTTGCTGTGGATTTACCACTCGAGCAGCAGCTAGTATTTTTAGATTATTTAGTGCCATTTACAAAACGCGCTCTCACTTATTGGCCAAAATTGTGGTACGATATTGATAGATTTGTGAAGAAATGACCGTCATTTGGCGGTCATTTTTGTCTGTGAATCTCACTTTTGGCTTTTTGTCGAGCATTCGTTCGCTATATGCTATAATCGAAGACGATGATTGTGAGGGATTTTAAATGTATGATTATTTAAAAGGACAAATTACCCGTATTACACCTGAATATATTGTACTTGAACAGCAGGGCATTGGCTGGCAGCTTAATACACCTAATCCATTTGCCTTTCGACTATCAGCACTTGAGCAACAAATATATGTCCATTTGCATGTACGTGAGGATGCACAAATATTATATGGTTTTCCAAACTTAGACCAGCGTGAACTATTCCGTAAGCTGATTTTAGTGTCAGGTATAGGGCCAAAAGGGGCGCTAGCTATTTTAGCTACTGGCAATCCACAGCAGGTAATTAGTGCAATTGAGCGTGAGGATGAAACATTTTTAGTGAAGTTCCCGGGCGTCGGGAAAAAAACAGCGCGCCAAATGATCCTCGATTTAAAAGGCAAGCTAGGTGCTTTATTGGAAACAATAGAGCTACCAAGTACAGAAGAAGAGCTACCACTATTTGGCGTTCATCCAAATAAGCATGAGCTAGAGGAAGCAATACTGGCATTACTGGCACTTGGATATTCTGAAAAAGAGCTTGAAAAAATTCGTCCGCAGCTTGAAGATAATGACAAGCTAGAAACAACAGATGCGTATATGAAGCAAGCATTGCAACTGCTATTAAAATTAAAGTAAGGAAAGGAGGGGAGGTGCATGTCTGAACGGATAATGGCTGGTGAGGCAGGAAGCTATGATGAGCAGTTTGAATTATCATTACGTCCCCAAAGGCTGTCACAATATATTGGACAGCATAAAGTAAAGGAAAATTTGCAAATATTTATTGAAGCCGCAAAGCTTCGTCAGGAAAGTTTAGACCATGTGCTGCTATATGGACCTCCAGGGCTTGGTAAAACAACCTTAGCCGCCGTTATTGCGAATGAGATGAATGTCAATGTACGTATGACAAGTGGTCCTGCGATTGAGCGTCCCGGAGATTTAGCAGCTATTTTAAGCTCATTAGAGCCTGGGGACGTCCTATTTATTGATGAAATTCATCGACTTCCCCGTGCTATTGAGGAAGTTTTATATCCAGCAATGGAAGACTTCTGTTTAGATATTGTTGTTGGGAAAGGGCCTGAAGCACGTTCCGTTCGCCTTGATTTACCTCCCTTTACACTTGTAGGTGCGACAACAAGAGCTGGTGCTTTATCAGCTCCTTTACGGGATCGCTTTGGTGTATTGCTACGCTTGGAATATTATGATGATCGTTCATTGGCTGAAATTGTTGTACGCAGTGCCCATTTATTTGATGTGGAGATTGAAGCAGTAGCGGCAATGGAAATGGCAAGACGTTCACGTGGGACACCGCGCATTGCTAATCGTTTATTAAAGCGAGTGCGGGATTATGCACAAGTGCTTGGAGATGGTATGATAACGGAGGGTCTTGCGAAGCAGGCATTAGAGCTATTACAAGTCGATCCTAGAGGGCTTGATCATATTGACCATAAGCTTGTTACAAATATGATTGAACGCTTTCAGGGAGGTCCTGTGGGCTTAGATACACTCGCTGCATCAATTGGTGAGGAGCGGGTGACAATAGAGGATGTATATGAGCCGTATTTAATGCAAATAGGGTTTATCCAGCGTACACCAAGAGGAAGAGTGGCAACACATTTAGCCTACGAACATTTTGGATATGACTATCCACAACAAACATAAAAAAGGAAGTTTTTTCATGCGTGTAGAAGATTTTGATTTTATATTACCAGAGGAGCTTATTGCTCAAACACCATTAGTGGATCGAACAGCGAGTCGATTAATGGTTGTAACACCAGGCACTAAGCAAGTGGAGCATCACCGTTTTGCCCATATTTTAGAGGAACTACATGCTGGTGACTGTCTTGTATTAAATGATACAAAGGTTTTACCAGCGCGTTTAATGGGTGTCAAAGAAGAAACAGGGGCACATATAGAAGTATTACTGTTAAAGCAGTTAGCTGGTACAGATGAATGGGAAACACTTGTTAAACCAGCAAAGCGTGTTAAAGTAGGTACGGTCATTACATTTGGCGATGGTTTATTAACCGCTACTTGTACAGGCGAGCTTGAGCATGGTGGTCGTACATTTATGTTTCACTATGACGGCATCTTTTATGAAATATTGGAACAGCTTGGCGAAATGCCGTTACCACCATATATTCGTGAGAAGCTAGAGGACAGGGATCGCTATCAAACGGTTTATGCCAAAGAGCGTGGTTCAGCCGCAGCACCAACAGCAGGGCTACATTTTACAGAGGAACTATTAGCACAAGTGAAGGCAAAAGGGGTAGAGGTTGTCTTTATTACATTGCATGTTGGATTAGGCACTTTCCGTCCTGTTAGTGTGGATTCGATTGAAAATCATGAAATGCATGCCGAATTTTATAGTGTAACGGAGGAAGCAGCAGCTACCATTAACCGAGTAAAACAGAATGGCGGCAAGGTGATTGCTGTTGGGACAACCTCTACACGAACATTAGAAACAATTGGCTCTAAATATCATGGTGAAGTGCGAGCAGAGCAGGGATGGACATCTATTTTTATTTATCCAGGCTATCGCTTTACAGTAGTGGATGGCTTAATTACAAACTTCCATTTACCAAAATCAACGCTTGTGATGCTTGTTAGTACACTAGCTACAAGAGAAACCATTTTAAGTGCCTATCAGCAAGCGGTAGAGCAAAGATATCGCTTCTTTAGCTTTGGCGATGCGATGTTTATTCGCCCAACACGATAATTTTACGATAAAATCGAAGTACTGTTTTTACTTTAGATAAGAGAGGATTTTTTAGTTTATGACACAACCAGCAATTCGATATGAGCTACTTCATACTTGTAAACAAACAGGAGCGCGCCTTGGCATTGTGCATACTCCACACGGCTCCTTTGAAACACCTGCATTTATGCCAGTAGGTACGCAAGCAACGGTGAAAACAATGTCACCTGAGGAACTAAAGGAAATGAATGCGGGCATTATTTTATCCAACACCTATCATTTATGGCTTCGTCCGGGTAATGATATTGTCAAGGAAGCAGGCGGACTGCATAAATTCATGAATTGGGATCGTCCAATTTTAACAGACTCAGGTGGTTTCCAAGTGTTCTCACTTAGCCAATTCCGAAAAATTGAAGAGGAAGGCGTTCACTTCCGCAACCATCTAAACGGTGATAAATTATTTTTAAGCCCAGAGAAGGCAATGGAAATTCAAAATGATCTAGGCTCTGATATTATGATGGCATTTGATGAATGCCCGCCATATCCTGCGACATATGACTATATGCTACAATCCGTAGATCGTACAACACGCTGGGCAAAACGCTGTAAGGAAGCACATCAGCGACCTGAGGAGCAAGGTTTATTTGGGATTATTCAAGGCGGTGAGTATGAGGACTTACGCCGACGTTCTGCCGAAGCCTTAGTAGAGTTAGATTTCCCGGGCTATGCGATTGGTGGGCTATCGGTTGGTGAGCCAAAAGATGTGATGAACCGTGTGTTAGAGTTTACTACGCCAATGATGCCTGAAAATAAACCACGCTATTTAATGGGTGTAGGTTCACCGGATTCATTAATTGATGGGGCTATTCGCGGGATTGATATGTTTGACTGTGTACTACCAACACGTATTGCGCGCAATGGTACATTGATGACATCTGAAGGGCGTCTTGTAGTGAAAAATGCTAAATATGCCCGCGATTTTGGACCAATTGATCCAAACTGTGATTGCTATACATGCAAAAACTATTCACGTGCCTATATTCGTCATTTGATTCGCACGGAAGAAACATTTGGTATCCGTTTAACATCGTATCATAACCTCCACTTCCTATTAAAACTCATGGAGCAAGTACGTGAGGCAATACGCCAAGATCGCCTAGGTGATTTCCGAGAAGAATTTTTCGAGAAATATGGCTTTAATGGACCAAACGCAAAAAACTTTTAATTGTATAGTAAGTCGTACAAATCTTTGTAAAAAGTGAATATTTCTAGCAAAATATTGTCAATCATAGAAATAATATTAGCAATATAGAAAATTTTTGTGCTTGTCCATCGCTTTTTATTAGTGGAATAGTCTATACTAAAAAAGTGATATGTGGAAAGGGGGCAAGAAGCATTATGGATCAACTATTAGGGCTAGCACCAATACTATTAATGTTCGTTGCTATGTGGTTTATCTTAATTCGTCCAGCTAAAAAAAGACAGCAGGAAACGCAAAATATGCAAAATAGCTTGCAGCGTGGAGATAAAGTCATTACAATCGGTGGTCTACACGGTGTTATTGATGCAATCGAGGACACAGCAGTGACATTAAAAATCGCTGAAAATGTGCGTGTTAAGTTTGACCGTCAAGCAATTGGACGTATTGTAAACGATAGCGTGAAGTAAATAAAAGAAAAAGACTTACAATGGGCAAATGCTTAATTGTAAGTCTTTTTTATGTGTGAATAGTTAAACGTAGCTAGTATATGTAAATAGTGCTTATATTTTCGTGCAGTCGTTTTGTATAAAAAACAAATAGGAAGGTCACCTTGATAGTATGGAGGTGTTTCGATGGAAGAATATTTCCATATTATTTTTAGAACTTGTTTTTTATATGTTTTTATTATTATTGTTTTTCGCTTAATGGGTAAACGAGAAGTAGGCGAATTATCCGTGATTGATTTAGTTGTCTTTGTTTTAATTGCAGAGGTAGCTGCATTTGCATTGGACGATTATAAAAATCCTTTATTGAAAGCGATACTGCCCATTATTCTGCTATTAGTGATTCAAATATTAAGTGCCTATTTATCCTTAAAGTTTAAGAAAATACGTGATTTAGTAGACGGTGATCCAGCATTATTGGTGAAAGACGGTATGATTTTAGAAAGTGAAATGCGTAAACATCGTTATAATCTCGATGATTTATGTCAGCAACTCCGAGAAAATGGTATTGCATCAATCACAGATGTGGCATTTGCCTATTTGGAACCTTCTGGTAATCTTTCTGTTTATAAAAAAGATGAAAAACCTTTTATTTACCCATTAATTATTGATGGCGATATCCAAGAAAGACATTTATTAACAATGCATAAGGATGAGGAATGGTTAATGGCTGAGCTTGCTAAAAATAATATTACAGATAGCAGTGGTGTATTTTTTTGCATTTGGGAGGACGGTCGATTGCATATTCAGTTAAAAGAATCTTAAACCTTTTTTGCTAATTTACGGATATAGCGGAAATCGGTCATGCGCAATTGATTGGTAAATAATAAAAATGTAAATAGTAAAAACAATGTCACGCAGCTACTTAGTATAAAAGGTAGAGAAAATATTGGCAGTAAAAAATACTGCACTACACAAACCGCGATAAAGCAGCTATACGGCACAACAAACATTCGAAAGCCTGCTCGCAAATTTTTTCGTTGTCTGACTGTTGCGATATGCAAGAAAGACGTCAACAAAACACCAAAGCCAATTGCTACAACAGCGCCTTTTTCCTGTATGCCTGGTTGAGAGGCTAGTACAAACATCACAAATAGCTTACCTAGTCCACCATAGATGGAATTCATCATGGCAGCTCTTGCCTCACCAATTGCTTGTAGGATGGAATGCAACGGGCTTTGAATATAATAAAAATAAAAAATAGGTGCTAAAATTTTCACATAACCACGATTTTCTTCTAAATGGAAAAGCTTCATCGCCAATTCATCACCATGTACAAAAAAATAGGTAGCAGCAACACAGCCTACTAAAGAAGATAAGCGTAAGGAAACCGAAATACGCTCTTGTAGTAATGGAATATGTTGACGGGCAACTGCATCACTCACAGCGGGAATAAGAACAATGGATAATGCTGTTGATACAAAAGCAGGAAATAATAATAATGGCACTAAAACACCTGAAATAACACCATATAAAATAGTGGCAGCAGATGCTGTTAAGCCAGCTACTGTTAAAGCCTTTAAAAAGATAATTGGCTCTAAAAACCAAGTGAAAGAACCAAATAGCTTACTACCTGCTGATGGCAGGGCAATACGTAGCATAGGGGATGCTGGATAACTTTCAATTTTTGCTTTACGTGTTAGTAATTTCTTCTTTGACACAATATAATGTAGCCCTAAATAAAGGAATGCAACTACTTCTGCAAGAAGCGTAATACCCATTGCAGCAGCAGCCGTAACAGCTGCATTATTATAGTTTGCCACATAAGGAAGCATGAATGTAATAAAGCTAATACGTACAACCTGCTCAATCATTTGTGCCCAAGCTGTTGGTGTAATTTTCGCTACACCTTGTAAATAAGCACGCAATAAACCGGAGCCTACAGACACAGGTACAGCAAAGAGTGCAATCCATAGTGTAAATGTGGTATGTTCATTATGTAAAAGTGTTGTTGAAATATATGGTATTGCTAGTGCTACAAGGGGCATAAAAATAATCATGCCAATAAATGACCAAATAATGGCTGTACGCATAACACCAAAGATGCTATCACGTTTATTTTTTGCGAGTAATTCAGCTACAATTTTTGCTACAGCAATCGGTAGCCCTAATTGAATGAGTGAGATAAAGAAAATAAATGCTGGATAGACGGTCATATAAATGCCGACAGCCTCTTCACCAGCAATCCGCATAAACTGCATTCTATAAAAGAAGCCAAAAAGTTTCGATAAAAAAATCACAAACATTAAAAATAATGTACCTCGTACAAAAGAACTCATGCCATCCGTCCCTTCTCAAGCCGCAAAAATTCATTTACACTATTTGTATGCAAGCATGTCTTACGTTACGACTTTGATTGGAGATGATTCAAAATGAGTATGCAACATCAGCAACTATTTGAACAAATTCGTCCGGCAATTGATAGTAAGATAGCAGAGTTCAAGCATTTTCAATATGATGCGATTACGGCTGAGGAACTTTGGCGTTATTGTGTGGAGAAAAAGTGGCGTAAAAAAAATGTAGAGCAACTGCGTTTACATGAGGTAATTGCTACCATTTTTGCAGTATCACCATCTGATATTGTGTCATTTAATCAAGTAGAGCTTTTACAAAGTGATAACTGGTTTGAGGAAGTAAATACAGAGGAATTAAAAATGCTGCTTGGCCCAGCAAAAATATCATAAAAAGGTGTTAAATTTTTCAAGAAATTAAAGAATGATAGCTATGTTGAATTGACACCGAGCGCAACCTGTTTCATAATAAGTGTGTTGCGCTTTTTTTATTTTGCATAAATTTTTTCTTACATAAACCTTCTATACATTTTACTTGAATTTAGAAGGCGAGTGCCTAATAATACAAAGATAAACTTGCGCGTTATGAACGATTGAAATAAGTAGAGCAACCTTTTTGAAACACAGGTAACATGATTCTAAAGGAAAGGGAGGATTAAAGCGTTTCAAAAGGTATTGCTAGTTACTTGTTTGGCGTGTAAGGACAGCCCTTACACCAATTCGAGGAGGATTTATTGATGAAACTAAAAAGTCGTATAGTTGCATTCTTATTAATTCTAGTGCTTTTTGCCGCAGGAATTAGTACGACTGTAAACGGCGTCTTAAAGGACATCAAGCTTGGTCTTGACTTACAAGGCGGGTTTGAAGTGCTTTATGAGGTAAATGAATTAAAAGAAGGACAAAAAATTACACCAGAAGTTGTTGCAGCAACGGCTACAGCTCTAGGCAACCGCGTAAATGCAATTGGGGTCAGTGAGCCAAGCATTCAGGTTGAGGGAGAAAATCGTATTCGTGTGCAATTAGCGGGTGTTGAGGATCAAGAATCCGCACGTAAGCTACTGTCTACTTCTGCGAACTTAACATTCCGTGATGTGGATGATAATTTACTATTGGATGGAGATGACCTAAAGGAAAATGGAGCAACTGACTCCTTTGACCAACAAAACCGTCCAATTGTATCATTAAAATTAAAAGATGCGAAAAAATTTGCTGATATCACAAGCAAAATTGCCGCAAAACCACCAGGCGAAAATTTACTTGTTGTATGGTTAGATTTTGAAGAAGGCGTCGATTCTTATAAAGCGGAATCACAAAAGGCGGACCCTCGCTATGCATCAGCTGCAAGAGTTGACCAAACATTAAATACAACGGATGTAATGATTAGTGGTAGCTTTACAGTTGAAGAAACAAAAAATTTAGCAGGTATTTTAAATGCAGGAGCATTGCCTGTTAAATTGGATGAAATTTATTCAACATCTGTAGGTGCACAGTTTGGTGCAGATGCATTAAATGATACAATCTTTGCGGGTATTGTTGGCGTAGTAATTATTTTCTTATTTATGCTATTCTACTACCGCTTACCTGGCTTTATTTCAGTTATTACACTGGCTGTTTTCACATTCCTAGTATTGGTTGTTTTTGATTGGATTAATGCAGTATTAACGCTTCCGGGTATTGCAGCCATTGTACTTGGTATTGGGATGGCTGTTGATGCTAATATTTTAGCAGCGGAGCGTATTCGAGAGGAATTACGTGTAGGGCATCCTGTGAAAAAAGCGTTCCAGCTTGGATCGAAGCAATCCCTATCAGCAATTGTCGATGCACAGTTAACGACTTTACTAGCTGCAGCAGTGCTATTTTACTTTGGGACAAGCTCTGTAAAAGGCTTTGCGACAACATTAATTATTAGTATTTTACTAAGCTTCCTTACAGCGGTATGGGGTTCACGTGTCCTATTAGGCTTGCTTGTAAATAGTGGCTATTTCAATAATCCAGCATGGTTTGGTATTGCTAAATCGAAGCAGCATAGTCTGGATGAAAATATTGGTGCATTAGATTTATCGACGAAATTTGATCGTTTTGATTTTGTACACAACCGTAAGAAATTTTATACATTGTCATTAGCTATTTTAGTGGCTGGTTTAGTTGTTCTTGGTATTTTCCGTCTAAATCTTGGTATTGATTTCTCTAGTGGTACACGTATTCAAATTGAAGCAGATCAAACATTAACAAAAGAAGAAGTATCAAAATATATAAAAAGCATCGGCTTCCCATCAGATGATATTGTTCTTTCAGGAGAAAAGAGTAATTCTGCTGTTGTGCGTTATAAAACCGATTTATCACAGGCTGATATTTTGACATTCCAAAATGAAACAACGGAGAAATATGGTCATAATCCTACTGTCAGTACCGTATCACCTACAGTTGGGAAGGAGCTTGTGAAAAATGCTATTAAGGCATTGTCACTTGCAGCACTAGGGATCATTATTTATGTAGCGATTCGTTTTGAATGGCGCATGGGTGTCGGGGCAATTGTTTCCCTGTTACATGATGTATTCTTAATTGTTGCTGTCTTTAGCTTTATGCGCTTAGAGGTGGATATTACATTTATTGCGGCTGTGTTAACAATTGTTGGCTACTCGATTAATGATACGATTGTTACATTTGACCGTATGCGTGAAAACTTAGAGCGATATGATACAATTAATGATCGAGAAATATTGGCGAATATTGTCAATAAATCGTTACGCCAAACAATGGGACGTTCTGTTAACACAGTATTAACCGTTATTATTGTAGTTGTGGCGTTATTAATTTTTGGCGCACCATCTATTCAAAACTTCTCCATTGCTTTATTGATTGGTTTAGTAACAGGTATGTATTCATCTATCTGTATCGCAGCTCAAATTTGGTACTCATTAAAAATACGTGAAATGAAAAAAACAGATGGTCAGCTAAAGAAAAAAGAGAAAAAACAATGGGGTACAGATGAGCCTGTTGTGTAACAATATGAATAATAGTTTGTCCGAAACGCTTCTTTTAGGATAAACTTTTGGTGCAAGCTTATTTAGCGTATTCTCATAAATCGAACAAGGCTGTGCAAAAAGTGAAAATCTTTTTGCACAGTCTTTTTTATGTTAGGTGGTGAGCATGATAATTATTTATCGAGCTAGTTCTTCTTTCAATAAAAGCAGGAAGATTGTATTTCACAAATTCTTTGTTTACAATGAGAACCATTATATTTTTTAGAAAGAAGGGTATTTTTTGTACATATTAATTGTTTTAGGGATAATCGCAGGTATGATGATTCCGATGCAGACAGCCGTGAACAATCGCTTAAATTTGTTTACTAGGTCTGTATTTACTACATCATTTTATTCTTTTTTAACAGGAACTATTTTACTATTGATTGCTAATCTTATTGTAAACCCTAGCAAGTTTACAGTATCTTTTTTTGCATCTCAATCCTTCTCATATATTTGGGTTACTGGAGGTGCATTAGGAGTTATTTTCCTTACGGGAAATATTCTTTTATTGCCAAGAATTGGTGCTGCGCTAACTGTAATTATTACAGTCACTGGACAAATGGTAATTGGTATAATGATCGATACATTTGGTTGGTTTGGTGTGGAAGCAAAGCCATTGCATATTTTACATATCATTGGGGTTCTCCTTTTGCTAAGTGGAATTATCTACATGAATGCAAAGAAAAATCCAAGCGTTTCTCCAAGCTCTTCTCGATTATGGCTATTATTCGGATTATGCACAGGTATGATGCCTCCAATACAAACGGCGATTAATAGTGCGCTTCGATATAAGGTTGATTCTTTTTTATATGCTGCTTTTATTTCATTTACAGTCGGTACGATTATTTTATTGATCCTAGCAATGATTATTAATAGAGGAATCAAGCTGCTATTTTATACCGATAGCCTTCAATTAAGACCTTGGCATTTTATAGGTGGTTTATTAGGCGCTATTTATATTGCAACAAATATTATTTTAATGCCTCATTTAGGTGTGACATTGACATTGATGACGGCTATTCTAGGGCAAATTTTAATGGGGCTTTGCATTGACCATTTCGGTATAATGGGATTGCCAAGATATCCGATTGATCAAAGAAGAGTGATTGCTGTTATGATGATCATTAGTGGCATTGCATTATTAAAATTCTTTTAGCCAGTTCTTCTTCATAAAAAATCTGCTAGCTTTTTAAAAGCTAGCAGATTTTTTATCTATAATGCACTTTATCTATAGCTTAAATTGCTGTAATAAAGCCTGTAACTGTTGAGCATTATCGCTTAATTCCTCTGCGACAGCGTTGACCTGCTGCATTGTGGCAACTTGTTCATCCACAGATTGTCCAATAATTTGCGAGTTATTAGCTGATTGCTTTGAAACATTTGCAATTTCTGTAACAGAGGCTGCGACCTGTTCGGCGCTTGCAGAGATTTCCTCAGATGTGGCAGAGATTTCTTCGATTTGCTCGGTAAATGCTGTGACTGCCGATGTAATTGCATAGAAAGCATCGCCTGCCTCATGAATTTTGGCAACACCATCCTGTACAGAAGCTAAGCCATTATCTACAGCGGCTGCTACATTTTCTGTATCTACAAGAATTTCCTTTGTAATGGCGACAATTTGATGAGCTGATTGATTAGATTCCTCTGCAAGCTTGCGTACTTCATCAGCTACTACAGCGAAGCCTTTGCCATGCTCCCCAGCTCTTGCTGCTTCAATAGCTGCATTGAGTGCGAGTAAGTTTGTTTGTTCTGAAATCGCTGTAATTACGGCTGTAATCTGTTCAATTTCTTTTGATTGCTGACTAAGTTTATTGGTTAATGTTGCAACGTCAGCAGTGGCTACTGAAATGATATCCATTTGCTGCTGTGCTGTTGAAATTGTTGTGCCTCCTGTTTGGGCAAGCTGTGTCATATTTGTCGCATTGGCATGTAAGCTATGCGTTGCTTCAGCTATACGTTGGACACCAGCTGCTGTTTCATCCATAGCAATAGCACTTTGTTGGGAGGCGCTAGCAGATGAATTGATATATGTTACATTTTCTTGAATACGTTGTGCAATATCATCAGAAGTTGTTGTGACTTCCTCTGTGCTAGCAGAAAGCTCCTCTGAAACCGCTGATAGATGAGAGGCACTATCTTGAATATTGGTGATTAAGCCGGATAAATTTTGTTGTAAAGTGTTTACCGCATTTGCCAGTATACCAATCTCATCCTTTGAATGATAGTCAAGCTGTGCAATGGATAAATCCCCCTGAGCTAAAGTATCTGCTGCATGAATAACCTTGTGTAATGGTTGAACAATGGAACTTTTAACAAATCGCATAAAGTATAGACCAGTAACGATGCTGGCAACTAGTAAACTAATTGAAATAATTAGAGCGCGTGAAACGGTGTGGTTGACCTCTTGATCTGTTTTTTGCAGCATTTCTTGATGATAATTTAATAACTCAGTTGTTAGTGCGAAAATTTCCTTATTGTAATAGGTTACATCTACATTAATGTGAGTGAGTGCTTCGTCCGTATTACCACTTTCAAATACTTGGATTGCTTTTGCTGAATTGGTGAGTAGTCCATCTTGTAGCTCAGTGATTTGTTGCATAATATTTTTTGTATAATCGGAGCGTACAATCGAAGAAAGCTCTTCAATTGTTTCTGGTAATTGCTGTTCATAGCGTTCTAAATTTGCTTTAGCTATCTCATCTTTACTATTTAAAATATAGGATCGTAAAAATAAACCTTGAGAGGCAAGCTGCTGGCGTATTTTTTCAGTTAACTCAATTTGAACGATGCGATGATTAAGCACTTCATTTAAATCATTTTGTGTAGCTTTGAATTCGACAAAGGATACAATGCTAGAAATAAACAATAGACCTATTAGGAAAATAAAACCTAAATTTAATTTTTTTCGAATGGACATACACATGCCTACTTTCTTCTTTTGTATAGAAAAATAATGATCTTTGCTAGAGGCTTTATGTTGACTCAACAGATGTTTGATCAAACATATTCTGAGGTTACTATAACTTGATATGTTTACTCGGTCAATACTGAGGGAAGCTGGGGATTTATTTTCTATGAATATATAAATTTAAACTTTTTCTTCAGAATTTATTGACAATTACAAAGCTTTGACATAGAATTAGAGCTAACTTTTTGTTCGGTGAAGGTAGAAGGCTTCGGGAGCGAGGTCAGCCTTAGAACAGATGAGCTGAGTGTAGAGCAGAATAGCTGAGAAATTGTTGAATAAGAGTAGTAGCTTAAGTGTGCAATTTAGAGAGTCAGTGGATGGTGTAAACTGATTTGCAACTTAGTGTGAATGGACTTAGGAGAGTCGCTTCTAAAAGGCGAACGGGATTCCCCACGTTATAGGGGTTGCTTGCTTTATTGAGGTTATGATAAAGGAAGCTAGAGATGAGAGCATCATAGGCTCTAATATGAGGTGGCAACGCGGTTATAATCGTCCTCTGCAATTAGGAATAATCCTTTTTGCAGGGGGCTTTTTTATTTCGTGATAGCAATTTAAAAGGAGATTGAGAGCTATGCAAACAACGAGTTCAAGAACAAAAATAAAAAGCTTAAATGGTGATTCATTAACACCTATTTTAATTTTTAGACGTTTACAGGGAAAACATAAATTTTTGCTTGAGAGCTCGGCTCAACACGAAGAAGCAGGAAGATTTTCATTTATTGGGGCAAATCCAAGAAAAACCTATAAGGGCATTGGGCAAGAAATTCAGGAGTATTCCTATAAAACAGGCAAAACGTATACACATCATGGAGAGCTTTTCGTTCTTCTTAAACGACTAATGCCACGGATATCCAATACAACACAATTTCCGTTCTCTGGCGGTGCTGTTGGTTATATTGGACATGGCACAACAATGTTAGCAGACGATACATTAGAGCTTCCAAATGCACATTTTCATGTATATGAAACAATTATTGTTTTTGATCATGTAACAGATGAAGTGACATTAATTTATACAAATATTGATGCAGAAAAACAAGAGCCTGATTTAGAGGCGTTGGCACAACAATTAGTACATGGAGATACCTGTGAGGATGTAGGCTGCCATTATCAATTACTTGATACACCAAGCAATGAGGCATTTACAACAACTTTACAGACTATGCAAGATTCACTTAACGAGGAAGTAACGAGAATTGTGTTATCCAAACGTTATGTGGCAAGCCTTCAGGGAGATGCCTTTTCTTTATATAGACAGCTACGCAAGAAAAAGCCTGCTGCCTATATGTATTATGTTGAATTTGATGATCATGTTGTGTTAGGTACTTCCCCTGAAAGTTTAATACAAGTAAAGGGTGAGCGCGTGATTGCCACACCTACAGAGGGCACGTATCCAAGAGGTATGACAAAGGGCGAAGATTTAGAGAATGAACGAAAATTATCTGAGCATACAGAAGTGAGGAAATCACATGCAGTGCTTGTTAGTGCAGTGCAGCAAGAGCTACAGTCTGTTTGTTTCCGAGATTCTGTGCAGGTGATGGATGCAATGCGCATTGTCCGCTCCAAGCATGCACTTCATATGACAACAAGGATAGAAGGTCAGCTGTTACCAATGCTTCATGCTCTTGATGTATTAGCCATAACAATACCACCATTCTCTGCTACAGGGATACCAAAGAAGCAAGCAACACAGTCTTTAGAACAATGGCATCATACTGCAGGCATTTTTGGTGGCGCACTTGGTTTTATTGGCTTTAATGGGCATTTAGATTTTGCCTTAACAGGGCAATCCATTGTTGTTGAACAGCAAACAATGCATATGCAGTCGATGGTTACACTAACGAAATATACAGATATAGTCGATATTTTACAGCAGGTGCAAGAGGAAGAACGGACATTTCTACAGCTACTTGCTAGTAATGGAGGGCAAAGTCAATGAAAGATTACCAACAAAAAGTTTTACAAGGTGAACACTTAATATATGAAGAAATGTTACAGGCAGCGCAATGGATATTTCAGGATGATACACCGAAAGATGAAATTGCCAGCTTTTTAACAGCTTTATCTGCTAAGGGAGAAACTGCCCATGAGGTAGCAGCATTGGCAACAGTTATGCGCTCCTTTGCACGAAAAGTGCCCATTCAAGAAAATGGTTATATGGATAATTGCGGTACTGGTGGAGATGGGCTTCATACATTTAATATTAGCACAGCATCTGCTTTTGTTTTAGCAGGTGCAGGTGTCAAAATAGCCAAGCACGGGAATCGTAAAATTTCCTCCTCCTCTGGTAGCTCGGATGTTTTGGAGGCATTAGGAATTCATACAGATATTACAATTGCTCAAACGGTTGAGCTATTGGAAAAGGAGGGCATTGCGTTTTTATATGCGCCAAATGTTCATCCTAAGTTAAAGCGGATTGGTGAGGTGCGCCGTTCACTTGGCAAGCCAACCATTTTTAATCTTGTGGGACCATTAACAAATCCAGTACCATTGTCCACACAATTTACTGGTATTAATCGACCTAATTTTGTCATGGAATATGCATCTGTACTACAAATGCTTGGACGTGAACGTGCGATTGTTGTTTCGGGTACACAAGGGCTAGATGAGGCTTCCTTAGCAGGGCAAAATACATTTGTGTTAGTCGATAAAGGTGATTTAATTCCTTTTTCATTAACAGCAGAGGATGTTGGTCTTCCTGTTACACCACTAGAGGCGATTCGCGGAGGCAATGCAGATGAAAATGCCGTGATTATGAAAAAATTACTAGCTGGTGAGCAAAGTGCCTATTTGGATACAGTGTTATTAAATGCTGGCATTGGGTTATTTGGCTATGGTCTTGCAAATACCGTTAAAGAGGGTGTTGCTATGGCAAAAGATAGCATTTTTAGTGGGCGAGCATTACAAAAACTAGAGGCGGTTGTTACCTATAGTCAGCAAATAAAAGAGGTGGAGGTAGGACAATGAATATTTTAAATAAAATTCTTCAGCAAAAAAAGGTTGAGGTAGGCGCTTTATTGGAGCAGCCTGATCCGTTAGCCAATTTTGTAGAAAAACCACGTCCATCATTATTTGAAGCATTGTACAAAGCAAATAAGCTGCAGGTCATTGCAGAAATGAAGCGTGCCTCTCCCTCTAAAGGCTTGATTGCAGAGGGCGCAAATCCAGTTGCGCAAGCACAAATCTATGCACAGGCAGGAGCTGCTGCTATCTCTGTTTTAACGGATAAGGAATTTTTTAAAGGCTCGTTTCAGGATTTAACCGATGTTGCCAATGTCGTAGATACACCGCTACTGTGCAAGGATTTTATGGTGGATCGGGTGCAGATTCGATTTGCCAAGGCAGCGGGTGCATCTATTATTCTATTAATTGTAGCTGCCTTAACGGATGAAACATTACGCGATTTATATAGCTATGCAACGAGCTTAGGCTTGGAGGTACTGGTAGAGGTGCATGATAAGGAAGAGCTTCAACGTGCGCTTGCAGTAGATGCCAAGTTAATTGGTATCAATAATCGTGATTTACGCACCTTTGAGGTTAGTCTAGCACATACACAAGAAATTGCAGAGGTTTTCCCATTTGACGAGAAGCGTGTGTTAATTAGTGAAAGTGGTATTTGGTCACAGGAGGATGCGCAGAAGGTAGCAGCGATGGGCGCAAGCGGTGTGCTTGTTGGTGAGGCTTTAATGCGTAGTGGGGATGCAGGCATAGCGTTGCAACAATTACAGGTATTGAAAGAGGAGGCATCTGTATGACGAAGGTGAAAATTTGTGGCTTGCGTGAGCCAGAGCATGTTATGACGGCTGTGCAGGCAGGTGCAGATGCTATTGGTTTTGTCTTTGCACCAAGTAAACGCCGTGTATCGCTTGAGCAGGCACAGCACCTAGCACAGCAAATACCAGAGGGCGTTTTAAAAATTGGTGTGTTTGTAAATCCAACGCCCGCTGAATTAAAGGAAGCAGTAGAACGTGTGCCGCTAGATTATGTACAATACCACGGGGAGGAAACACCAGCGTTTATTCAGAAGCAGGGCTATCCAGCCATTAAGGCATTGTCAGTACGTAAAAAAGAGGATGTGCAAGTTGCTGCCAATTATCAGGTGGACTATTATTTATTTGATGCACCCGGCACTGATTTTAAAGGAGGTAGCGGTCATACTTTCGATTGGACACTGTTAGAGGAAGTAGGGATTCCACGAGAGAAATTAATATTAGCGGGTGGGCTTCATGCCGAGAATATTAACGAAGCCATCGCAAGCGTCACACCCTTTATGGTAGACGTATCAAGCGGTGTGGAAACAGATGGGGTAAAAGACCCTACAAAAATACAAGCATTTTTACAAGCAGTAAAGGGGGAAGCGCATCATGTCAATTGCAAATAGTGTACCTACAAAGGATGGGCGTTATGGAAAGTTCGGCGGACAATTTGTACCAGAAACATTAATGACAGCCTTATTAGAGCTAGAAGCAGCCTATGATAAAGCGTTAAATGATCCAACATTTACAGAGGAGCTAGCTCATTATTTACAGGACTATGTTGGGCGAGAAACGCCACTTTATTACGCAGCCAATCTGACAAAGGAGCTTGGTGGTGCCAAAATCTATTTAAAGCGTGAAGATTTAAACCATACAGGCGCGCATAAAATTAACAATGCCATTGGGCAGGCACTGCTGGCAAAACGTATGGGCAAAAAGAAAATTGTTGCCGAAACAGGTGCGGGACAGCATGGTGTGGCAACAGCTACAGCCTGTGCATTATTAAATCTTGAGTGTGTTGTATTTATGGGAGCGGAAGATATTAAGCGCCAGCAGTTAAATGTCTTTCGAATGGAACTGCTTGGCACAAAGGTTCAATCTGTAGAGAGTGGCTCTAAAACATTAAAGGATGCTGTGAATGCGGCACTGCGCTACTGGGTGACGAATGTGGAGGATACCCATTATATTTTAGGCTCTGCATTAGGACCACATCCATTCCCAAAAATTGTACGTGATTTTCAGTGTGTGATTGGTGTTGAAACAAGAAAGCAAATTTTAGAGAAGGAAGGACGTTTACCAAATGCAGTTGTTGCCTGTATAGGAGGTGGCAGCAATGCGATTGGTATGTTCCATCCATTTGTTGATGATGAGGAAGTAGCCTTATATGGCGTGGAGGCAGCAGGCGCGGGGCTTGAAACAGGCAAGCATGCGGCAGCGATTGCAGGCGGACAATTAGGCGTGTTACATGGTGCCTATATGTATTTATTGCAGGACGACAATGGCTTTGTGCAGGAGGCACACTCTATTTCAGCGGGATTAGATTATCCAGGAAAAGGACCAGAGCATTGCTATTTACATGATATTGGTCGTGCCCAATTTGATGCGATAACAGATGATGAAGCATTAGAGGGCTTGCAATTATTATGCCGAACAGAGGGCATTCTCCCAGCGCTTGAAAGCTCTCATGCTATTGCCTATACAGCAAAGCTTGCCAAAACAATGCCGCAAGATCAGGTAATTGTTGTATGTTTATCAGGCCGAGGCGATAAGGATGTACATACCGTGCGAGCAGCATTAGGAGGGGATGAAAAATGACAACTTTACAACAGGCAATTGAGCAGGTGCAAATCGCAGGGCATAAAGCTTTTATACCCTATATCATGGCTGGTGATGGAGGACTTGAAACCATTCAACCAACGATTTTAAGTTTGCAGCAGCTAGGCGTTACGGCTATTGAAGTAGGGATTCCTTTTACAGACCCTGTAGCAGACGGCCCAACGATTGAGCAGGCAGGTGAACGTGCACTTGCAGCAGGCGTGACCTTAAGAAAGGTGCTGCAAACATTAGCTTCATTTCGCGAAGAAATCAAAGTACCATTAGTTGTCATGACCTATTTTAATCCTGTCTTAGCTTATGGCTTAGATAATTTTGCTCAAGCCTGTGTAGCAGCAGGCGTTAAGGGATTAATCGTACCTGATGTGCCATTAGAGGAAAGCGAGATTTTGCGTGAAGCTTTAAATCCATATGCCATTGATATTGTACAATTGGTATCATTAACGAGCCCTCCAGAGCGCATCGCTCGTATTGCAGCAGCTAGCCAAGGCTTTGTATATGCTGTAACGGTCAATGGGATTACAGGTGCACGTGCCGATTTTGCGGATAATTTAGAGCAGCATTTTGCACGCTTGCGTCAAGCAAGTCCGATCCCTGTGCTAGCAGGCTTTGGCATTTCTACGCCTGAGCAAGTCAAAAGCATGGGCGCATTAGGAGATGGCGTTATTGTTGGTAGCGCCATTGTAACAGCTCTGCATAAGGGCGATATGGCAACAGTGCAAGCTCTAGTAGCTGCCTCAAAAGATATACGAACAAAGTCTACTCAATGAGTAGGCTTTTTTTATGGCGGATAGAATGAGGAAAGTGACGGATAGAATATCAGAATTGACGGATAGCACGAGAAAATCCACCTGATAAAGAGAATAGTGCGGATTGTATAGAAATTCGGTATAATAGCCTTCGTAAGGAAGTGAGAAGATGATTCTATCAAAAAAAAGATGGCAGGTGGAGCGCCCAGATGCCACACTTGTACAAGCATTGCAAAATGACTTACAACTTTCTGCGATTGCAGCGAAAATTTTAGCGGCAAGAGGCTGTGAAACAACAGCAGATGCAGAGAGCTTAATAAATATGACTGAGACAAGTATACATGATCCATTGCTAATGAAAGGTATGGCTGAAGCAGTGGCACGAATTGAGCAAGCATTAGATAATGGAGAGAAAATCTTGATTTATGGCGATTATGACGCGGGTGCGACACGTTTCTAAGTGAAAAGCTTAGACACTAGATTTTCTAGGAGAACTGATTCCTTGATAGGTGGAATGATAGGGTAACGCCTTGAAACGCCTACTCTGATACTCCGACATGCTTTTACCAAGGTTAAGTAGGAAAGTATGAAGCTCGGTGAAGTCGGCAGAGAGATACCGTAAGTTTACGATAATGGTAAATCACGAAAGCTGTCTAGAGGTAGATGGTGTATCCTATATGCCGGGAGTCCATAAAATATCTATGGTTAGAATGTGCTGCATAAGCACTGACGAATCTCTGAATGTACGGATCTAGACGTAGACATTGTAGAAATGCAATGGGTGGCAATGCCATCGTATGTGTGGGTAAGTAAGAATCTGGCGTTATGAAAGCCCATAGCTTGTTACAGGCAAGTTCCAGCATACAGGACTATAGGAGAAACCTAAGGATATATGTAGGGATAAAGGAATCGGAACGTGGAAAGCGGAGGATGTGGAGGTATTAACCTACCTGTGAAGCAGTTCAATATATAAAGGGGCAACCTATTAAAATTGATTAACTTTCCGTGAGAGTGGAGTCACAGTACCATTGAAACCGTGATAATAAGCGGTGGAGGGATAGGCTCTAGTCGGAACTTTCAAAGACTTATAAATGCATAACAAATCACAGATTCGAGTATGACTAATAGAATCACCACTTGAGAAGGGGCTGATGTCTGTGGCGAATTCACGAATCGCAAAACATGTTAAAAAGTCCAAACTAAGAAATATGGAATACTACAGCATGCAAGATACATTCGATATGCTGTATGACCATAGTTCAAGAGGTAGTAACTTTAAATAAAAGAAATTATTAAGGGTATTCGAGATGATAGTGGCTCAAACGACCAAGCAAGAAAAATTGCATTATACAGCTCAACTGTAATAGGGCTTCATCAATATTTCCGTATAGCCACAATGATAGCTGAGGATATGGGAAACATTGCGTATGAAATCAATGCATGTTTAAAAGACCATCGAATGAAACGGCGAATCAAGAAGGCGGGTGTTATTACATCCGACTTTATTAAGAAAGAATACGGAAAAAGCAAACAACTTAGATTTATATCAGGAGCACCGTTTCTACCTATTGGCTACATTAAACACAAAAGTCCAATAATGAAACGCAATGTAGTAAATGCATATACAAAAGAAGGTAGAGAAGAAATTCATAGAAATCTATCTACTATTGATGTCAATATACTACGCTTTTTAATGGAACATCCAATTCCACAACGAAGTATTGAATATAATGATAATCGTATTGCATTATATTGTGCATAAAGAGGTAAATGTTATGTAACAGCGCAAGAATTAAATCCGATGACTTTACATTGACATCATAAAGTACCACGATTGCAAGGTAGTACTGATGAATATAAAAACCTCTGCATAGTTGATAAAGAAATACATATCTTGATACATGCAAAAGATGAAGCAGTAATCCCAAAATATAAAGCTTTAATAATGAACATCAGTATGTTAAGTAAGCTAAATACGCTAAGAAAGAAACTTGAACTAGAAGCATTAACAATCTAAATTTGGACGATTAGACATAGTAAACAATAAAGTGAATTCTGTTAAGTTATGTAGATTACAAAAGTTTTGAATGTTTTCGATGGAACGCCGTGTGAGGTGAAAATCTCATGCACGGTGTGAAGTGGGGGAAAAGCTGGAGATGACTTCAAAGGCTTACCTATCACTATATGGAATCACAAGCACAACCGTGATGTTAAATGTTCTGCTTGATCTTGGGGCAGATGTATCGTTTAAGATACCGAATCGTTTTATTCATGGCTATGGCCCGCATGAGGCATTATTCCGTGAAGCCTATGATGAGGGTGTACAGTTAATTATTACAGTGGACAATGGCATATCAGGTATTGAGCCGATTCGCATGGCAAAGGAGCTAGGCATGGATGTGATTGTAACGGATCACCATGAGCCGGGTGAGGAGCTGCCGCCAGCAGATATTATTTTACATCCTCGTATACCAGAGGGGCATTATCCATTTGGGGAGCTTGCGGGAGTTGGAGTAGCCTTTAAGCTAGCACATGCGCTTTACGGAGAATTGCCAACCCATTTGCTTGAGTTTGTTGCGATTGGTACGGTAGCGGATTTAGTGCCACTTGTGGATGAAAATCGTTATCTTGTGAAGCGTGGCATACAGGAAATGCGCCGTTCTCTTAGTCCGTGGGTGCAGGCGATGTGTGATGTAGCAAGCACAGAGCAGGCAAAAATTAATGAAGAAACGATAGGCTTTTATTTTGGCCCACGCTTAAATGCTGTTGGACGACTTGGGGAAGCGGCTCCTGGCGTTCATCTATTAATGGCTGAGGATAGTGCCAAAGCAGCTGCCTTGGCAAAGCAACTTAATGCCTGCAATGCAGAGCGCAAAGACCTGGTGAAAAGCATTACAGATGAAGCTGTTGCCTTAATTGAAGCAGATAAAAAGATTGGCGATTCCTTAGTGCTTGTTGTGGCAGGTGAAGGCTGGAATGCAGGGGTTGTTGGTATTGTCGCCTCGCGTTTAGTTGAACTGTATTATCGCCCAACCATTGTGCTATCACTTGATGCAGAGAAAGGTATAGCGAAAGGCTCTGCTCGTAGTATTGAAGGCTTCCATCTATATAATGAGCTTGCTAAAAATCGAGATATTTTGCCGCATTTCGGTGGACATCCTATGGCTGCAGGTATGACCTTATCATTAGAGCATGTGGATGAACTACGTACTCGCTTAGATGCTCAGGCAAGAGCCTGTTTAACAGAGGAGCAATTAACACCTGTTGTTCATATTGATATCCCGCTGCGCCTTGATGAAATTTCAGCAGATGCCATTGAGGAAATTGCTATGCTTGGTCCATTTGGTACAGATTTTCCAAAGCCTACGTATGTGCTGGAAGATGTAGAAATTGCATCGATGCGTAAAATCGGGGCAGCTGATAACCATATTAAAATGGAGCTAACAGATGGTTATGAAAAGCTAGATAGTGTTGGCTTTAATAAAGGACATTTACACGATGAGCTAACATACGGCATTAAGGTGTCCTTTATAGGAGATTTACAAATTAATGAATGGCAAGGACGCAAAAAGGCTCAATTTATGATTGAGGATGTACAAACAACAGAATGGCAATTATTTGATATTCGAGGTATTCGTCAAACAGCTCGTTGGTTGAATACAGTGCCAAAAGATGTTGCCATATTTATTGCCTTTCGTCCAGAAACGATGACATATTATCAATCATTAATTGGTGCACCAATTGTGGTGGTTGATCCTGCCCTATCAAATATTGAGCAAAGTGATTATATTGTGCTATTAGATTTGCCACAAAGTATTGAGAGATTAGAGGCGGTTTTACAGAAAACAAAGCCTTCGCGTATTTATGCGCATTTTTATATACCAGATTCACAATACTTTAGCGGTTTACCTACTCGTGAGCAATTTGCTTGGTATTATAAATTTTTGAAAAATCGACCAGCCTTTCCGCTTAATATGCATATTGCCGATTTAGCCAAGCATACAGGATGGCCATTAGAAGCATTAAAATTTATGACACAGGTGTTTTTTGAGCTCGGTTTTGTTAAAATGGAGAATGGACTGACAACTGTCAACGTGAATGTCCCAAAACAAGCACTAACAGAGGCACCGTCTTACAAACACCGTTCACAGCAGATTGAAATGGAGCAAAAATTAGTTTATGCCCCCTATATTGAATTAAAACAATGGTTTGATGAACGATTACAGAACTAGACGAAAACGTTTCGTAGGAGGAACAATTACATGGATTTAAAGCAATATGTTACAACGGTTGAAAACTGGCCAAAAGAGGGCATTACCTTCAGAGATATCACAACAATTATGGATAATGGTCCTGCCTATAAATATGCAACAGATCAAATTGTCGAGTATGCCAAAGAATTAGGTGCTGAAATTATCGTAGGCCCTGAAGCTCGCGGTTTTATTATTGGTTGCCCTGTAGCCTATGCACTGCAAATTGGCTTTGCTCCTGTCCGTAAGCCTGGCAAATTACCACGAGAAGTGATTAGTGTAGATTACGGTCTTGAATATGGACAAGATACATTAACAATGCATAAGGATGCCATTAAGCCAGAGCAAAAAGTATTGATTTGTGATGATTTACTGGCAACTGGTGGTACAGTAGAGGCGACTGTTCGCTTAATAGAGCAATTAGGCGGACAAGTAGTAGGCTGTGCATTTTTAATTGAGCTTGTAGAATTAAATGGTCGTGCAAAGCTTGGCGACTTAGATATTAAAGCGCTTATCCAATATTAAGAGGGTTAAAGAATCCGCCTAGCATGAAGGTCTTTCACTTCATGTTAGGCATTTTTTATTATATGTTATCTTCTTCATCATAGGACTTGATAATTTTTTGCAGTGTTTGCAAAGTATCGTAGAAATCTGTGTACTTTTCGATACCAATATCGTCAATTACTCTCCTTTGAATAGCTTGCCAAATAGGTCTTGCTTCATTGAGCTTTGCGAAGCCCTTATCAGTAAGCGTAATATTTTTACTGCGAGCATCTTGCGTATCCTTTGTTAGCTGTACATAATCTTGTTCCTTTAATAGACGGATATTGCGTGTAACAGTTGTTTGGTCAAGCTGCAAAATATCACCTAAGCGACTAATCGACACAGCTTGGTAATGAGCGATGTTTGCCAGCATGGAATATTGTGTGATTTTTAAACCTGTAGGCTGAAGTAGCTTATCATATAATTGCGTGACAACCCTTGTTTTTTTTCGAAGGTTTGCACAAACACATATTTGTGTATAATCTATGTTTTTCATAGCCTTACACTCCTTTAAAAAATTCAACTTATGTCAAGTATACACCGAAGAGCTGGAAATCCCTTCTTGACAGCTCTTCTTATTACCTTCATTATATATGTATATACATACTTTTAACAATAGACATAGAAAAGTAGGTGTCTTTATGAAACGTATTCATTATAGCTGGCTAATTTTAGTTGTTACTTTTTTTTCAATTATTGTAGCGGGGATTACAATTTCCTCAGCAGGTGTTTTTATAGACCCTCTTGAAAGGGAATTCCATTGGGAACGTTCAACAATTGCCTTAGCATTTGCCATCAGCTTATTTTTGTATGGTATATCGGGACCGTTTATGGCAGCGTTACTTGAAATTATAGGCTTAAAGAAAATGATGTTAAGCGCAATGGCTACGTTGATGGTCGGGATGGCGTTCACTTTTATTATGAGTCAAGCATGGCAGTTAATCATAATCTGGGGAGGTATAATTGGTCTTGGTGCAAGCCTCTTTTTAACAGTGCTAAGCCCGTATGTGGCTAATCATTGGTTTGTGAAGCGAAGAGGGCTAGCGGTTGGTATTTTAACGGCTAGCACAGCAACAGGTCAATTAATTTTATTGCCAGTTTTAGCTATGATGATTGAACACTATTCTTGGAGAGGTGCCATCAGCTTAATTCTTATTCTTAGTGCCATTATGTTTATGCTGATTGCCATTGTCATTAAAAACAAACCGCAGGATATAGGTATCACGCCGTATGGGCAGGAAGGTGTGGTAGAGGAACAGCCTGTTCATATTAATAAAAATCCAATTACGATTGCCTTTAATGGTTTGTTAGCGGCAGTTAAAGTAAAAGCATTTTGGCTATTGGCAGGTAGCTTTTTTATTTGTGGGCTATCAACAAGTGGACTAATTGGTACGCATTTTGTTTCT